>JBDTMB010000336.1:0-6757 GCA_039934485.1 Vicinamibacterales bacterium
GTGCATGAAGCCGTTGACGTTCGACACCAGCGCCATCGACACCAGGCGCGTGTTCTTGTCGATCGCCTTGTCCATGTCCTTGGGATCGATCGCCCAGTTGCGGTGCTTGACGATGCGCAGCTCGACGCCCTTTTTCTCGAGCTCCTTGTACATGTAGAGCGAGGTCGTGAAGTGGAGCTCGTCGATGACGACGTTGCCTGCCCTGAGCGAAGGCGAGCCGAGTTCGCCGAACAGCCCCATGACCACGATGTTCTCGCCGTCGGAGGTGTTGGCGGTGTAGGCGATCTCGGTGGGCTTGGCGTTGATCAGCACGCCGTACTTCTTCTTCAGCTCGTCCTGTTTGGCCGCGCCAAAATCCGCGCGCCCGTCGCCGGCGCCGTGCATGCGGAACTGCATCACCGAGTTGACGGCGTTGGCCGCGAACGTGCCGAGCGGATGCATCGCGGCTGAGTTGACGTAGGTCTCCGTGGCGACGGATGGAAAGTCCGCCCGCACGGACGCGGGGAAGACCGCGCCCGCAGGGGTTTGCTCAAAGGCGGCGCCAACCTTGGCCACCGAAGCGCGCAGCGCGAAGGTGGCTGCACCAGCGCTGGCGAGGAACTGACGGCGTCCGAGCTTCATGGGGCCTCCTGGAAGGGTTGCCGGATTATAGCGGTTCGCGTCAGCGACGAGGGTCGTCGCGATCCTCGCGGATGATCTGGGCCGACTCTGATGGACTCTTGATCCCGAGGTGCTTAACCAGCGCGGCGATTTCCAACACCGACAAGGTGTGATCCGCCGCATCCAGGATGGAGCGCAGTTCGCCCTGAAGGGAACGATGATTCTCAGCCGCGCGCTTCTTCAGCCGGTCGGCCAAATCCACTGGGACATCCTTCACCGAGAGCGTCACGGTCTTCGCCGCAGTCTTCTTAGCCATAAACCATTATGGATCCATTTTGGCGCCAGAATGCGGCTGATGAGGGATCACATATATCTATGCTGCCCCGCGTCCTGCCTCAGGCTATTCGCTCCAAAAACCGCCGGATGGAGGAACTATCGCTGGCGGTTCCCCGGGTGCACCTGCCCACGGTTTTCTCCGCGAACAGCCTGAGGCAGGACGCGCCGCGTGAGCGACGTTGCCGGCCCTACAATGGCGCTGTGCGAAGGCATGCGCCGATCGTCTTCATCCTCGCGATCGCCGCTCTCGCCCGTTACTGGGCGATCGACTTCTGCCTGCCCTCAACGCTCTGCCGCCCCGACGAAGAAGCCGTCGTGGCCGTGGCCACCTCGTTCTTCAACCGTCATTACAACCCGCACTTCTTCGACTGGCCCTCGCTCTTCATGTACGAAGTGGCGCTCGGCATGGTGCCGCTCTTCAAGATCGGCCGCTGGATCGGCTGGTATCGCAGCGAGGCGCATTACCTGCAGATGATGGTGCTCGATCCCACGGCCGTCTACCTCACCGCGCGCGTCCTCTCCGCCGCGGCGGGCACGGCATCGGTGTGGGTGTTGTATCGCATCGCGCGCCGGCTCTATGGCGAGACCACGGCACTCGTCGCCGCGCTCTTCCTGGCGCTCGCATTCCTGCACGTGCGCGACTCGCACTTCGGCGTCACCGATATCACGGCGACCTTCCTGGTCCTGGTTTCTTTCTTATTCGTTATTCGTTATTGGTTATTGGGGAGCGGGAGGGAATGGTTAGCCGCCGCCTTCACCGCCGGCCTGGCGACGTCAACGAAGTACAACGCCGCGCTGATCGCGCTGCCGTTGCTCTGGGTCGTGATCACTCGCCGTGACGCCCGGCCGCTCGCCACACGAATCGGCCAGGCCGCGCTCGTCCCGGCGGTCATGTTCCTCGCCTTCTTCATGACCTCGCCTTTCGCGGTGATCTCCTACCCGGAGCTGATGAAATCGCTCGGTGAGATCTCCAGTCACCTGTCGCAGGGCCACGGCGTGAATCTCGGCCGCGGCTGGATCGTTCATCTCAGTTCGAGCCTGCGCTATGGCCTCGGGATCCCGCTGCTGGCCGCGGGCATCATCGGGTTGTTGTTGGGAATCCTGGGCAAGCCTTCCACCTTCGCGCAATGCGCTTCGGCGGACAAGAAAGGCTTGCGCCCACGAGATGGCGTGATGGTGGCGATCTTTCCGATCACCTATTACCTCGTGATTGGCAGCGGCTACACCACCTTCGCTCGCTATATCCTGCCGGTGGTGCCCTTTCTCGCGCTGGGCGCCGCGCTGATCGTGTCGCAGGTGAAGCGGCCCGCGCTGATGTGGGCGATTGCGCTCATCATCATCGCGCCGTCGGCGTGGTCCGTCTTCCAGTTCGATCGCCTGCTCGCGCGCACCGACAGTCGCGTGCTGGCCGAGAACTGGGTGATGGAGCATTACCCGAACGGCGCGTTGATCGGCGAGATCGGCCGCGGCTCCACGAAGCTGCACTTCGTTCCGCCACAACCGGGCGTGCCGTCGCCGTACAAGTCGCTGGCGGTGGATGAAGATCCCGGCGAGCCGGACATCCTCGTCGTTCCCATCTCGCTGTTCGATCCCACGGCGCAAGTAAGCGCGCCGGCGATGCTGCTGAAGCAGCGCTACCTGCCGGCCCACACCGTCCGCGCGCAGGATCTCGCGGCCACTGGCGTCGTCTTCGACTGGCAGGACGAGTTCTACCTCCCGCTCACCGGCTTCGCGGCAATCGAGCGGCCCGGCCCGAATTACGAAATCTACGTTCGCCCCGATCCCTGATCCCTGATCCCTGATCCCTGATCCCTGTAGACTTATACGCATGAAAACCCTCCTCATTGCCCTTGCGCTCTTTGTGAGCATCGCGTCCCCGTCCTTCGCCCAGCAACTGACCTATCGCGTCCTCGCCACCAGCAAGACCTCGACGATGCAGAAGGAGATGCAGGAGGCCGGCGATGCGGGCTTTCGCTTTGTCGCGGCGATGGGCGGCGAGACCTCCATCGGCGGCAAGGAAGTGGTGGTGTTGATGGAGAAGGGTCCCGGCGCCACGGAGCGTTACGAATACCGCGTGCAGGCCACCACCAAGACCTCGACGCTGCAGAAGGAACTGCAGGAGGCGGGCGACGCGGGTTTCGAGGTCGTCGGCCAGACCGTGTTCGAGAGCACCTTCGGCGGCAAGGAAACCGCGGCGGTGTTGCAGCGCTCGGCCGCATCGGCGAAGGGCGCACGGTTTGAATACAAGCTCGCCGCCACCAGTAAGACGTCTACGCTGCAGAAGGAATTGCAGGAGCTGGCGGACCAGGGCTTCGAAGCGGTGGGCATGACCGTGGGTACCACCGCCATGGGCGGCAAGGAGCTGGTCGTCATCACGCGGCGGAAGGCGAAGTGAAGCTGATCGTCGCGGCGCTGTTGCTGGCCGGCGTGCTGGGCGGTGCGGCGCAGGCAGGTGACGCGTGGCTGTCGTGGACGGCCGCGCGCGCCGAGGCCATTGGCAAGGCGGCCTACGTGCGCGGGCGGGTCGGCGGAATCTTCGACACCCGCATCCTCAAGACCGAGCGCGCCTACAACTACAAGCTGGCGGCGACGTGGCTCAACGCGGAGGCGATCCGCGCCACCGCGCGGATGCTGCAGCTGGCCGATCGCCTGTCGGACGATGAGGCACGCACGCTCGTGGCGGAGGCCGAATCCGCCGGCGGCACCGTGGTGATCGTGGAGATCGATCCGCGCGAGGGGTCTGGCGTGATCCCCACCGACTGGTCGGCGTTTCTCCAGCCCGTGATGCCGGGCGAGGTGGCCGGCAAGAGCGTGCGCGGCGTGAACACCCCGGCGCTACGCGAGGTGAAGGCGCTGGCTGGGGTGGTGCGGCGCAACTACGATTACGATCGCTTCTGGGTGGTGTTCCCGCTCAAGCACGCCGACGGCGCGCCCGTGATTCCGGGCGACGCCGTGGCGGTTGAGTTGGTGGTGAGGATTTCAGGGAGAGAAGGCCACGTTCGCTGGCCCGCCTCCTAGTCCAGATCTTTGGTGACCCACATGAAGGCTTGCACGTCGATCAAGTCCTTCGCGCCCAGTAACTGCAGCCGTTGCAGCAGGAACGTGCCCATGCGCTGCAGCGCTTCATACGTCGACCAGTTCGGCACTGTCTGGTAGCGCAGGTCGAAGTTCATGCGCGCGGCCATGCTTTCGGTGCTGGCGGGCTTGAGCACCATGAACTTGCCGGGGTCGGCGAGGAACGGCAGCAGCGTCACGTTGGGCCAGGTCAGCACCTTGCCGCCGTCGGCCGGCAGCTGCGCCACGCCTTCGGCGAGCTTGGCGAACGACGAGGGCTTGGTGCCGTCGGCGATGAATTCGAGCACGCCGGCCAGCAGGTGCGCGGCGGCGTCGAGGTTCTTCAGCCCCTTGTGCGCGGCCTTCACTTCGAAGGTCGACGGGATGTTGGTGGCCTGCCACAGCTTGTCGAGGCCGTCGGCGATCTCGTCGATCTTGCCGGCGTCGATCAGCGCCTGTCCCTTGCCGTTGCCGAAGTTGGCGACGAACACCTCGTGGGCGGCGCGCTTGTTGCGCAGGTCGGCGTCGACAAATTTCTCATCCGCGAACTTGCCGGGATAGTGCTTCTCGAACCAGGCGATGCTTTCGTCGAGGTGGTGGACCAGGGCCTTGGCCTTGGCGGCCTTGGCGCGCGCGGCGGCGGATTTCTTGGGCTTGCCGAGGCCGATCCCGACCAGGTCGAGGATGGGGTCGGTTTGCACCGGCGACTTGGAGATTTGCGGCGTGTCTTCGCGGAGTTTTCGCTGCGGACCCTCGGGCGTATCGACGAGCGAAGTGAAGTGGACGATGGCGTAGGGCGGAGAGACATCCAGCACCTTGCCGCGTTGCCAGACAGTGTGTTCAACAAGGATACCGACGTCTTTTGGAGCCAGAAGCATGCCCTATTGTACTCGGTCGGCGTTCCCGGCGTCCCGGAGTGTCCCAAACAGCACAGTTTGGAAGCATCGCCATCATCACAATGGGCGAAAGGGAGAACATCGTCATGGCCGTGCGCAAGCCCGTGCGACGGAAGTTGTCGAAGGCGTTGAAGCCTTTGAGCAAGAAGGCGGTTGATCAGCAGGTGATGAAGCTGGCCGATTTTGACCGCGAGGCGGTCAGGAACGAGATAGCGCACCTGCGCGATGTCACCGCGCAGTTGCTGGATCGTTTTGGCCGCGTCCCTGTCACGACCACCAAGGCGCCGGGGAAGCGGCATCGCAAGCCGCCGCCGCAGGAGCGGATCGACAAGCGGATGGGCGAAGTCGTCGGCAAGAAGATGGGGAAGAAGAGCGTGAAGCACGCGATGCTCGGCCGCGGGTGAACGCCAGTTACTGGATCGTCGGGCGCCGCTTTAGCGGTGCCGCCACGGTCGTAGGGCACTGCTTTAGCGGTGCCGCCCGGCGTGGCAGAATCTGCAGCACGTGACCCTCGTCGTCCTTCCTTCATCGCGCATGGTGCCGTTGCCGGAACTGTTCTGGCATCCCAGCACGCTCCATGGCCAGGCCCACGTCACGCGGGTGATGGTGCATGCGATCCGCCTGGTGGCGGCCACCGGTCAGCACGAACAGGGCCCGCGCCTCTGGGCCGCGGTCTTCCTCCACGACATCGCCCGTCGTCATGATGGCGTCTGCCATCAACATGGCGCGGACGCGGCGCAGCGGTTGAGAGCTGAACCGCCGCTACAGGAGCGGCTTGCCGAGGCGGGGCTGACGATGGCGGACTATTCGGCGATCGAAGCGGCGGTCACCGCGCACTCCGCGCCCAAGGAAGTGGCGCGTGAGCATCCACATTGGCCGCTGATTGCGTTACTGAAGGACGCCGATGGCCTCGACCGGGTGCGCCTGGGTGATCTGGATCCGCGGCGGCTACGTCATGCCGAGGCGAGGGAGATGGTGCCCTTCGCGCAGGAGTTGTTCGACGTCACCGACGGCGTGGTGGCTACCGGCCCCGCGCACTTCGAGCAGGTGTGGGGCGTCGCTCGTCGCCTGCAGGACGCGCCCTAGAACAACGGCACGCTATTTCGATCCGTTGACCCACGATCGGGCCATCTCGACGAACTCGGCTTCGACCTCGGGCCAGTCATGCAAGGTGGCCGGATCGAAGTCCGCGCCGTTTGGCCAGACGAGCGTGTAGCTTTCAGGACTCATCGATACCGCGTTGAACACGGTCAGGTCCTTCAACGGGCCGAAGAGCTCGCCTTCAAGAACCGGCAGGAAATTGATGCGGCGCACGACGCCGTCCTCGAAGCCCACCTCGAGCTGGTAGAGGCCGACAATGGCGAACGACACCACGCGGTGCATTGGATGCTGCGTCATGAGCCTGACTTACGCCAGTGGGTCGATCTTGACCGGTGGCTGGCCCGAACGCAAGAGGGTCCAATCGTCGAGCAGTTCGGCCCGGTGGAGCTTCGCCCAGTCCTCGACCAGCCGCCACTGTGGAATGGGAAGTTCACCGCCGAGCATCTCGAGTGTGTCGATGGCAAAAGCCGCAGCGTGGTCTTGGTAGATGGCGTGGAAATGCGGACGATGATGGCGCCCGCCGGCCTCGGCGAACATGCGAATGACGATTCCATAGAAGCGAGAAATCTCCGGCATACCGTCGTTGTGCAGCGAACGGCGTGCCGCTGAACTTCGGGCGATTTCCCGAGTGTTCTGTAGCTTAGGTCATCCAACTGGTCGCAATAGTTTCGAGCCGGGTGGCGATTCGGTGTGGCAATTTCTGCAACCGCTCTAATACGACCTTGTCAGATTCATAAGTGAATTCCGGCGTGTTTTCGATCGGCGCTGGA
>JBDTMB010000337.1:0-6754 GCA_039934485.1 Vicinamibacterales bacterium
ATCTCTTCGGAGATTTCCCGCATCTTCTGGGTGTCGGCGCCGCTCGACTGCCCGGGCTGGCCCTGTTGCCCGCTCTTTCCCTGCTGGCCGCCGGCACTCTGCTGACCACTCTGCTGACCGCTCTTTTGCTGCAGTTGCTTGGTGAGGTCTTCGGCTTGTTGCCGCAACTCGTTCTGTTCGCGCGTGAGCTTTTCGAGCTGGCGCTTGATTTCATCCGCCGACAACCCGGCCTGCTGCTTCGCCAGCTCGCGCTGTTCGCGGGTCAGGGCCTCCTGGCGGCGCGCCAGTTCGCGAATGCCGGCCAGGGGATCGTCCTCGCCCTGGTTCTGATCGTCGCGGGTCTCGCTGCTGGTCGGCGTCTCGTAGTTGGTCTGCTGCTGCTTGCGCAACTCCTGGTCGAACAAGGTGGAGAGATCAGGCTGTTGCCGATTGCCGTTGCCGCCGCCGCCCTGGGCCTGCTGGCGCTGCACCTGCCGGCGACGAATCTCCGCCGCCGCCTTCAGCAATTGGTTGAGCGCGTCCATCTCGGGCGGCAGCGCCTTGGTGGTGCTGAGCTTGTCGAGTTCGGTGGCGGCCCGTCCCATCGCGTCGACGGCCGCGGCCAGCGGGTCGGCGGCCGGTCCGACGCCGGGCACGCGGCGGCGCCGGGCGTCACCGCTGGCGCGCGCCAGCAGCGCCGCCGCGTCCTCGGCCTTGTCCTTGAGCGATCGCTGCGCCTTGGCGACGGCGCGAATGTCCTGCTCCGACTTGCCGTTGCGCGCCCGTTGCGCGCGGGCATCCAGCTTCCAGGTGGCGGCAATGATGTCTTTCTGCGCGGCCGCCAGCGCTTCCACGTCGTTGTCGTCGGCCTGCATCCCCGCCATCGCCTGGCTTTGCGCCGCGACAAATTCTTCCTCGTACGGCTTCACCTCGAGGAAGAACACGTCGCTGCGGGCTTCCACCGAGCGTCGGCCGCGGGCCACGTCGCGCGCGCGCGCGTGGTAGGTGACAAAATCCCCCGGTTGCACTTTCAGGTCTTCCAGAAAGAGCGTGTGCAGCCCGCTCGCGGTCAGCCCGCCCTTGTCGCCGGAGAGCGGCACGACCGACTCCTTGCCGGTGGAGGTCTTGAATACGAGCTCGAGCGAGGTGATGCCGTAGTCGTCGTCGGCACGCGCTTCAACCGCCACTTCTTCGAGCGGCGACACCTGCTTGTCGCCGGCCGGACGCAGGATGCGCACATCCGGCGGGCGATCGTCGAGCATGCGGATGAAATACTCCGTGTCTCCCGGGTTCGACAGCCCGTCCACGTCATCGAGCGCCACCCGGTAGGAGCCGTCCTTCTGGACGGTCAGGTCGGCGGTCAACACCCGATCGTTGCCGGCCAGCGCCAGCACCGAGCCATCGGCCAGTTTCAGCCGGCCCTGCGAGACCGGCTTGTCGGTGGTGATCGTGAGCCCGACCCTGGTGCCGGCCGGCGCGTAGATGTCGCCGCTGTCGGCCTCGGTCTGCGCCGCCAGGCCGATCTCCGCCGGGTAATCGAAGTGCAGATCGATCCGCGAGACGCGCACCGGCCGGATCACCGTGACGAGGTATTCCGCGGACGTCACGGCGCCCGCCGTCACCGCGTACGGAAACGACACGGTGATGTTGTTCAGCGTGAAGGTGAATTCGCCGGGGGTCGCGCCCGGCGTCATGCGCGCGGACCGGGCGGCGTCACCGCCGCCGACCGTGAGCACCGGCACGAGGCCCCCATCGATGCCTTCGATGCGAGCCACCACGGTCACCGGCTCGCCGGCGCGCACCTTGAGCGACCCCGGCGCGACCTCGATGACATATCGCTTCGGGAACAGATACGACCCCACCACGTGGCCCGCGCGGTTGGCGGACGGCGCGAAGGCGATCGTCGCCACCAGCAACGCGACGCTGCCCAGGGCCGCGCCAATGGCGGCGCCGCGGAGGTCACGGGCGCTGATGACGCGATCGAAGTTGACGCCGCGCGCGGCCCGCACGGCGTCCGCCGCCAGCAATGACGACATCGGCGTCGCGGGTTTCTCGCCGTGCTCCACCGCCGTCACGAGGACGTCGTCGAGATCGCCGGCCTGCTCTTCGATGTATCGCGCCAGCTGCCGATCCGAGGGCGGTTGCCGTAACGGCAGGAGGGCAAAGACCAGCGAGACGATCGCGAACGCGAGCACGCTGCCGGCGGTGATGACCAGCGGCACGCCTTCGCGCGCGATCAGCCACACCGCGAAGAGGCCGACGAGCAGGACCGCGGTGGCGGTGGCCGAGCCGAGCGTCCAGGCGCGCAGCAACGCGCGCCGCGCCCAGCGCCGCCGCATGTCCGCGAGAATGGCTCGTAGCTCGACCAACCGATCGTTCATGGTTCTCCCGTAATCCTACGTGTCCCGGTCATCTGTGTCATCCCCGTCGTCCGACCAGTGCTTCCCCCGCCAGCGCCGCGAGCATCACCAGCAATCCCAATTGCCACCACCGCTGTCGTTCCTCGACGGCGCGGGCGCTGCTCGCCGATTCGCGCCGGTCGGGCCGGCTGATGCGCTCGATGCTGGCGGTGAACTCGCCCGCGGTCGTCGCCGCGGGATTCGATTCGCGCGTGTCGACATTCGGCGTCCCGCCTCGCCTGGCCTCCGCGTCGCGGCGGCGATCCGCGGTCAGGTAGCGCGCGGCTTCGACGGCAAATGGGACAAACGCCGCGTTCAACGGGAACCGGCTCCATTGGCTGTCGAGGTCCGACGTAAACACCAGCACCCGTCCCTGCCCCACGGCCTGCTCGGCCAATGCGGTGTCGCCGCCGGAGAATCGCGCGAGCACCACGCGGCCGGCCTGATCCTTTAGACGTCGGTACTGCTCCACAAGGACGTCGCCCAACGCCCCGGAGGGGTTCAAGAACGGGCGAAAGATGGGATGACGCGCATCGCTCGCCACCATCGTGACCGGCCCGCCCGCCGGGCGGACCGGCGCGGGTGTCACGCCCAGGTCCACGCCCACGACATCCGCCAGCGTGCCCGGATCGACATCGGGCCCAAGCGTGACCAGCGCTTGCCCGCCGTGATCGAGGTAGCCCTTCACCAGGTCCCGGCCGTGCCGATCGAGCGTGCGGGTACCGATCACGATCACGGCCGCACGGCGAGCCACGTTCTCCGCGGTCCAGCCGGAGAACACGCGGCCATCGACCGCATCGACCGAGAACTCGCGTCCGCCGCCAACCACCGACAGCGCGCGCTCCACATAGATGCCGCCGGTCACCCCTGCCGGATCCGCCACGATCACCGTGATCGGCAACGCATCGGGCGGATCGAGCACGACGTGGCGCACGTTATCGGCTTGGTACCCGGCGGCATCGTCAATCGACACGCTCGCGGCGCCAGTGGCGGGCAACTCGGCGTCCAGGCGCACGTCGGTGGCCGATTGCGGCGCCACCGTGACCTCCGCTTTCGTGAGGACCTTGCCGTTGACGAGCAATGTGGCTGCCGCCTTCGCCGCGTCGGTGCCGTAGTTCTGGATCGTCGCCACGACGGTGCGGTCGCGACGCTCGGCCGAGGTGACGGCCAGGTTGGTCGGCGGTCCGGGGATGGCCACGACGCTGGCGGTCACGCCGTCAGGCAACCCGCCCTCATCGTTGGCATCCCAACCCACCTGCTGGAGGTCGGTCACGATCGTGACGTGCCCCTCGCGCCCGCCGATCAATTCGGCGGCCTTGGCCAGCGCCGTCCGGTAGCGCGTGCCGCCGCCGCCCGCGGTCAGGCGATCAACGCCGGCGGTGACGCTGCCGCGATCCGGCGTCGGCGGTACCGTCACCACGGCCTCATCGCCGAACGACACGAGCGCGGCGGCGTCGGTCGCCAGCGCGGCGCGCACCGCCTCGCGCGCCGCCGCGCGGGCCTTCTCGATCTGCCCGGGCGCGGACAAGCTGAACGACGTGTCCACGGCCACCACCGTCAGCGGCGCGGACATCGGGACCACGGCACTCGCCAGGTAGGGCCGCGCGAACGACAGCGCCAGCAGCAGCAACGCCGCGATGCGAAGGGCCAGCAGCACCAGCTCGCGGACCCGCCGCCGCCGGTGCTGCTCAATCGGCGCGCGTTTCAACAGCCGCACCGCTGGAAAATCGATGACCAGTTCGGTCCGCCGATGGAAGAGGTGCAGCGCGATCGGCACCGCCACCGCGAGGGCGCCCAGCAGGAAGAGGGGCGAGAGAAACGCGACGCCGAACATCACAGCACCTTGCGGCGCGTCATCAGGTAAGACATCAGGCCAAGCTCGAGCGGCTGCGAGGTCTCGAGCCGGCAATAGTCGATGCCGGCCAGGCCGAGCTCGCGCTGGTAGTGCGCAATCATCGCCTGCATTCGCTCGGTGTAGTCCTGCCGCACGCTGGACGGCACCGCCATCACCTCATCCGCCGTTTCCATGTCCCGGAAGCGGGCCGCGCGCTCGAACGGGAACGACAGTTCGTGCGGGTCGAGGATGTGAAAAACCACGACGTCGGTGCCGCGATAGCGAAAATGCTTGAGCCCCTCGATGACCCGCGCGGGATCGTCGAGCAGGTCCGAAATCAACACCACCAGCCCGCGCTTGCGGACCGCCGCCGCCAGGTCCTGCAGCGGCTTGGCCACATTGGTGCGCTTGCCGAGTGTGAGCCGTTCGAGCGCAACCAGCGCGGCCCGCAGGTGGCCGCCGCGCGCGCTCGCCGGCAGCATCGAGACGATGGTTTCGTCGAACGCGATCAGCCCGAACGCATCGCGCTGGCGGTTCATCAGGTAGGCCAGGGCGCCGGCGAGATAGGAGCCGTACTCCATCTTCGTGATGCCGTGCGAGCCATAGCCCATCGAGGCGCTCACGTCGAGCAGGAGGTGACAGGTGACGTTGGTCTCTTCCTCGAACTTCTTGACGAAGTAGCGGTCGGAACGGGCGTAGACCTTCCAGTCCAGCGTCGCCAGGTCGTCGCCGTGAATGTACTGGCGGTATTCCGCGAACTCGACGCTGAAGCCCTTGTAGGGGCTGCGGTGCAAGCCGGTGAGAAAGCCCTCGACGATCGTCCGCACCTTGAGATCGATGGTGCCGAGCCGCGCGATGATCGCGGGGTCGAGAAAGCGGGCCTCGCCAGGCATGACCTAGAGTCCGCTGGAGGGAACCGGAACGGCGTCGATCAGCTGGTCGATGATGCGATCCGCGGTGATGCCTTCGGCCTCGGCATAGAAATTCGGCAGCACCCGGTGCCGAAGGATCGGCTTGGCAAGCGCCTGGATGTCCTTCACCGAGACGTGGTGGCGGCCATGCAGCAGCGCGCGCGCCTTGGCGCCAATCACCAGCGCATGCGACGCCCGCAGGCCGGCGCCCCACTTGACCCACTTCTGGATGAAGTCGAGCCGGCTGCCCCGCCCTGGCCGCGAACTGTCGGTGAGCCGCACCGCATAGCGCACCACCTCCTCGGCGACGATGACCTGGCGGACGTAGTCCTGGATCTGCAGGATTTCCGCGCCGTCCAGCACCCGCGCCGGATCGCGCCGCGCCGTGCTCGTGGTGTCGGTCACCACGCGCACTTCATCGTCTTCGGAGAGATAGGTCATGACCACGTTGAAGAGAAAGCGATCGAGCTGCGCTTCGGGCAGCGGGTAGGTGCCCTCGAGCTCGATCGGGTTCTGGGTGGCGAGGACGAAGAACGGCCGCTCGAGCGGATAGGTCCGGCCCGACGCCGTCACCGTGTATTCCTGCATCGCCTCCAGCAGCGCCGCCTGCGTCTTGGGCGGCGTGCGGTTGATTTCGTCGGCAAGGATAATCTGCGCGAAGATCGGCCCGTGCACGAACCGCAAGGACCGGTGCCCGTGGTCTTCGTCGAGGATCTCGGTGCCGGTAATGTCCGACGGCATGAGGTCCGGCGTGAACTGGATGCGCTTGAAGCTCAGATCGAGGATCTGCGAAAGCGTCTTGACCAGCAGCGTCTTGGCCAGGCCGGGGACGCCGGTGATCAGGCAATGGCCGCCGCAGAAGAGCGCCATCAGCACTTCATCCACCACTTCGTCCTGCCCGACGATCACCTTGCGCAGTTCGTGCAGGATCTTCTCGCGGCTGGCCGCGACCTTGGCGGCCAGCCCTTCGACTTCCACATCCGTGTTCATGAATGCCCTAATGAGTCAGTGTATAAATCACTTCGTTGATCAGCATCTGGTAGGCCAGCGAGGTCCATTTGACGTAGCCCGGATATTCCTCGGCGTTCGACCATTCCACGCCGTCGCCCATGTCGGTGTTCCAGTTGATCAGCACCATCGGCCGCCCGGTGTCGTCGAGGATGCCGCGCAGGTGCGCGACAAACCCGCCCTTCTCCCAGGTGCGGCCGCTCAGGAACGAGCCGAGCCCCGGGATCTGCGGATACTTCTCGATCCGGTAGAAGCAGGTGTAGATCGGGTGCGGCGGCGCAATCTCGACGATGTCGCGATCGGGGAACACGCGCTTCAGCTGCTTGGCGGTCAGGTCCCACTCATACGGACCATGAAAATCATCCATCGTCAGCGTGCCGCCGCGGAGCAGGAACTCGCGGAGGATCGGCACTTCGGCATCCTGCAGGAGCAGGTTGCTCGGCTCGACCATGTAGATCCAGGGGTTGTGCCAGAGCTGTTCGTCGCCGAGCGTGATCACGATGGGATCGCCGACCGTGATCGCGGTGACGGACTTCAGCCGGCGCGAGAGATTCTGTTCGGCCGCCGGCCCGTCAATCGCCCACGGCTCGTCCCAGTACGCCAGGCGGCCGCGATTGCCGCCG
>JBDTMB010000338.1:0-6689 GCA_039934485.1 Vicinamibacterales bacterium
CCACGCGGTGTCCCACTGCCGTGCCGCGATGGTCGAAGGGGCCAGTGGAGACTGGAGTGGACCGGCGCCGGCAGACTGGGTGGCCAGGGCCACGCCGCTCATTGACGCGAGACCCGTGAGATGCGCGAGGAACAACCGCCGATTCTGCATGCTGCACTCCTTCGAGGGGAAACGAGTGGACGCGCACCGAGACTTATTGAATCGAAATCCCAACCATGAAGTTGATCAACTTGCTGCGCTCGGGTGCAGCGCGTGTTCGCCGGCGTGATTCTCAGACCCAATTGTCCGTTTTCAGCCCAGCCACGCGTCGGAAGTGCTTGGCATTATTGGTGACCAGTGTCACACCGAGCGAGAGAGCGTGGGCCGCGATGAGCGTATCGAACGTCCCGATCGGCTCTCCACGTTTTGACAGGACAGTCGCCACTCGCCCAAACCGATCTGCCGCGGTGGAATCGACCGGCACAACCGCCACCGTGGCGACGAAGGTATCGATCAGGCCGTGGAGTCTGCGAGAGCCCTTTGCATCCGCCCCGTAACGGAGCTCGGCCAGAGTGATGGCGCTGATGCACAACTGTGACGGGCGATGCTCCAGCAGCCGCACTGCCACGTTGCCCTGGCCGCGAAAGGCCCAGCTGACGGTATCCGTGTCGAGCATGTATTCAGCGCTCACAACGGATTCCGCAGGTCTCGAATGGGATGTTGTCCGGGCCGCGGAATCTCCTCGCGCCAGGCGCCCAAACATGCGCGGAACTCGTCCGGCCAGTCATCCGCGGGCTCTAAAATCACCCGACGTCCCTCCCGGCGCACCACGACTTCGCCCTGCGCCGGGAAGCTGCAGGCCTTGGGAAGGCGGACCGCCTGACTTCCACCGTTCCGAAACAGCTTTGCTCGAACGGTCTTCACTTGGCGAGTATAGACTCGTGTATATATTTAGTCAAGACTTCCCAAATTCACCCGGTGTTCGTGGCGCGGCCCCCTTCGCGGACTCACTGGATCGAAATCCCAACCATGAAGTTGATCAACTTGCTGCGCAACGCGAACACCGGATCTTCGGCGGTCGCGGCACGTGAGCTGAGTTGAACGAACCGGACGTCGAAACTCGCGGCCAGATGCGGCTTCATGAACCATCGGGCTCCCCCGCCGTAATTGAACCCGGGGTTCCAGACCTCCGGTGCGGTGGCGGCGGGAACGGTGGTGCCAAACGCGGTGGAGGAACTCGCCACCTTGGCCGTCGAAAAGCCGCCGCTCAAGTAGCTCCAGCCCAGGCGATGGCCGAAGTTGATCGAGATCTGCGGGTTCACGCTGGTGACCTGCGTGGTCACCGACGGAGTCGTGGCCTCGCCGGCCGTGGTCTTGAACGGATCATCCGCCTGCCTCACCACCATCGCCGACCCGCCCACCCCAAAAGTGGCCACGCCCCACTTGAAGACGTAGACGTGGATGCCGCCGCCGAGGCCGAGGCCATGTCCGGGAATCGGTGTGTCAACGGGAACGGCGGGAACCCAGCCGGCGGTCGAGGGCAGGCCGCCGAAGACGCCTTGCGCATCGATCGCGAACCTCGGGAGCGGCTCGTTGGATTGTGCCGTCGCCGTCCCCGTGATGGCCAGAACCAACGCGCCGGCGATGAGCAGGTGGGGGCCAGCCAGCCGGTGGGGGCAAACCTTCGGGTAGTCGAGCAGGTGGGGGCAAACCTTTAGGTTTGCCCAGAGCACCAAACGACGCATCAGTAGCCGCTCGCCTTTCCCGTGGCCGCGGCTTCCCCGCGCGATTCCTTGACGATGCGCACCCCGGCGCTGGCGCCGATGCGCGTCGCACCCGCGGCGACCATCGCCTTCATCCCTTCGAGGTCGCGCACGCCACCCGACGCCTTCACGCCCATCTCGTCGCCGACGATGCGGCGCATCAACGCGACATCGGCGGCGGTGGCGCCGCCGGGGCCGAAGCCCGTGGAGGTCTTCACAAAGTCCGCGCCCGCGGCCTTCGCCAGCGTGCACGCCGTAATCTTCTCCTCATCGGTCAGCAGCGCCGTTTCGATGATCACCTTGCTCGTGGCGCCAGCCGCATGACACGCCGACACCACGCCACGGATGTCGTCGGTTACCAGGCGCACGTCACCGGACTTGAGGCCGCCCACGTTGATCACCATGTCGATCTCCGAGGCGCCGTCGAAGATCGCGCGACGCGCCTCGAACTGCTTCACGTCAGGGGTGGTGGCGCCCAGCGGAAATCCTACGACAGAACACACCGCCACGCCGGTGCCCCGCAACTTCCGTGCGGCCAGCGCGACCCAGGTGGGATTGACGCAGACGGTGGCGAACTTGAACTCCGCGGCTTCGTCGCAGAGCTTCTCGATTTCGGTGGCGGTGGCATCGGGCTTGAGGAGCGTGTGATCGATTAAGCCCGACAGGCCGCTGGCGCCGCCGCCCGGCGCGTGCAGGCCGAGGCGCGTCGCTCCGGCATCCAGCACCCCACGCACGCGGTCGGGACAGCAATCAAACGTAAAGCCATGGCACGCGCACCTGGTGGGCGCCACTGCGCCGGCGCGCGCCAGTTCTTCGAGGATGAGCTCGATCACCCGCCGATAGTCGGTCACTGATTCTTCTCCAGCGCGTTGATCTTCACCAGCCGGCGAATGTAGCGGGCTTCGCCCATCGGCGTCGAGAGCCAGGTGGCGACGATCTCTTTCGCCTCGTCGGCGGTGATGAGCGTGGCGCCAAGCGCCAGCACGTTGGCGCCGTTGTGCTCGCGCGAATAGCGCGCCAGCGTCTTGTTGAGGCACATCGCGGCGCGGACGCCGCGAATCTTGTTGGCCGCGATGCACGAGCCCAGGCCGGCGCCGTCGATGACGATGCCGGCGTCCACTTCGCGGCGGGCCACCAGGCGCGCGACCTGTCCTGCGAGGTCGGGATAATCAACCGGATCCGCCGTCTCGGTGCCGACGTCGAGGACGCTTAGCCCCTTCTTGCGAAGGTCATCACGCAGCGCCGCCTTGAGGGCCACGCCGGAGTGGTCCGAGCCGATCGCGATGGACTTGATGTCGGCCACCGGCGCCAGGCCCGCGAGGTTGTCGTCGACGACGTTGCGCAACACGGTAATCCGCCGCTCGCGCAGCGTGTCGAGCGCCAGCGGCGTCACCTGCCCGCCAGGCTTGAGCGTGACGGTGGATCCCGGCTCCAGCGTCCGCGCGTCGGTCTCGGTGATGATCTCAAACGTCCTCATCGCAATATTCCCGACAAGAAATGCCCTCCCGACGACAAGGCTACTCCCGACAAGTGTTGCCTCCCGACAAGAAGTACCCTCGCGGCCGTGTTACTCTTTTCCGCCATGTCCACGACCGTCAAACCCGCTGTCCTGATCGATCAAGACGAACTCGCCGCCCGCATTGGGGCGCTGGCCAAGGAGATTCAGCACGACTACGCCTCGGGGCCGCTGCACTTCATCTGCGTCCTCAAGGGCGCGTTCCTCTTCCTCGGCGATCTTATCCGGCACATGGATAACCATGTCACGATCGATTTCATGGCGCTCTCCAGCTACGGCGGCGGCACCACCTCGTCGGGCGAAGTTCGCCTGATCAAGGACCTCGATTACGGCCTCGAAGGCCGCGACGTCATCATCGTCGAAGACATCGTCGATACGGGCCTCACGCTGCACTACTTGCAGGAGATTCTCGGGGCCCGCGGCCCCAAGTCGCTCAAGACCGCGTGCCTGCTGAGCAAGCCCTCGCGCCGCAAGATCGACGTCCAGGTCGATTACATCGGCTTCACCATCGAGGACCGTTTCGTCGTCGGCTACGGCCTTGATTACGCCGAGAAGTACCGCAACCTGCCGTTTATCGGCGTCCTCGAATAGGCCACAGATGAACACAGATAAGAACTACTGAACAGCCTTCCTGACCAGGTCGGCGGCCGCACGGGCGTCCGCGAGCACCTTGCCCTCGTTGAGCGTCAGCATCTTGCGCGCGCGCATCAGCACCTTGCCGTTGACGATGGTCGTATCCACATCGTCGCCGCGGGTGACATACACGATCTGCGAGACCGGGTCGAACATCGGCGTCTGCCGCGCGCGATCCATGTTGACGATGATGAGGTCGGCCAGCTTCCCCGCCTCGAGTGAACCGATCCGGGCTTGCTGACCGAGGACCCGGGCGCCGCCGATGGTGGCCATCTCGAGCGCTTCCGGCGCACTGATCACCCGCGGATCCATCGACACCAGCTTCTGCTGAAAGGCCGCCTGGCGCATGGCTTCGAACATGTCGAGGTCGTTGTTACTGGCCGCGCCGTCGGTGCCGAGCCCGACGTTGACGCCCGCGGCCCGGTACGCCACCACCGGCGCGGTTCCGCTCGCCAGCTTCATGTTGCTCTCGGGGTTGTTCGAGATGCCGACGTTACGCTGCTTCAGCACGGCGATCTCTTCCGGGGTGATCCACACACCGTGGGCAGCGATGGTGATCGGGGCCCAGAACTTCAGGCTGTCGAGCAAGGCCACCGGCCGCTGCTTGTGGCGCTCCAGCGACTGCGCAATTTCTTGCGAGGTCTAGGCGAGGTGGATCTGCAGCGGCACGTTGTATTTCTTCGCGAGGTCGCTGGCGCCGGTCAGGGCCGCGGCGTCGAGCGTGTAAACCGAGTGTGGCGCGACAGACGGAATGATCAGATCGTCGTGGAGGAATTCCTTGATGAAGACTTCCGCGCGCTTCAGGGCGTCGGCGGGCGTCCTGGCGTCCGGCACCGGAAACTCGATGACGGTTTGCCCGAGCACACCGCGCATGCCCGCTTGCTTGGTCACCCGCGCCACTTCTTCCTCGAAGTAATACATGTCGGCATACATCGTCGTACCCGACTGGATCATCTCGAGCGCGGCCAGCCGCGTGCCGGTGCGCACGAATTCCGGCGACACGGTCTTGGCTTCGGCGGGAAAGATGTATTTCTGGAGCCAATCCATCAAGGCCAGGTCGTTGCCGAGGCCGCGGAACATCACCATCGCGGCATGGCCGTGGGTGTTGATCAAGCCGGGCATCACCACCTTGTTGGTGGCGTCGATGGAATCGGTGGCCCGATAGCGGGCCGCGATCGCGGCCGGGGTATCAATCGCGACGATCTGCGTGCCGTTAATCGCCACGGAACCGGGATTGAGGATGCGCCGCGCGCCGTCAACCGTGATGACGATCCCGTTGGCGACGATCAGGGACACCGTTTGCGGCGCCGGTGGCTGCCGGGCGGCCACCGGAATGGTGACGGCCAGGATCAAGCCAAGGGCAATCCCTCGAAGGCGCATGCCATCTAGTGTAAGCTCTCTCCGCTGTGTTGCGACTAGTCAATCACCCGCTGGTTCACGACTGCCTCGCGCAATTGCGCGACGCCGGCACCGACCCCGAACGCTTTCGCGCGCTGACCAATCGCATCAGCGTGCTGCTCGGCGCCGAGGCATTGCGCGACGTGCCGACGGCCGATGGGACGGTGGAGACCCCGCTCGGCCCGTCGCCAAGCCGCCGCATCGCCGCCGACGTCGTGCTCGCCCCGGTGCTGCGGGCCGGACTGGGCATGGTCCCCGGCATGCTGGAACTGATTCCCAATGCGCGCGTCGGCCATCTGGGGCTCCAGCGCGACGAGCGGACCGCGGTGGCGTCCCAGTACTACGCGAAACTGCCGCCGAACATCGAGAACAGCTACGTGCTCCTCGTCGATCCCATGCTGGCCACTGGAGGGAGCGCCGTGGCGGCCCTCGACGTCCTCACCAAGGCCGGCGCGCGGCATTTGCGCCTGGTGTGCATCGTGGCGGCGCCGGAGGGCGTGGCGGCCGTCGAGAAGGCCTATCCGAACGTCCCCATCTACACGCCGGTGGTGGATCGGGAACTCAATTCGCACAAATACATCGTCCCGGGCCTGGGCGACTTTGGAGATCGCCTTTACGGAACGCTGTAGGACTGATAAGCTTTTCGTTCTGTGGCGAGGGCTCAAGCCCTCGCCCTCCATCTGGACGCGCGCTTGGCTCAGCGGTAGAGCACCGCCTTCACACGGCGGGGGTCGGAGGTTCGAATCCTCCAGCGCGCACCAACCTCCGCTCCAGAATTCAGGCGGAGGTTGCCCACCGTAGCTCGCGATGGTTCTTCGGGCGCGAGCGAAGGTGGGCCTCCCGACATTCTGTCTGGAGCTACGGTTGGCAGGCCAACCTCCAATCTACAGGCATGGCCGCTCCAGAATTCAGGGGGAGGGTGATCGGCCATGGTGAAGATTCCGCGCTTCCTCGGCCTCGCCTGGATCGAAAAAAGAGCCACCGCCCTGCTGGTTATGTCAACCAGTGTCCTGAACTGTCAGCGGTCATGGCTCGGCACCTGCCTTGCACGATGAGGCGCCATGTCAAGCAGCAAGCGGTTCTGGTGCGTCGATGTGGTGGTGGAGTTCGCCGACGAAGACCGTGCAATCGCGTTCGAGCGTTACCTCAAGTCGGGCTCAGGCTCCGCATTCGCACGACGTCATCTAAGATAGACAAGCGTCATCCCCTCTCCAGACTAAAATGTCACCGTTGTCTCAAGAAGGCCAAACCGCTTGACCGCGAGCTATCCGCTCTTCTTTCAGTCGGCTGACGGCCTCTGGCTACAGCCCATCCCGATCTACCTCTCGGCACTCTTCGGCGCGTCCGCTCCACTCGTCGTCGGTGCGCTGGACATCGCACTGCTGTACTTCGCGGCCGCT
>JBDTMB010000339.1:0-6684 GCA_039934485.1 Vicinamibacterales bacterium
CGCGAGCACCGGCGCGAGACGGCTCAGTTCATTGGAGCGGCTCCCCGGCAGCAGCGCCACCACCGGCGCGGCGGGGTCGAGGTTCAGCCGTCGCAACAGGCTCTCGCGGCTTTCGCTGGGCTTCACCAGGTCGATCAACGGATGCCCCACGAACCGCACGTCCATCTGCTGCTGCCGGTACATCTCCTCTTCAAACGGGAAGATCGGCAGCACGCAATCGACCACCCGCTTCATCGACTTGATCCGTCCGCGCCGCCACGCCCACAGCTGCGGACTCACGTAATAGATCACGGGAATGCCGAGCTTCTTGACCGCGCGCATCAGGAAGAAATTGAAATCGGGAAAGTCGATCACCACCAGCGCGTGCGGCTGCCGTTCCTTCGCCGCTCGCACGAGTTGCCGGTAGATGGCCCACGATCGCGGCAACACCGTGAGGGCTTCGGTGAGCCCGGTCACCGAGTGCCCCCGGTAGTCGGCGATCAGGTGCCCGCCGGCGGCTTCCAGGCGTTCGCCGCCCAGGCCGAACACCTCGATGTCGGGCTGGCGCACGCGCAGCGCGGCCACGAGCGCGCCGGCGTAGAGATCGCCGGACGCCTCGCCGCACGAAATCATCAGGCGCGTCACTACGGTTTTTTGAAATCCGCCGACAGCAGGTTCAGCTTCTCGATCGGCACCAGTTCGTAGTCTCCGAAACCGATCCCCTTGAGGTCCTTGACGAACGCGTCGGCGTTGCCGACGAGCACCACCGACAACTGGCCCGGGCGGAGGTACCAGCGCGCGACGCGCTGGATCTCATCGGGCGTCACCTTGCGGACGCGTTCCGGGTACTTCGGCAGATCGTCCACCGGCAAGTCGTAGAAGAGTTGATTGAGCACTTGCGTGGCAATCGCGTCCGACAGTTCGATGGTCAGCGGGAAGTGCCCCACCATGTAGTCCTGCGCGCCCTGCAGTTCCTCGTCGTAGACCCGCTCGCGTTGCAGGCGCGAGAACTCGTCGACGGTCACGCGCAACGCTTCGGCGGTGCTGCGGGTCTGGGTGTCGGTCTCCGCGACGATGGCGCCGGCCAGCTTGTAGGTATCCAGATCCGCGGACGCGCCGTAGGTGAGCTGCTTCTGCGATCGCAACACCTGCTGCAGGCGGTTGGCGCCTTCACCACCGAGGATCTTCACCGCCTGGTCGAGGGACTCGTAATCGGCGTTCTTGCGGGGAATCGCCAGTTGCCCGACGCGAATCTCGGTCTGCACGGCGTCCTTCTTGTCGATCACGATCACGCGCTTGGTCGGCGGCGGCGGGTCCATGACGTTCTGGACCGGCACCTCACCGGGCTTCCACGTGCCAAACGCCTTCTCGAGGCCGGCCATCGCGTCGTCCGCCGTGATGTCGCCGACGACGGCGAGGAGGGCGTTGTTGGGGACGAAGTAGTGGTGATGGAAATCGACAAAGTCGGCGCGCGTCAGCGCGGCCAGGGATTCCGCCGTGCCGTTACCCGGCAGGCCGTAGGGGTGGAAGCCGTAGATCAGCCGATCGATTACGGCGCCGGCGACCGAATCCGGATCCTCGGCCGACACCTTGAGCGCGGAGAGCGCCTGCTGGCGTTGACGCTCGATCTCGATCGGGGCAAACGTCGGCCGCTCAACGACGTCGGCCATCAGGTCGAGCGCCAGCTGGTAGCTGTCCTTCATCACCACGGCGTTGACGTAGCTCAAGTCGCTGCCGGCCCCGGTATTGAGGACGCCGCCCACGAAGTCGATGGTGTCGGCGATCTGCTCCGCGGTGCGCGGACCGGCGCCCTGGTCGAGCAACGTCGCCGTCAGCATCGCCACGCCGTACTTGTTCTTGGGATCCTGCGCGGCGCCGGCCTTGACGATCAGGCGGACGCTGATCGAGGGCTGCTCGTTCTGGAACACCAGCACCACCGTCAGGCCGTTGGCCATCTTCCGGATCTCGTACTTCGGAAACACCACCGGCCGCGCCGCCAGCGGCCGCGGCGGCGCCTCGCGCGGCCACACCGCGGTTTGCGCCACCAGCAGCCCGGTGAACGTGGCGCAGATGCCGAGCGTGAGAATCGACTTGAGCTTCACTGTTGCGCACCTTGCTTGGAGGGCATGATCTTCAGGACCAGCCGGTTCTCGGGGGTGAAATATTGTTTCGCCACCCGCTTGATGTCGTCGGTGGTCAGGGCCAGGAAGGTGTCGAACTCGCCGTCGGCCGAGGCCATGTCCTTCTGAATCACTTCGGCGTGTCCCAGTTGCGACGCCTTCTCCTTGATTGACTGACGGCTGAGGATGTAGTCGCGCGCGAACTGGTTCTTGGCGCGCTGCAGCTCGCGCTCGGAGATGCCTTCGGTCTTGAGCTTGTCGAATTCCTCGATCAGCATCTTCTCGGCGAGCTCGGGCGACTTGCCGGGATTGACCAGCGCCACCGCGTAGAAAATGCCCGGCTGCTCGAGAAAACTCCCGCTGCCAAACGCGGTGAGCGCGACGCCGGTGTCGTAGACGAGCCGGCGGTAAATGCGCGAGGTCTGTCCATCCGAGAGCGTCTTCGACATCACGAACATCGGGTACGAATCCGGGTGGCCGTTATACGGCGCCTGGTATGCCACCACCACGGCCGGCAGCGGCCATGGCTGCTCGAGGTTGACGCGTTTCTCCTTCGTGTGCTTCGGCTCCACCGGAATGTCGCGCGGGACGGGCCTGGCGGCCTTCGGCACGCGCCCCAGGTACTGGTTCACCAGCGACACCGCGGTGTCGGTCTCGAAGTCGCCGACGATCATCAGCGTGGCGTTCTCCGGCACGTAGTAGGTCTTGTAGAAATCCCGCACATCGTCGATGGTGGCCGCATTGAGGTCGTCCATGCTGCCGATCACCGGGTGCTTGTAGGGATGCACGTCGAAGGCGTTCTGCGAGATCAACTCGTTGAGCAGGCCGAACGGCGGGTTCTCGATGCGCATGCGGCGCTCTTCCTTGACCACCTCGCGCTCGGTGACGAAGGTCTTCTCGTCGATGCGTAGCGTCGCCATGCGGTCGGCTTCCATCCACAGCGCCAGCGGCAGGTACTGCGAAGGAATGGTCTGCCAGAACACCGTGGTGTCTTCGGTGGTGTAGGCGTTGGCCTGGCCGCCCACCGAGGCGATGATCGAGGTGTGCTGCTCGGGGTCGACGTTCTTGGATCCCTTGAACATCAGGTGCTCGAAGAAGTGCGCGAACCCGGTGCGGCCCGGCTTTTCGTTCTTGGAGCCGACGTGGTACCACATCTCGACGTGGACGATCGGCGTCGATCGATCCTGGTGCAGGATCACCACCAGCCCGTTCGGCAGCTGCAGCCGCTGGTACTCGAGCTTGGGCGGCCGCACCGCGGCCTCGAGCGGCACGAACCACAACGCGCCGGCGAGCGCCGACAAGGCGAGAAGGGTGATGAACGATTTGCGCATAATTGTTTTCGATCCCTGATCCCTGATCCTTGATCCCTGATCCCTGATCCCTATTCCTTCTCTTCCACCGCAGCCAGGCGCTCCGCGAGGTCTTTCAGTTGCTTGCGCATCTCGGGCAGGCGCCGGAACACGGCCGCCGACCGCCGCCACTCCTGGTTGTCGATCGCCGGATATCCCGAGACGAACCGGTCGGCCTCCACCGAGTTGGTGATGCCCGACTGCCCGACGGCTTTCACGCGGTCACCGATCGTGAGGTGCCCGCCGACGCCCACCTGGCCGCCGAAGACCACGTGATCACCAAGCACGGTGCTGCCGGCAATCCCCACCTGCGCCGCCAGCAACACGTGGCGCCCGAGCACCACGCCGTGGCCGATCTGGACCAGGTTGTCGATCTTGGTGCCCATCTTGATCCGCGTCTCGCCCACCGCCGGACGATCGATCGTCGTGTTGGCGCCAATCTCCACATCGTCTTCGACGACCACCGGCGCGGTTTGCGGGATCTTCTCGTGCGAGCCGTCGGGACGCTGCGCGAAGCCGTACCCATCGCTCCCGATCACCGCGCCATCCTGGACGATCACGCGCGAGCCGAGCGTGCAGCGTTCACGTACTGAGACGTGCGCATGCAGCACACAATCGTCGCCGACGATCGCGCCGGCCCCGATCACGACATGGGAATGAATGATGGTACGGGCGCCGACGGTGGCGCCGCTCGACACCACGGCGAACGCGCCGATCGTGGCGGTGTGGTCCACGCTTGCATCCTTCGCCACCGAGGCCTGCGGATGAACGCCGGGCCCGGGCCGGCGATCGGGCGAGAGGAGGCCCGCGGCACGCGCGAACATCAGGTACGGCAAGGCGCTGCGGATGATCGCGCAGGGCGCGCTCTCGACGGCGGCGCCCGCGATCACCGCGCTGGCCTTGGTCGAGGCCAGGGCCCCGGCGTACTTGGGGTTGGCGAGGAACGTCACCTCGCCCGGCCCTGCCGATTCGATCTTGGCAACGCGGTGGATCTCAATGCCGCCGTTGCCCTCGAGTGGGCACTCCAGCCGCCGGGCCAGCTCGCCGAGTGTCACAGAATCGAGAATATCACGCGACTGGGGCGGCCATTCGCTCGACAAACGTGGCGAGCCGGGGCAACCGCAAGCGGTCGGCCACCTCGTGGATACGATGGTGCCTGGCCTCGTCGCCGAGTGCGAACGCCTGTCCCAGGTCGGCGAGATCGGTGCTTGGGGCCAGGGTCCACGCCACGCCGTTCAGCCCTCGCCGTGCCCCGCGCCATGCCAGGAAATGGCCGACCACGGTGAACGTGAAGAGATACCCAAGGATGTTTGGCCCCGGTATCAGCGCCACCGGAATTGACACGAGCAAGGCCAGCGAATGCACCACGAGCAACCGGAGGTGCCGGTCCGCATCCCGTTGCATCGAGGCCCGCATGAGCCTGGTGGCCGACGCCGCCTCGAGGTTGTCCGGCGTGTGCAGCGTCGCGGTCTTCGCGCGGCCCAGGTGCCACAGGAGGCGTTGCTCGGCCACGCGCTCCGCAATCCACCGCATCATCCGGCGCTGAAGGCGCGCCATCGTGGTGTTCGGCTCTTCGCGCGGCAGTTCGTGCCGCGCCTGTTCGGCCTCGCGCAGTTGCTGCGAGAAGCGGGCCTTCAATCGCGAGAAGAAGCCCCACACGCCTGCGGGGGGCGCCGCCGCCTCTGGTTCCTCATCGTCCGCGGCTTCGTAGTAACACTCGAAGCGATCGCGGCCGATGGGCACGAGATACACATCCATCAAGGAGTTGGACGGCGAATGGGCCGCGGAGTTCGCGGCTCGCGTCCCGTGGGCAGCGCCGGACGCCCCGCCTGCTCCCATGCCCCGATGATCACGGCCGCGGCGCCGCCAATGGAGTCGTTGATCCGCTTCTCGAGCGTCGGCAGCGCGCCCTTCGCCAGTGCCTCGAAATAGTCGTCGTCGTAGAACTGGCGGCCTTCGGCAGCGGCGCGATCCGACTCGAGCACGTTCTTGACGCTGCGATTGCTCTCCAGCAGCACGTCGAACATGAAGTCGCGCGGATTCGACACCGGCTTCACGGCCGGCGGCGCAATCTTGAGCCTGGCGCGGTTGCGCTCGAAGAGCTCCGCTTCCCATCGCGAATGGATGCCCTGCTGGTTGGTGAGCTGGCCGTCGTGGTTCGACGACGAGTGCAGCGGCACATGGCCGTCGGCCACGTAGTGCGCAAGAATCGCGGTGTAGAGCACGATGTTGTCCACCGCATAGCCGGGTGCGGGCTTCCGCTTCAGGCTCTCGAACTCACGCTGCAGCCGGCCGTAGAATTCCTGCACGCGCCACGGCAACATGCCTTGGGTGTGAATGAATTCCTTGCCGAACTTCTGCACCGCCGCGGTGTAATCCCGCGGCAAGCCCTCGAACGGAAACGGGCCGAACGCCGGGTTGTCGAGATCGACGTAATGATTGGGCGGCTCTTCGTCCCATCCGACGTTGCGCCACAGGTCCGGATCGATCGACCGCTCGACGATAAAGGCGCGGCGCTCGGCGAAGACCGCCTTGAGTTCCGGCGGCAGCAGATCGATCATCCGATCGGCGATCAGCTTGTGCGCCTCAAACCCCCACGCCGATGCCATGGATGGAACCGAAAGCGCGACAACCAGCGCGAGTGTGGCGAGACGCATCGTTTCATTCTACAGCCACAGATAAACGCAGATACCTCTAACTACAGCCACAGATAAGCGCAGATATCTCTAATCAAGAATCCAGGGCCGCAGATGACGCAGACACCCGCTCATTTGCCGGGCGACAGAATCTCTGCGGTGGGCCTCGAGCCCAGATTGACAGATGAACGGCCGGACTTCGCGATCGCCCGGTCGACCGGAAGTGTCAGGATTTCTGTGTGTGTGGAGCGGGGTTGACGGTTCATTCTACGCGCGAGGAATGGTAAAGCGATCCTCGTAAAGAATCGCGAACTGGTTCATCGCCTCTTTCCAGTAGGTGGCCGGCCGGATCCATTCGGCGGTGATGTTCCTCAATGCCAGCCAGATCAGCTTGGTCGCGGCCTCGTCCGTCGGGAAGTGCCCACGCGTCTTGATGCTCTTGCGCACGCGGGCAGGCACGCTTTCGAGCGCATTGGTCGTGTCGATCACGCGCCGGACGTGCGGCGGAAACGCGAAGAACGGGATGACGAACATCCATGCGCGTCGCCAGGCGGTGATGGCTGTGGGAAACTGACGACCCCACGGGCCGGCTGCGAGCTG
>JBDTMB010000340.1:0-6657 GCA_039934485.1 Vicinamibacterales bacterium
TTCGTGCTGGATGCCGCCCCGCCCCGGCCCGCCGGGCCGGAAGCGGTTGCCCAACATGTCGCCGCGGTCGTGGGAACCAACGACGCACTGGTGGATGAGGGGCTCAGTTGGCTTGCTTCAGAACTGAGGGCCGACCGCGTCAAGGGCGACGTCCCGTCTGAAACCCGCGTGATGGACTGGTCCAGCGACCCGACCCTCGTATTCGAGCCGGTGCATCCGGCCATGGCGTTTGTCCGGACCGTGTGGGACAGGCGACCCAGGCTGGCGATCTCCGGAGCCCACATGGCCGCGCTCCCTTCGCTGGCCGCGAGCTTATTCGAGCGGTTGCGGGGCGCCTGAGCCGCAGTTCAGCGTCGAGTGGCGCTCAACCGTTCAGCGTCCTCATGCCCGCTTCGGAATACCGTGTTCCGGCGGCCGCGCCAGGCGGGAACAAGGCCTCGATCTCCCGCAACTCCTCGTCGCTGATGATCACGTTGACCGCGGCGGCGTTCTCCTCGAGCCGTTCCCGTCGCTTCGAGCCAGGGATGGCCGTGACGTCATCACCCTGGCGCAACACCCAGGCCAGCGCCAATTGAGCAGGCGTACAGCCCTTCCGTTCCGCGAGCGTCTTCACGCGGGCGACCAGCGCCAGGTTGCGAGTGAAGTTCTCACCCTGGAACCGCGGGTTGTCATGGCGCCAGTCGTCGGCGGGCAGGTCGGCGGGTGACTGGAACCGGCCGGTCAGGAAGCCGCGGCCGAGCGGGCTATAGGCGACGAGGCCGATCCCCAGGTCACGGCAGGTGGGGAGGATCTCCGGCTCCGGATCGCGCGTCCACAGTGAGTACTCCGTCTGCAGCGCCGCGATCGGGTGGACCGCGTGCGCACGGCGGATGGTCGCGGGACTCGCTTCCGATAGTCCCAGAAAACGCACCTTACCCTGCGCCACGAGCGCGGCCATCGCGCCCACCGTGTCTTCGATCGGCACCTTGGCGTCGACGCGGTGCTGGTAATACAGGTCAATCACGTCGATGCCCAGCCGCGTCAGCGACGCATCGCACGACTGTTGCACATACGCGGGCGAGCCATTGACCCCGAGAAACGCGCCGTCGTCGGCCCGCATGTTGCCGAACTTGGTGGCGATCACCACCTGGTCGCGCCGATCGCGGATGGCGCGGCCGAGCAGGCGTTCGTTGTCGAATGGCCCGTACATGTCCGCCGTGTCGAAGAAGGTGACCCCGATTTCAATCGCGCGGTGAATGGTGGCGACCGACTCCGCGTCGTCGCGCCCCGCGTAGAACTCCGACATGCCCATGCAGCCCAGGCCGAGGGCGGAAACCGACAGGCCGCTGCGGCCGAGGTGACGTTGTTGCATGCCGTCGATTATGTCATCGGGTCGTGCGAATGTCTCCGGGGTCCTGGCGGCATGAGGGTTAGGATAGGCCCATGATCGCTCCGACACGACGTTGCTTGCTGCTGCCGATCCTCGCGGCATGCGGCGCGGTCTCGCTCGTCGCCCAGGGCCCCGCGACTCGGCCGGACTGGAAGGCCGTTGAAGACGAGTCGTTGCGCCACTACCAGGCGCTGATTCGATTCGACACCAGCGCCAGCGAACGTGCCGCGGCCGAGTACCTCAAGCAGGTCTTCGACCAGGGTGGCATTCCGGCGCAGATCTACGCCAAGGATCTCGCGCGCCCGAACGTCATCGCGCGGTTGAAGGGCTCCGGACGCAAGCGCCCGATTTTGCTGCTGGGCCACACCGACACCGTGACGGTGGACCCCTCGAAGTGGCGCTTCCCCCCGTTCAGCGCCACGCGCGACGGCGGGTACGTCTACGGGCGCGGCGCCATCGACGACAAGGACAACCTCGCGGCCGCCGTGATGACGATGCTGCTGCTCAAGCGGCACGACGTGGCCCTCGATCGCGACGTCATCTTCCTCGGCGAGTCCGGCGAGGAAGGCGCCTCGAACCTCGGCATCGGCCACATGATCGCCGAGCACTACCCCGAGATCGACGCCGAGTACTGCCTCGCCGAGGGCGGTGACACGATCCGCGAGCGCGGGGAGGTGCGCTACGCCACGGTGCAGACCACCGAGAAGATCCCGCGCGGCGTCGAGCTGGTGGCGCACGGCATTTCGGGCCACGGGTCGGTGCCGCTCAAGTCGAACCCGATCGCGCGGCTCGGCGCCGCTGTCGGCCGCTTCGCCGACTGGCAACCCAACGTCAGGATCGACGAGACCACCGGCACGTACTTCCGGCGGCTCGCCATGCTGGCGCCGCCCGAACAGGCCCGGTACTATCGCGACGTGATCTCGCCGGATCCGAAGGTGGCAAGTGCGGCGGTGGACTGGCTGTGGGAACACGAGCCGCGCCATGCCTCGATGGCCCGCACCTCGGTCTCACCGAACATCTTCACCGGGGGCTACCGTTCCAACGTGATTCCGTCCGACGCCCGGGCTCGCATCGACGTGCGGATGGTGCCTGGCGAAGACGCCGCAGCGCTGCTCGAACAGATCCGGCGGGCCATCAACGATCCCGCGGTGGACGTGCAGTTCGCCGGCGGTGGCACCGGACGACCGGCGATCGCGGCGCAGCGGACCGACTCGGAGCTCTTCAAGACCGTCGAAGATGCGGTCACCGCGGTGTACCACGTGCCGACCGTCCCGTCGATGAGCACCTACGGCACCGACATGTGGCAGTTGCGCGCCCGTGGCATGCAGTGCGTGGGCATTGGCTCGGCGGTCGACATCGAGGACCAAACCAAGGGCTTCGGGATGCACAGCGACCAGGAGCGGCTGCTCGAGAGCGAGCTGCACCGCTTCGTCCGCCTGAACTGGGAGATTGTGACGGAGTTGGCCCGCGCCCGGTGAGGGAGCCCGTGACCCAACCTGGCCATTGCGTCGGGCATCGTCGAATCGCTGAGTGTTTCAGGTTGGCGTTGAGAGGTTATCCGCGCGATCCGGCAAGCTTCGCGCGCACCCGCGGCGCCACTTCGGTCGCGTAGAGTTCGATGCTGGTCATCAGCAACTCGTGCGGCAGGGTGCCATTGCTGTATTTCATGTCGAAGCGCGACAACCCGAGCGCCCGAACCGTGGCGGCGATCTTCGTCGCGACGGTCTCCGGCGATCCCACGCACAGTGCTCCCTCGGGCCCGGCTTCGCGGTCGAACCCCGCGCGGCTTACCGGCGGCCATCCACGCTCGGCGCCGATGCGCGTCATCATCGCCGCGTAGTGCGGCCACAGCTCCTCCCGTGCCTGTTCGTCCGACGCGGCGACGTGTCCAGGGGAGTGCGCGCCGATCGGCAGCACCGTGCGGTCGAATTGCGCGAGCGCCCGATGGTACAAGTCCACGTACGGCGTGAAACGAGCAGGGCTGCCGCCGATGATGGCCAGCATCAGGGGCAGGCCATGGCGCGCCGCCCGCACCACCGATTCGGGGCTGCCGCCCACGCCGACCCACGCGCGCAGCCGGCCGGATTCGATCGGCGGATACACCGCCTGCCGCGTGAGGCTCGTGCGGGTCTTGCCGCTCCAGGTCACCGGCTGTTCGGCGAGGAGTGCCGCGAAGATCTCCAGCTTCTCCTCGAACAGCATCTCGTACTGGGAGAGGTCGTAGCCGAACAGCGGGAATGATTCGGTGAACGATCCGCGGCCGAGAATCACCTCCGCGCGGCCGTTCGACAACGCGTTCAACGTCGAGAAGCGCTCGTAGACGCGGATCGGATCGTCGGAGCTCAGCACGGTGACGGCGGTCCCGAGATGAAGGCGGGTGGTGCGGGAGGCGATCGCCGCCAGCACGACTTCAGGGGCCGACACCGCGAAGTCGCTGCGGTGATGCTCGCCGACGCCGAAGAAGTGCAGCCCGAGCCGATCGGCCAGGACCGCTTCCTCGACGAGGTTCCGCAGCACGCTCGCCTGGTGCAGCTTTTGTCCGCCGGCATCCAGGGTGACGTCGCCAAAGGTGTCCAGCCCCAGCTCGATGGCGGCCGCCTCAGGGTTGGTGTCCATCACTCCAGTCTACCCGGCCGCCTGTGGTACCGTTCCCCGATGGCTCGGTGGTGCTTGACGGCGATTCTTCTGATGTCCGCGGCTGCAGGCATTTCTCATCCCGTGCTCGCGCAGGACGCGCCGTCGCTCGCCGGCCGGTGGAGCCTCAACCGCGAGTTGAGTCAATTCCCCCGCGAGGTCGGATTCAAGGCGGACTGGATCGCGGCACCCGGGTCCGGCGGCGATTCGTCGGCCACCGGCGGCGGAGCCGGCACCAACCGCCAGTCGTTTCCCGTCAGCCGTGTCAGCCGCGAGGACGCGGCGCGGGTGAAGCTGCTGACCGACGAAGTGCGCGAGCCATCGGCGCGCCTCACCATCGTGGACACGGCCTTCCAGGTCACGATCGCCGCCGAGAGCGGCACGGCGCGCTCGTTCCATCCCACCGGCAAGGAGGAACTGCTGACGGCCGATGGCACGACGCTGGCCGTGACGGCCAGGCGGGAGTCGGGGCGGCTCGTGGTCCTCTATAAAGTGGAGCAGGGACGGGAGCTTCGCTACACGTATTCGCGAACCGCCGTTCCTGCGCAGCTGGTCGTTGAGGTGGAGTTCCTCGAGCGTGGCAAGGGTGACGTCGTGCGGCGCGTCTACGAGCCCGTCCGGGAAATTGATACGCCGGCCACCGCGGTTGCCCCTCACTCAGTCCCGCCTCCGTCAGCCAATGCCCGTGCCGCCCCGGATTACGATCGGCGGCCCGATGCCCAGTTCAAGGGCCTGACCAAGCTCGGTGTCGTCGTGGAAGGCCTTAGCGCCCAGGCCGTGACGTGTGGCTTGCGCCAGGAGGCGCTCGAATCGGCGGTGGTGAAGCAGCTGTCGGGCGCCGGGTTCACGATCACTCTCAACACCGACGAAGACACCTATCTCTACGTCAACGTGATGACCGCGACGATGGCCAACGGCCTGTGCATCTCGAGATATGACGCGTATCTCTACTCGCACACCACCGCCAGGCTGGAGTACCACGACACCCCCGTGCTGGTGGACGTGTCTCTGCTGCACAAAGGCAGCATTGCCGCCGGCAATGCGGCCGCAAATGCCGACGCCGTGATGCGCGGGGTGCAGGATATAGTTGGCCAGTTCACGAACCGGATCCGCGACGCCAACAAATAGCGACCCACCCCAGGAGGCAGCATGCGTAAGTTTCTCCCGGTCATTGCCCTGCTGTTCGTCGTCGCGCCGCTCGCCGGCGACACCCCGCAGACCCGCGAGGACATCGAGGGCTTCATGCGCACGGCGAAGGTCGTGGCCCGCCGCGATACGTCGAGCGGCGTCACGCACCCGTTGCGCCTGACACTGTCGGACGGCACCTTCAAGCACGACGCGGTCTTTCAACCCATCGACCAGCGCATGGCCGTCTTTACCCCCGACCGCGGCAAGACGGAGCTCAACTTCGTCGATTCGTGGAAGTACAACGTCGCCGCCGAGCGGCTGGCCCGCCTGCTGGGGATTGCGGAGATGATGCCGCCCACGATCGAGTACCGCTACGACGGCAAGACCGGCGCGCTCGCGTGGTGGATGGAGTCACTGATGAACGAGGCCGATCGGCTGAAGAAGAAGGTCGAGCCCGCCAATCCCAACGCCTGGAACCAGGACATGTTCCGCCAGCGCATGTTCACCGACCTGGTGATGGACACCGATCGCAACCTGACCAACGTGCTGGTGTCGCCGGAGTGGCGCGTCCTCATGATCGACTTCACGCGCGCCTTCCGGCTGGCGGCGACGATTCGCCCCGCCGAGTTGACGCGAGGCGATCGCGCGCTGCTGGCGAAGATGTCGGGGCTCTCGCTCGAAGCGGTGACCGCGGCCACGAAGGACTACCTCACCAAGGCGGAAATCACCGCGATGTTGAAGCGGCGCGACCTCATCGTTGCGCATTACCAGCAACTGGTGGACAAGCAGGGCGAAGCCAAGGTGCTGTTCTAGGCAGTACAATCGTCGGCGTGCACGTTGCCGCCATCATCGCCGCCGCTGGGCGAGGCCTTCGACTGGGCGCCGATCGGCCCAAGCAATTCCTCGACCTCGGCGGACAGCCGATGCTCGACATGAGCGTCGCCGCGCTCGCCGCCAGCGATCGGGTGAACGAGATCATCGTCGCCTTGCCGGCCGAACACGTCGCCACCACGGCTGCGGCCTGGAGCGGACGGTTCGCCAAACCCGTGACCTGCGTCGCCGGCGGCGCGCGCCGGCAGGATTCGGTGGCCAGCGCGTTCGCGCACGTCTCGCCGGGCACCGACGTCGTGCTGGTTCACGACGCGGCCCGGCCGTTTGTCAGCACGGCGGTGATCGCGCGAACCGTCGACGCCGCCCTTCGTCATGGCGCGGCGATTGCCGCGATTGCCGTGCGCGACACCGTCAAGCACGCACCTGCAGCCGCCGACGGTGGCGATCGCCAGATCGCCGCCACGCTCGCGCGCGATGAGATCTTCCTCGCGCAGACGCCGCAGGCCTTTCGCCGCGAGGTGTTTGCCCGGACGCTCGACGCGGCCGGTGGCGCCGACGCCACCGACGAAGCCATGCTGGCCGAGCGCGCAGGCGTGGCAGTTCACCTGGTTGACGGCGACGTCGCGAACATCAAGATCACTACGGCTGACGACCTGGCGACGGCTAAAGCCGTCGCCCTCCACGCGGCGCGAAAC
>JBDTMB010000341.1:0-6651 GCA_039934485.1 Vicinamibacterales bacterium
GCCAGCACGTCAACGTCACCGACTCCGCCGTCCGCCTGACCCACCTGCCGACCGGCATCGTCATCTCCTGCCAGAACGAGCGGTCGCAGCACAAGAACCGCGATGTGGCCATGAAAGTGCTGAAGGCGCGGCTCTACGACTTGAAGGAGAAAGAGCAGCAGGACAAGCTGTCGCAGATTGGCGGCGCCAAGAAAGAAATCGCGTTCGGCTCGCAGATCCGCAGCTACGTGTTGCAGCCGTATCAGATGATTAAGGACCACCGCACCAAGTACGCCGAAAGCCAGGTGGACAAGGTGTTGAACGGCGACATCGACGCGTTCATCAAGACCTATCTGATGCAGAAGGCGTCGGGCACCCTCGGGCAGCCGTCCGCTGTCGACGACGATGAATAGTGCGCAGGCCGCAGTGTGGCGGCGACCCTTCAGGGTTGCCTAACGCCAGAGCCGGAGAAGGCCCGCGATGGCAGCGGTCTGGCTGATACCGAAGATGAGAATCCACTTGAGCAGATCGGCGTTCCGCTCGATCATCTCCGCCCGCAGCTGACCGAAGCCGTTGGCCATCTCAACGCGAATCTGACCGGTTTCCTCGGACAGCCGCCGCTCAAAGCGCTCCGTCACAATCAAGATCACATCGTTGTCGTCGTCCGTCATTTTCATTAACGCCCCGCCGGCGTTCCTCCCATGCATGACCTCCTGCCTTTCTGACTCTTCGACGACGGTCTCATCGTCGGGCGGACGAGTCAAGGGCGAATTGGGGGGAGAGGACGAGGTTCTTGCAGATCGCAGATTTTGCGATCTCCGGTCAGCTCCGAGATCACTGCCGGGACGGTTGCGTTCCCGAGATGAAGGCTTCCTCGATGATGTTGGGCGCGCTGGCGCTCGCGGGCTCGCCGGTGCCCTTGTCCACCGCCATGAAGACGATGTTGCCCGGCGCGTCGAACGTGGGCGGGTGTTCGCGGTCGCCGTACAGGTCGATGTAGGCCTTCATGAAGTCGATCCACATCGGCAGCGCCGCCACGGCGCCGGTTTCGTTGCGGCCGATCGGCTTCTTTTCGTCGTAGCCGAGCCACACGCCCACGGTAATGTTCGGATCGAAGCCGACAAACCACGCGTCGGTGAAGTCGTCCACCGTGCCCGTCTTGCCGCCCAGCGGCCACTTGAGTGCCGCGGCGGTAAAGCCGGTCCCGCGCAAGATCACACCCTCCATCAGGCTGGTGAGGACAAACGCGGTGTCCGCGCGAATCGCATCACGTGGTTGCGGACGCTGTTCTTGCAGCAGCGCGCCCTCGCGGTCGGTGATGGCGTTGGCGTAGAACGGCTCCATCCGGATCCCATGGTTCGGGAACGTGGAATAGGCGCTGGTGAGTTCGAGGAGCGTCGATTCCTGCGCGCCGAGCGCCATCGACAGGAACGGCCGGAAGTCCTGCGCGAAGCCAAACTTCTTGGCATACGCCGCCACCTGCGGCGGGCCGAGCATCTCGATCACCTTCACCGCCGGAATGTTGCGCGAGTCCTCGATCGCGCGTCGCAGCGTGATCGGGCCTTCGTACTTGCCGTCATAGTTGCCCGGCTTGTACATCGGCTGACCGGGGCCGGCAAAGAACTCGGCGGGGGCATCCACCAGGATCGTGGACGGCGTGAGGCCGCGATCGATGGCGGCCGTGTAGAGGAAGGGCTTCACCGTCGAGCCCATCTGTCGATAGGCCTGCGTGGCGCGGTTGAATTTGCTGCGCGCGAAGCTGTAGCCGCCGACCATCGCCAGCACCTGGCCGGTGTGATTATCGATGGCCACGAGCGAGGCTTCGAGGATCGGGGTCTGTTCGAGCAGCACCGTGGCCTTGCCGTCGTCGTCGAGCCTGGTGATCTCGACGTCGATGACGTCGCCGGCCTTGACGACGTCGGCGACCGACGCCTTGCGGGTCCAGGCGATGCTCGCCTTATCGAGTCCCGCGGTGAGGCGGCCGATGCGCAGCGCCGCGACGCCGGCGTCGACACCGGTCACGACGGCGGGGACGATATCGCCGGCGACGATCGGCCGGCCCCAGCGCTCGTGTTGAAAGCTCTCCACCGTTTGCTTGTCGGCAACGACGGTGCGGGTGATCTTGCGGAACCCGCGGCGCTTGTCGGCGCGCCGCAAGCCCCGGTCGATCGCGCGATTGGCGGCTGCTTGCAGGCGGAGGTCGAGCGCCGTCCTCACCGTCAGGCCGCTTTCATAGAGCGCCTTCGCGCCGAACTTGTTCTCGAGTTGCTTGCGCACCTCCTCGAGGAAGTACGGCGCCGTCGAGGCGACCTGCCCCGGGCTGCCGCGGGTCACGATGGGACGCTTGATCGCGGCGCTGGCATCGGCGCGCGAGATGTAGCCCTCCTCGGCCATCCGGTCCAGCGTGTAGTTGCGGCGGCGCACCGCGGCCTCCATGTTCACGAAGGGGCTTTGCCGCGCGTTGCCCTGCAGGATGCCCGCGATGAGCGCGGCTTCTTCGACAGTCAGGTCCTTGACGGCCTTGCGGAAGTAGAGCTGCGCCGCGGCCTGGACGCCGTAGGCGCCGTGGCCGAAGTACATCTGGTTGCAGTAGAGCGTGAAGATCTCTTCCTTGGTGTAGCGCTTCTCGATCTGGATCGTGAGCAACGCTTCCTTGACCTTGCGCTCCCAGGTCTTCTCGTCGTTGAGGAACAGCTTGCGCGCCAGCTGCTGGGTCAGCGTGCTGGCGCCGCCGGCCTTGCGCATCTGGATGATGTCGTTGAACAGGGTCAGGACGATGCGCTGCGGATTGAGCCCGACATGGCGGAAGAAATCGGCGTCTTCCGCCGCGAGGATGGCCTGCCGCAGCAGCACCGGGATCTCCTCGTAGCGGATGACGACGCGTCGTTCGACCGCGAAGTCGCCGACGAGTTGACCGTCTTTGCCGAGGACGCGGGTGATGGTGTTGGGCGAGTACTGATCGAGCGCGCTGACCTGCGGCAGGTCGTCGGAGTAGGCGAACAGCACGCCGCTCAGGGTGCCGAGGAGCGCCGCGCTGATGAAGAGGGCGGCGATGCTGGCGTGACGGGCAAAGCGAAAGATGACGGTCATGGGCGCACGCTGAAATCGGCTAACCGGCAGTATAGCAACTGTTTGGCGACCCTTCGATCGCGAAGATTGACAACGAGTTACTCACATTTCATACTAAGGGCATGAGCAAAATTATTGGAATCGACCTGGGGACGACCAACTCGGTGGTCGCGGTGATGGAAGGCGATCAGGCCACCGTCATCCAGAACGCCGAGGGCAACCGGTTGACGCCGTCGGTCGTGGCCTTCAGCAAGACCGAGGAGCGGTTGGTCGGGCAGGTCGCCAAGCGCCAGGCGGTCACGAATCCGGAGAACACGATTTTTTCGATCAAGCGGTTCATGGGCCGCCGCTACGACGAAGTCAGCGAAGAAATGAAGATGGTGCCCTACATCGTGGAGCGCGCCGCCAACGGCGACGTGCGGGTCAAGGCGCAGGGCAAGGACTACGCGCCGCCCGAGCTGTCGGCGATGGTGCTGCAGAAGCTCAAGCAGGCGGCCGAGGACTATCTCGGTCAGACGGTCACCAAGGCGGTGATCACGGTGCCGGCGTATTTCAACGACGCGCAGCGCCAAGCCACGAAAGAGGCCGGGCAGATCGCCGGCCTGGAAGTGATGCGCATCGTCAACGAGCCCACGGCCGCGGCGCTGGCCTACGGACTCGACAAGAAGAAGGACGAGACCATCGCGGTCTACGACTTCGGCGGCGGCACGTTCGACATTTCCATCCTGGAAGTGGGCGAGGGCGTCGTCGAGGTCAAGTCCACCAACGGCGACACGCACCTGGGTGGCGACAACCTCGACCAGCGGATCATCGAGTGGATCATCGACGAGTTCCGGAAGAGCGACGGCATCGACCTGGGCAAGGACCGGATGGCGCTGCAGCGGCTGCGCGAGGCGGCCGAGAAGGCCAAGATGGAACTGTCCACGGTGATGGAAACGGAGCTCAACCTGCCGTTCATCACCGCGGATGCAACCGGGCCCAAGCACCTGGCGATGAAGCTGACGCGCGCGAAGTTCGAAGCGCTCGTCGAGGATCTCCTGCAGAAGACCGTGGGTCCCACCAAGACGGCGTTGACCGATGCCGGCGTCGATCCGTCGAAGATCGACGAGGTGGTGCTGGTGGGCGGCTCGACCCGCATCCCGCGCGTGCAGGCGATCGTCAAGGAACTGTTCGGCAAGGAACCGCACAAGGGGGTCAACCCCGACGAAGTGGTGGCGATTGGCGCGGGCATCCAAGCCGGCGTGCTGGCCGGTGAAGTGAAAGACCTGCTGCTGCTCGACGTCACGCCGCTCTCGCTCGGCATCGAGACCATGGGCGGAATCATGACGCCGCTGATCACACGCAACACCACGATTCCCACGCGCAAGAGCGAGACCTTCTCGACCGCGTCGGACAACCAGACGAGCGTGGAAGTGCACGTGGTCCAGGGCGAGCGTCCGCTCGCGCGCGACAACCGCACGCTCGGCCGGTTCCACTTGGTGGGCCTGCCGCCGGCGCCGCGCGGCGTGCCGCAGATCGAGGTCACCTTCGACATCGATGCCAACGGCATCGTCAACGTGTCGGCGAAGGACATGGGCACGCAGAAGGAACAGAAGATCACGATTACCGCCTCGTCCGGCCTCAGCAAGGAGGAAGTCGAGCGCATGATGCGGGAGGCCGAGTCGCACTCCGACGAGGACAAGAGGCGGCGGGAAGAGATCGAGGTCCGCAATCGCGCCGACCAGGCGGTCTACACCGCCGAGCGGATGCTCAAGGACACCGGCGACAAAATCCCGATCAGCGACAAGAACGCCATCGAGCAGGCGATGGCCGACCTCAAGAAGGCGATCGAAGGCAGCGACGTCCCCGGCATGAGCAAGTCGATGGACGCGTTGATGTCGGCGCAGCACAAGGCGTCGGAAGCGCTGTACAAGGCGGGGGAATCGGGTGCGTCGGGTGCATCGGGTGCGTCAGGTGCATCGGGTGCATCAGGTGCAGCAGGTGCTGGTGAGTCGGGTGCTGAGTCGTCCGGCGGATCGGGCGGCGATGTCATCGACGCGGAAGTCGTTGAGGACAAGAAGGAATAACGAATAACGAATAACGAATAACGAATAACGAAACCGAATTGCCAACGACGATGGATCTCTACATCGTTCTCGGGATCGAGCGAACCGCGCCGGCCGGTGACGTCAAACGCGCGTACCGGCGGCTGGCTCGACGCCTGCATCCGGACATCAACCCGGGCGACCAGGAAGCCGCTGGGCGCTTCCGGCAGGTGCTCGAGGCGTACGAGACGCTGATGGATCCCGATCGGCGCCGCCGCTACGATTCCGGGCAGTTGATGGGCGGCGAGGCCGACGACGCCGAGACGTTTGGCTTCGAGGGCTTTGATTTCTCGAGCCGCGTCCACGCCGAGCGCACGACCACCTTTGGCGAGTTGTTCGAAGAAGTGTTCGCGCGCCGCGGGGGCCGCGAGCCCGACGAGAGCGCGGACCACGGCGCCGACATCCACGCCAGGACCTCGTTGACGTTTGAGGAGGCGTGGCACGGCGCCCAGCGCGCGGTCACGGTGACCCGCCAGGACACCTGCCGCACGTGTTCGGGCAGCGGGTTTCAACGCGTCGCGGAGACGCGATGCGTCGGCTGCGAAGGCACCGGCGTCGTGCGATCGGTCCGCGGCCACATGGTGTTCTCGAAGAACTGTCCCACCTGCGGCGGCGCCGGGCGGCTCAAGCAGGAAGTGTGCGAACCCTGCCACGGGCAGGGTGTCGAACCGCGATCGGAGGTGCTCACGGTGCGGATCCCGGCCGGCATCGCCCACGGCGCGCGCGTGCGGGTGGGTGGCAAGGGGCACGCCGGGGTTCGTGGCGGCGCGCCGGGCGACCTCTACATCGCGGTGGAAATCCAGGAACATCCGTTGTATCGGCGTGAAGGCGACGAGTTGCACATGACCGTGCCGATCGCCGTGCACGAAGCCGGCCTGGGCGCGAAGATTGACATCCCCACGCCGGACGGCTCGGTGCGGCTGCGCGTGCCGCCCGGCACGCAATCGGGCCAGCGCTTTCGCCTGCGCGACCGCGGCGCCGTGGGCCGCACCGGCCAGCGCGGCGACCTGGTCGTGGACGTACGGTTGAAGCTGCCCAGGGTGCTCGACGAGCGCTCGAAGGAATTGCTTCGTGAATTCGGGCGGATCAACGGCGAAAGCGTCAGAGAGCCATGAGCAAGCGATCCGGCAAGGCCTATTTCATGATCAGCGTGGTGGCGCAGCGCTACAACATCCATCCGCAGACGCTGCGCCTGTACGAGCGGGAAGGGCTCCTCAAGCCCTCGCGCACGGAAGGCAACACCCGGCTGTATTCGGAAGAGGACCTCGAGCAGCTTGAAACCATCCTCTCATTGACGCGGGACCTCGGCGTGAACCTCGCCGGGGTCGAGATTATCCTCAACATGCGTCGCAAGATGGAACAGATGCAGGGCGAGGTGAACGAATTCATGGAATACGTGAAGCATGAGCTCGCGCGCGGCATCGACGACTGGGAGCAGCGACTCGGGACGGCCCTGGTCAAGGCGTCACCCACGGACTTGGTCCGTTCCGCCCACGCCGGACCTGACGCGACGGTTTCA
>JBDTMB010000342.1:0-6629 GCA_039934485.1 Vicinamibacterales bacterium
TCGCGCCCGCGCGCAACCTCACGGCGCGCTTCACGTGGTTCGACAACCGCGTCGAAAACCCGGTGTCGAACGTCACCCTCACCCCGACGCTGGCGCAGAAGCAGAACCTCGGCCGCACCCGGATCTGGGGCGTGCAGTCGGATGTGGAGTACCTGATCGGCAAGGATTGGCGGGTGTCCGGCGGCTACCTCTACGATCAGGCAAAAGTCACCGACGGCGGTGTCGCCAACGCCAACCTGGTGGGCAAGTACCTCGCCCAGGTGCCGGTGCATCGCGGATCCCTCCAGGCGTCCTACAACAACCCGAAGGTCATCAACCTGTCGCTCGGGGTGCAGTTCGCCGGCCTGCAGTACAACGACGATCAGAACGTGCAGTTCATTTCGCCGGCCACGTTGGCGGCGGCGGGATACGACACCGGCATCAAGGCCGGACTTCCCGGTTACACCTCGGTGGACCTGCTGGCGTCGCGTGACTTGAACAGCCGGATCCAGGTGTTCTTCGGCGCGCAGAACCTTTTGGACCGGGCCTACTTCGTGCAGACCAATCCGTCCACGGTTGGCACGCCGCGAATGATCACCGGCGGCATCCACGTGCGCTTCTCGGGCAAGTAGCCCCGGGGAGCGGGGCCGCTTGACATAAAGTGTTTAAACACTTATAGTGATCACATGTCACCCGGGCTGCGCGACGAACTGAAGCAGACCAAGCCGTTTGAGAGCCCCGAGGCCGAGGCGGCCTTGAGCATCGCCCGGACCGCCGCGGAACTCGAGCATGCCCTGGCCCAGTGGCTCAAGCCGCACGGCCTGACACCGACGCAGTACAACGTGCTCCGCATCCTCCGGGGCGCCGGAGCCGCGGGCCTCTGCCGCAATGAGGTCGGCAACCGGTTGGTCACGCGGGTGCCGGACGTGACGCGGCTGCTCGACCGGATGGAACAGACGGGCCTGATCTCGCGCCAGCGCGGCGCCGACGATCGGCGATTCGTCACCACCCGGATCACCAGGAAGGGGCTCGAGCTGGTCGACGCGCTCGACCGCCCCATCGTCGCGCTCCACGGCACCCAGTTGGGACACCTCGGCAAGCGGGACCTGCGCACGCTGATCGATTTGCTGGCCAAGGCGCGACGCCCGGCGTAATTTTTTTGGCTTACTTGAGTGTTTAAACACTAAATGTGTTCACCGGCATCTAACTTCGAAGGAGACCGAATCATGACCACCGCAACCGCAACCGCAACCGCAACCGCAACCGCAACCGGCATCCGCACCTACCAGATCGATCCCGCCCACTCCGAGGCCACGTTCCAGGTTCGTCACCTGCTCTCGAAGGTCCGCGGCCGCTTCTCGGAGTTCGAGGGCAGCATTGCCTTCGACCAGAGCGACCTGGCCGGCTCGTCCGTGAAGTTCACGATCCAGACCAAGAGCATCGACACCAACCAGGCGGATCGCGACGCGCACCTCCGTTCCGACGACTTCTTTGCGGTGGAACGCTTCCCGACCCTGACGTTTGACAGCACCCGCGTGGTCGCGAAATCGGCCGAGCAGTTCGAGGTGGTCGGCAACCTGACGATTCGCGACGTCACCAAGTCGATCACCCTGCCGGTCAACTACCTGGGCCTGGCCAAGGATCCATGGGGCAACGAGAAGATCGCATTCGACGCCGAGGTCACGATCAACCGCAAGGACTTCGGCCTCAACTGGAATGCCGCGCTCGAGACCGGTGGCTTCCTGGTCGGCGACGACGTGCGCGTCAGCCTGTCGATGCAGGCGCAGGCCAAGTAGGGGCTGTGCGACACTAAGGCGGGCGAAAAGCCCGCCACTAATGACCTATCGCGCGCTTGTCGCTGCTTTCGCGGTGGCCCTCGGGGCCGCCGCGCCGTCTTCGGGCGCCGCATCACAACCGGCATCAGGCGAGTGCGCGAGCGCCGCTGACTGCCGTGGGCAAACCGAAGCCGCGTTGGCGACTGGCGACTACGAGCGGGCGCACGACCTGGCCTGGCGCGCCGTGCAGCGCGGACCGCGCAACGATGCCGCATTGATGTACTTGCTGGCCCGGGCGCAGTCGCTCAGCGGGCGTCCAGACGATGCGCTGGTGATGCTGCGCCGGCTGGTGGAGATGGGTGTCGCCGTTGACGCGAGCACGGCCGACTTCCGCCGGGTCCGTGACCTTCCCGGCTGGTCCGCCTTCGCTCGCGAGCTATCGGGCGAGCTACGGCGGGACAAGCCCGCTGCACCGGCTACAGAGGCTGTTGTCGTTTCCCTTCCATCTGAGGCCGGTATACCCGAAGCCAAACCAACTGTCGTTGCGCCTCAGCCGTCGGTACGAATGAATCGACCCTTCAATACGGCACCTGGCGCACCCTCCGCCGCTGCACTCGCTGCACTCGCTGCACTCGCTGCACCCGCGGCACCCGCTGCACCTGAAGACCCCATCGAACCCGTCATCGTCGACACCGCCGGCCACTTCTCCAGCCCGGACTTTGCGCCGGGCGGCCTCGCCTGCGATGGCGTGTCACGCCGGTTCGTCTTCGGCGATCGCCCAGGCCGCAAGCTCCGCGTCGTCACGGATGGCGGCGACAGTTCGATCGATCTCACGCGGGGCGAATCGGCGGGATTCCTGGACGTCATGGCGCTCGACGTCGACACGACGCGCGGCGACCTGTGGGTGGTCAGCGCGGAAGCGGATGGCGGGTCGGCGACGCTGCACAGGTTGCAGCTCGTGTCGGGCCGCGTACTGAACGGCTACCAAGCGCCAGCCGCCTTTGCGGCGGTGCGCCCCGTCGATCTCGCCGTGACCGCGTCGGGTGCGGTCGTCATCCTGGATGCGGCGCGCCCGCGGTTGCTCGTGCTGCGGGCCGGCGCGCCCGCGCTTGAAGTGCTGGCCGATCTCCAGGACGAGGCTCCGGTGAGCGTTGCGGCCGGCAGCCGCGACGGCGTGGTTTACGTCGCGCACCGCAACGGCCTCTCGCGCGTGGACCTCCGCACGCGCTCGGTGACGCCCCTGGGCGCGCCGGCGCGCATGTTCCTTGGTGGCATCGATCGTCTGCGGCGGCACGCTGCCGAGTTGATCGGGATGCAGGCGATGGCCGACGGCTCCCGGCGGCTGGTGCGCCTCGCGCTCGATGCGGCGGGAACGGCCGTGACCCGGTTACGAGTCGTCGGCGTACCGCTGCCGCCGGCCGGGACGCCGGCGCTGGCGGCCTTCTGCGGCGATACCTTAGCCATCCTGACCGGCGAGAAAGCTGGAACCGCGCCCACCGAGTGGACGTTGCTGCGGATCCGTCTCGCGCCTTAAACAGGCTGCCTAAAAAGCCGGCACTCAGCACCTTTGGCCTTTTGCCTTCTGCATGGGATAGCGCGACTTGCCAAAACCGGCTATTGTTGGGCTGGCAAGGAGCCGCACCCATGTTCAATTTGAGGATGATCTGCGCCTGTGCACTCGCCGTCATGACGTGGGCGGTTGGCGTGTCTGCGGCGCCGGCCGGCCGCCTTCGAGTTCTCATCGACGGGAAGAAGGTGACCGTCGACCGGGTGAGCGCGATCGTGGTGGACCAGGACCTCGATCAACCGGACCTGGCGACCGTGACGCTGACGCTGCCGCCGAAATGGGTGGTGCGCGAAGGCAGCACGCTGGAAGTGGACGGCCCGGGCGCCGATCCCGGCGCGGTGATCTTCAAGGGCGAGATCGTCGGGATCGAGCCCGTGTTTGAGAGCGGCGGCGAGCGCAAGATCGCTCTTCGCGCGCTCAATCGGCTCCACCGCCTCACCCGTGGCAGGAAGACCAAAGTCTACGAAAAGCAGACCGACTCCGACATCGCCTCGGCGATCGCTGCAGCGAACGGACTCACGGCGGTCGTGTCGGGGATCGAGGCCATGGAGTGGCAGGGGCAGATCGTTCAACACAACCAGACCGACCTCGAGTTCATCCGCACACGCGCCGCGAGAATAGGCTACGAGGTCCTGGTGGACGACTCGACGCTATTTTTCCAGAAGCGTGCCGCGCTGCCGTCGGTGACCATGGCGTGTCTGCCGCGGTCGATGCCGGATGCGGTTGAGTTGCACGCGTTCCGGGCGCGGCTGGCGTCCGCGCAACAGGTCCAGAAGGTCGTGGTCCGTGGATGGGATCCGAAGAATAATCGCGAGATCATCGGCAGCGCCCAGCATCGCACGGTCGATCTCTCAGCGAAGCGCGATTTGCTGGCGCCGCTGGTTGGGCAGACCATCGATCTGGGCAGCGTACCGGGGTTGGAGTCGGAAGCAACCGCGCACGGCGCGGCGCAGGGCACGCTCGCCGCGTTGACCGCGCGCGATGTCGCGGCGGAGGCGGCCGTCGAGGGAACACCGCTCCTCCGGCCGGGCGCGCTCGCCACGGTGGCCGGCCGCGGCGCGGCGTTCGATGGCAAGTACCTGGTGGTCGGCGCCTCGCATCGCTACTCGCGCGGCGGCGACGAAGAAACCTACCAGACCCTCACCAAGCTGGGCGAAGGCGAGGATCGCGGCCTCTTCGCGTTGCCCGAAGTCGGCGACGAAGTGCTCGTGGCATTCGAGCATGGCGACATCTCGCGCCCGGTGGTGGTGGGATCGGTCTGGAACAATCCCGCCCGGCCGTGGGAAACCTTCTGCGAACCGCCGCGGTAGCCGGCGGCTAGTCCTTGGCCTTGTGCGACGATTCCATCAGCACCAGGCCCGCCGATACGCCGGCCGGCAGCCTGATGCGATCGCCCAGCGATCCGAGGTTGAACCCTTCACGGATCGTTCCCTTCGCGGTGACGCGGGCGCCCTTGCGCGGCACCCCGTGATCCGACACCACCCAGAGCTGGCCGGATTGATCGTCAATTCGGTACGCCCCGCGGTCCGACAGCGAAAAGCTTTCGCCCACCACCCCGGAGACGCTGACCTCGCGGTTGCGGTACTTCGACGGGTCGGCCAGGATCTGGTTCACCGAATGTGTCGCGCACGCGATCGACACGACCGCGCCAATCGCGATCACCGTGAGCGCCGCCGATCGCAGCCATCCGAACCGTTCCAGGTGCATCATTGTCTGATTCTCCATCACGCACGCTACCAAACCGGCCGCCCCCGGGCCTGTCCCGGAGTGAACAGACACGCCGGCCCCGGTGGTCTACCGTGTTTTTATCATGATCAAGAAACTCGCTCTGCTTGCCTGCTCGTCGGTAATTGCGGTCGCCGGATGCACGACGTCCGCGGACGTGGAGAAGGTGCCAGTCGGCGCCGAAGTTGAAATCGTCCGCGCGGATGGCGGCGTCGTCCATGGCACGCTGACCGGTCGCGATGAACGCACGGTCAAGGTGGACGTCGGCAAGACCAGCCGGATCGTGCCGCGCGAGCAGATTGCCGACGTGCGAGTGGTGGACCGGACCAAGCCGGCGCCGCTGCCCCCAGCCGCCAAGTTCCGTGAGTTCACGCTGCCCGAAGGCACGCGGCTCAACATGCGCCTGCAGACCGCCGTCGCGTCCGACACCAGTCGTGTCGAAGACCCGGTCGAGGCGACCCTGACCGACGCCGTGATGGTGGACGGCATCGAGGTGCTGCCCGCCGGCAGCGCCGTGCACGGTGAAGTGGCGGCGGTGGATCCGGCCGGCAAGGTCAAGGGCCGCGCGAGCCTGGCCCTGCGGTTCACGTCGATCGCCGTCGCGGGGCGTGACGAACGCACCACCATCGTGGCGCGCCGCGAATACCTGGCCGAAGCGACCAAGGGCAAGGACGCCGCCAAGATCGGCATCCCCGCGGCTGGCGGCGCGATCCTCGGCGGCATCCTCGGCGGCAAGAAAGGCGCCGCGATCGGCGCCGGCGTGGGCGGCGGCGCCGGCACGGCCGTCGTCCTCTCGACCTCCGGTGACGAGGTTCGCCTGGCGTCTGGCGCTACGCTGACGGTATCGACCGATCAGGCCAGCGAAGTTCGGGTTCCTGTCTCGAAATCGCGCTAGGGACGCGGCGGCCCCCCGGTCGCCGCCGTTCTCGTCCTGGCCCTCGCCCAGTCGCTCGCCTCCTCGAAGAAGGCCTCGCCGCGCTACACTCCGCAGCGGAAGCCTTCTTCACAAGGACGGTGGCTCGTGAGCGAGCAAGTGCAAGATCGAGGCGATCCCGCGGGCCTGGCGGCCGGCGGCGAATCGGTGCGGCTGCCGGCCAACGCCTACCGCAGGCTCGCGCCCGGCGAAGACTATCAGCCGATCGTACCGGCGCGTAGCTCGCCGCCTGAATCCACGTGGCGATCCATCGGCTGGGGCCTGTTCCTCTGCGTGATCTTCACCGTCGCGTCGGCGTACTCGGGGCTGAAGGTCGGCCAGGTGATGGAGGCGGCCATTCCCATCTCGATCCTGGCCATCGGTCTCGCGCGCGCCTACCGGCGCCGCTCGACGCTTCTCGAGAACGTCATCCTCACCGGCATCGGCGGCACCTCAGGCGGCGTGGTGGCGGGCGCCATCTTCACGCTGCCGGCGCTCTACACGCTCGGCCTCAACCCCCACCCTGCGCAAACCATTTTCATCTGCCTCGCGGGCGGCTGCCTCGGCATCGTCTTCCTCATCCCGTTGCGGCGGTATTTCGTCCGCGAGATGCACGGCGAGTTTCCCTACCCTGAGGCGACGGCCATCACCGAAGTGCTGGTCACGGGCG
>JBDTMB010000343.1:0-6575 GCA_039934485.1 Vicinamibacterales bacterium
TCGTAGTCGTAGCCGCGCACCCAGTTGTGGTCGTAGCCGACGCAGTTGATGGTCTGGATGTTGTAGCCCCAGATCGCCTCGAGGCACATGCGCGAGCCCGGCGCATGCAGGTGCGGCTCGAACGAGAGGATCTTGGTGTTTTCCTTCAGCAGCGCATACGCATGGAGCTGCTGGTTCGGCTCCATCGCCTTGATGTCGATGTCGACGCCGTTGCCGAGCGAATAGGTGGCGCGGCGATATTCCGGCTTGTAGCCTCTCGGCATGAACTTGAACGCGATCTCCAGGTGCGCCGTGGTGTCGCGCCCGTTCGAATGGAGGTGCACCGAATCGGACACGATGCTCGATCCCGCCTTGAGCAAGCGCGCCGACCTGCCATCGAAGAAGTCCGGCGTGCGGCCCACTTCGTGGACGGGCCACGAGGTGCTGTCGTCGCCGGTGGCGAGCGGATCGATCGGCGTCGCCTCGTCGGTCATCACCCGCGTGCTCCAGATCATGTGATGGAAGACGAAGCGTCCGCCGACGGTCTCGCGGCCGGTGCCGGCCGGACTGACGTCGTTCACTTCCTTGATCTCGAGCGCGGAGACGTAGCGATCTTCGGTGAGACCCGTGGGCACGCGCGGAATCTCGCCCCACCAGTCTGGCGCCGTGCCCTTGACCAACACGTCCCTGGTCCGGATGATCAAATCGGGCGTGCCGATGGTCCATTTGGTGGTGTCGCTCCAGGTGCGCGGCGGCGGCAGGTCGGCGTCGCTGCCCTTCGGCGCGCCACTGTCGGCCCACTTCGCGATCTTCGCGATCTCCTCGAGGCTGAGCGACGGATCGCCCTTGAACTTCTGGATGCCGATGTTGCGCTCGACGTACCACGGCGGCATCACGCCGGCGTGAGGCCCAATGCCCGTGCGCTGCTTGATGGCCTTCGCCCAGGGCCGCACCTCTTCGTAGGTGCGCAGCGACATCGGCGCCACGCTGTCGGGACGGTGGCAACCCTCGCAACTGCGCTGGAGGATCGGCGCGATGTCTTTGGTGTACGTGACGTCGGCCGTCGGTGTAGGCGCGTGCGGCTGCTGGGCGTTGAGCGCCAGCGGAAGAAGAATGATTGCGGCCACTCCGGCACAGGCGGTCAGGACCTTCATGGTTGCTCCCCGCGCCTCTCAAGGGGGCGCGCTACCTGCGCATTCTACTCCTCGTCGTGCCCCTGAGCCGAGTCCCGCAGTTCCGCGGCCCCGGTCAACTGGGTCGGTCCCGTCATATGCGCAGCATTGCCTCGAAATCGGCACAGACATAGTCGGGCGGCGCTACCAGCGCGCCGAAGTGCCCACCAGAAAATGTCGTGGTGAGCGCCACCACCCGCATGCCCGCGGCTTGAGCGGCGACGACGCCCATCGGGGCATCTTCGAACACCAGGCACTGGCTGGCGGGCACCGCGAGCCGTCGGCCCGCCTCGATAAAGACATCGGGCGCGGGCTTGCCCTGGGCCACCTGGTCGCCGCGCACGATGACCGGAAACCGGTTGACGAGATCCAACTCGCGCAGCGTGTGGGCGACGTTTGGTTCCGGCGCTGAGGTCGCCAGCGCCACCGCGATCTGATCCGCCGCCAGTTGGTCGAGCAGCGCGAGCAGGCCCGGCAGCGGCACCAGCCGCCCGCGCGAGATCTCGCGGTAGAGGCCTTCCTTCTCGTCCTCGTACTGCCGCCACTCGTGGCGCGTCATCTCGCGGTTGAACAGGAGCGGGAAGATCTCGCTGTTGCGCCGGCCGTCGAGCTTGGCGCGATCCGCGGCGGTGAGCGGCGGCAGGCCGTGCCGCTCGGCGAACACGCCAAAGGCCTCGGCGTGCAGCGCCATGTTGTCGACGATGGTGCCGTCGATGTCGAAGATCACGGCGCGGGGTCGCAAGGATGAAAGCACGCTCCAGAATATCAGCCCGGCCGCGATAGAATCCGGGCGTGAGAAAAATCCTCTACACGCTTGCCGCGTGCGCGGTCGGCTGGCCCGGAGTATTCGCCTGTTCCACCGCACCCGACACGGACTGGCCGATCAACGGCGGGACCGGCAACCTCCGCTACTCCGCGTTGACGCAGATCAATCGCGACAACGTGAAGAGCCTGCAGGTGGCGTGGACCTACGACAGCAAGGACGCATTCACAGGCTCGGAGATGCAGAGCAACCCGGTGGTCGTCGACGGCGTGGTGATCGCCACCACGCCGACGATGAAGGTGGTGGCGGTGAACGCGGCGACCGGCAAGGAGATCTGGATGTTCGATCCGGCGGGCGGCGTGGCGTCGCTCGCGCGGTTCCGCCATCGCGGCGTGGCGGTGCACCAGGATCGCGTGTTTGTCAGCTACCGGAATTTTCTCTACGCGCTCGACAAGACTACCGGCAAGCCGATCGCGTCTTTCGGCACCGACGGGCGAATCGATCTGCGCGAAGGCCTCGGCAAGCCGGCCGAGACGGCGAGCGTCAGCGCGAGCACGCCGGGCGTGGTGTTCGAGGATTTGTTGATCCTGCCGAGCAGCGTGCCCGAGACGCTGCCCGGCACGCCGGGTCACATCCGCGCGTTCGATGTAAAGACCGGCACGCAGCGCTGGATCTTTCACACCATCCCGCAGCCTGGTGAGCTGGGCTACGAGACCTGGCCTGCCGACGCCTACCAACTGGCGGGCGGCGCCAACGCCTGGGCGGGTGTCACGGTGGACCCCACCCTCGGGATGGTGTTTGCCGCCACCGGCTCGGCGTCGTTCGATTTCTACGGGGTCACGCGCCACGGCAACAACCTCTTCGCCAACTGCGTGCTTGCGCTCGACGCGCGAACCGGCAAGTACATCTGGCATTTCCAGGGACTCCGGCACGACCTGTGGGATTGGGACTTCCCGGCCCCGCCGAGCCTCGTCACCGTGACCCGCGACGGGAAGAAGGTGGACGCGGTCGCGCAGGTGACCAAGTTCGGCGACACGTTCGTGCTCGACCGCCGGACCGGGGTGTCGCTCTTTCCCATCGAGGATCGCCCGGCGCCGGCGTCGACCATGGATGGCGAGCTGGCCGCGGCGACGCAGCCGCGTCCGCTCAAGCCGCCCCCCTTCGCGCGGCAGGGGCTCACCGAAGACATGCTGACGACGCGCACGCCGGAGGCGCATGCCTCGGTGCTGGCGCGGTTCCGCGAGATGAAGGCCGGTTTTCTCACGCCGCCCTCGCGCGAAGGTACGATCGTCTTTCCGGGCTTTGACGGCGGCGCGGAATGGGGCGGCACGGCGTTCGACCCGGAGACGGCGCTTCTCTACGTCAATTCGAATGAGATGCCCTGGGTGGTCAAGCTCATTCCCAACAGCGACACCTCGCTCTACAACTCGAAGTGCGCGACCTGCCATCGCGAGGATCGCAAGGGCACCACCGCGGCGCCGTCGCTGATTGGCCTGGGCAATCGTTTCACCCGGGACGAGATCGCCATGCTGATCCGGCAAGGCGGCAGCCGGATGCCGGCCTATCCCGACATGGGCGCGCGCAACATCAACGACCTGGCGGAGTTCCTGCTGACCGGCAAGGACAAGAGCGACGACCCCAAGTTGAAGGACGATCCGAGCCACCTGAAGTACCGAAGCGATGGCGAGTCGATCTTCCAGGATCCGGATGGCTACCCGGCGATCACGCCGCCGTGGGGCACGCTCAATGCGATCGATCTCAACCGCGGCGAGATTCGCTGGAAGATTCCGTTCGGCGAGTTCCCGGACCTGGCCGCGCAAGGGTTGAAGAACACCGGCAGCGACAACTACGGCGGCCCGGTGGTCACCGCCAGCGGCCTGCTCTTCATCGGTGCCACCAACTTCGACAAGAAGTTCCGCGCCTATGACAAGCTCACCGGCGCGTTGTTGTGGGAAACCACGCTGCCGGCGGCGGCGAACGCGACGCCGTCGATCTACCAGATCAACGGGCGCCAGTACATCGTGATCGCGTGCGGCGGCGGCAAGAACGGCGCGCCGTCGGGGAGCAGCATCGTGGCATTCGCCTTAAAGTGAAAAGCAGGAAGTAAGAAGTCAGAAGCCTGTCACTTCTCACTTCTCACTTCTCACTTCTCACTTTTCACTTTTCACTTCTGACCTTCCAGCCATGGCAGCAGCGCCAAGCATGCCGCCCATGCCGAGCGAATCCACGGCGGAACTCGGCACGATCATCAGGCTGCCCTTCTCCTTGATCCCCTCGTAGAGCATGTTCATGGCCCGCAGCTGCAGGGCCGTGGGATTGTTGATGTACGCCTTGGCCGCCGTTTCGAAGCTGTGGGCAATTTCCACCTCGGCCTCGCTCAGGATGACGCGGGCCCGTTTCTCGCGGGTGGCCTGGGCTTCGCGCGACATCGCATCCTGCAGTGAGGCGGGAATCACGATGTCCCGCATGTCGACCGATTGCACGGTGATGCCCCACGGATTGGTCCGCGCATCGATGCTGCGCTGCAGTTCCTCTTCGATCTGCTCGCGGCCGCGGAGGATCTCCGACAACGAGGTGCGGCCGATGATGTCGCGCAGCGCGGTTTGCGCCGCCCAGCTCACCGCGTGGCGATAGTTCTGCACTTCGAGGGCGGCCTTCTGTGCATCGTGCACCATCCAGAACAACACCGCATCGACGTTGACCGGGACGGTATCCGCCGTCAGGGTCTGCTCGGCGGCGAAGCCGGTGGTGACGACACGCTGATCGATGAACGCGGGAATGGTCTCGACGAACGGGACGATCCAGAACAGGCCCGGACCGCGCAGCCCGACGTACTTGCCGAGCCGGAAGAGCACGGCGCGCTCCCACTGCGCGGCCACTTTTGGCGATTGCGACAGGATGGCGCCGGCGACCAGGCCGGCCACGATCCAGACCGGATTGCCGGTGCCGAGCATCGCCACGATCCCGGCCAGCACCGGCGCCACGAAGAGGACGAACGCGACGACGTTGATGGGGCTTCCGGAGACATCCCGCTCATCACGACCCAGGCCAAGTGAAATCGCCACAATCATCCTCCCTGTTTAGCTATGGACTGCTTGAGTTGCTTCAATACTTCGTCGGCCGCAAACCCGCGGGCGGCGGCTTCGTCCAATAACCGCTGCACGAGCGCGCGCAGCTCCGGATCGCGTTGACTCTTCTTCTGCGCCACTTGCGGCGGCGGTTCGGCGGCCACGAACGTCCCCACCCCCCGCCGGGTTTGTAAAACCCCGGCCCGTTCGAGGTCGGCGTAGACCCGGGCGATGGTGTTGGCGTTGACGCTGAGGTCGACGGCGAGCTCGCGCACGGTGGGCAGCTGCGCCCCCGGGGCCAGGCGCCCGGTGGCGATGGCGGCCCGGATGCCGCGCTCCAGCTGGGCGTAGAGCGGCGTCGGGTGCCGGGGATCAATGGTCAGGAAGCCGGCCACGCGTGTCATTGTACTAGTACTACAGTACAAGTCAAGTCCCGGGTCCTGAAGTATGCTGTCGCCGGTGACCCAACGCGACGGCCTCCTCACCTGGTGGCACGAGTCCGACCTCCGTGCCCGGCGGGCGTTCATCGCCGCGGCGCTCGGCTGGATGCTCGATTCGTTCGACGTCATGCTCTACGCCCTGGTCCTCGCGGCGCTCCTGCAGGATCCGGTCCTGCAGTTGACGTCGGCGGTCGCCGGCATCCTGGGATCGATTACGCTGCTCGCCGCGGCCGCGGGCGGCGTGACCTTCGGCGTGATCGCCGACCGGTTCGGCCGCCGCAATGCGCTGATGGCGGCGGTCCTCATCTATTCGGTGTTCACGGCGGCGTGCGGGTTCGCACAAACCGTGGCGCAGCTGGCCGTGTTCCGCATCCTGCTCGGCTTCGGGATGGGCGGCGAGTGGGCCACCGGCGTGGCGCTGGTGTCGGAGACCTTCCCGGCTCGCCATCGCGGCAAGGCGCTGGCGTTTGTGCAGAGTTCGTGGGCGATCGGCTACGGGCTGGCGGCGCTGGTCAACCTGATCGTGATGCCGCTCTGGGGTTGGCGCGGCGTGTTCTTCGTCGGGGTGCTGCCGGCGCTGTTCACGATCTGGATTCGCGCCAAGGTCGAAGAGCCGGCCCTCTGGCGGGCCTCCGCCACCGAACAGCGCGGGCAACTCGGCGCGCTCTTCGCGCCCCACGTCGCCCGCATCACCGTGTTCATCACGCTGATGAACGCCTGCACGCTGTTTGGCTGGTGGGGCTTCAACACCTGGATTCCCGCCTACCTGAACCTCTCTCCCGACCGCGGCGGCGTCGGGCTGTCGTCGTCAACGATGTCGATCTTCATGATCGTGATGCAGGTCGGGATGTGGTTCGGCTACGTGAGCTTCGGCTTCATCGCCGATGCCATCGGCCGCAAGCGGACCTACGTGATCTTCCTGCTGATGGCGGGCGCGCTGCTGCCGCTCTACAGCGTGCTGCGCACGCCGGTGGCGCTGCTGGTGCTGGGACCGTTCGTGGCGTTTTTCGGCACCGGCTATTACAGCGGCTTCGGCGCGGTGATCGCGGAGCTGTACCCGACCTCAATTCGCGCCACCGCCGCCGGGGTCTGCTACAACGTCGGCCGCATCGCCAGCGCAGCGGCGCCGCTCATGGTGGGTTCAATGGCCGGC
>JBDTMB010000344.1:0-6544 GCA_039934485.1 Vicinamibacterales bacterium
CGGTGCGCTCCTGCAGCGCCTGCCCCATCACGCCTTGCAACTGCCCGAAGTAATGGATGTGCTCGCGGGCGGTAAGGCGCGGATAGAGGCCGGATGGATCCGGCAGCACGCCGAGCGACCGCTGCGCGCGCTGCGGTTCGGCCACGGCGTCGACGCCATCGATGTTGATGGTGCCGCGATTGGGCTTCATCAAGGCGTACAACATCCGCAGGGTGGTGGTCTTGCCGGCGCCGTTGGGTCCCAGCAGGCCCGTCACCTCGCCATCGCGCGCCTCGAAGGTCACATCGTCCACCGCCGTGACGGCGCCGAATTCCTTCCGCAGGTGCTCGACCCGAATCATGGCGTGGCCTTTGCCGACGTGGCGGCGGGATCGGGCCCGGCCGGGGTGAGGAAGAACGGCGGCCGCTTCACCGTCGAGGCGCATCTGGTATCGAGGCCATCAACCGAGCCGGCCTTGATGAACTCGCGCACCATCCGCAACCCGCACCCGGTGCTGATCACGCCGTGGCCGGTGTTGCTCACGACGACGTGGGTGGATTTCGAGAGGTGGGCCGCAGCCGCGGCTCCCCAGGCCGGTGGCGTGACGGGGTCCACTTCGCCGGAGAGGACCAGCGCCGGCCGATCGGAGGTCACCGGTTCGTAGTACGACGCGGCCACCTTGCCCTTGGGCCAGAACTCGCACACCTGCATGTGCTGGGTCACCAGGTGCTTGGCGAACACCGTGCCGGCGGTCTCCTTGTCGACGTCCGCCGGATCAATCTGCCGGAAGTCCTCGGCACAGAGCACCGACATCTGCATGCCGATCGACATGTTCTCCGCCGCGCCGTCGTTGAGCATCACCAGCGCCAGCAGGCCCTGGAAGTCGTTGTGCTCCGCCCGCGTCACCAGCTCCGGGAGGAGCGACGCGATGAGCGGCGAATAGAGCGCCGCGTGAATGATGCTGGCGAGGAACGTCGCTTCGACGTTCACCTCCTCGGCGACGCCGGTGCGCGGATGCGTGAGCCGCACATGCGGCGGGGCCTTCTCCAGCCGCGCGAACAACGCGCGGAGCCGGTCGTTGAGGCCAGGATATTTCGCATTGCAGCCGGCGTCCACCGTGCAATCGGCGAGGAGGTGATCGAGCGCGCGCTGGGCATCGCGGGCGAAGAACAATGGCAGGCGCATGTTGGTGGGCGCCACGCCATCGAGCACGATGGCGCGAACCCGGTCGCCATGCTGCCGCAAGTACACCAGCCCGGCGCGCGTGCCGTAGGAGCCGCCGTAAATATTGATCGCGTCGTAACCCAGGAACCCGCGCACATCGTCGAGATCGTCCATCGCGATGGTCGTGGTGTAGAGCGTCGGATCGGCGTCGTAGCCGGCGAGGCACTTCTTCAGCCGATCCAGGCCCACGGTGGCGCTTTCCGGCTCGTTGAGCGACTGCAGCGTGTCGTCTTCGACGACGCAGTTGAGCGGACGCGACTTGCCGGTGCCGCGCTGATCGACCAGGACGATGTCGCGGTCGGTCTGGAGCGTGCGGAAGAGATCCTTGATCGGCCTGGCCAGTTCCGCGGCGCCCTGTCCCGGCCCGCCGGCGAGAAAGAACACCGGATCGGGCTTGGGTTCGTTGCTGAGCGCCGGCAAGACGACGAGGCGCAGGTCGATCGTGCGGCCTTGCCTGGTGTCGCGATTCTCGAACACCGGGTAGGTGCCGCAATAGGCGTCGGTCGGACCGTCTTCTCCGTTGCACGCGTGCAGGTGATCGAGGGCGGCGGGCTTCTTGGACTGGGCGCACGCGCCGAGGAGCACGGCCAGAATGGCGGCGAAGACGCCGCGGCGCACGCACATGCGTTCCAGATGATACACGGTTACAATGGTAGCTGGTCCGGGGCGTGGCTCAGCCTGGTAGAGCGTCCGCTTTGGGAGCGGAATGTCGCTGGTTCGAATCCAGTCGCCCCGACCACCTTTGACGTAAGATTCGCGTGTCCACGCGATGATCTCCGTTCCCCTCCGCACGCGGCGCCTGCAAAAGGCGCAGATGGCCCAGAAGATCCAGCATGCGGCACCGTCGTTGGTCCTGCTAGGCGACGGATTGACGCGCATCGGCAGCGGGGACCCTGGCCAGAGCCTGGTGCTGGGCGTCGTTGAAGTGATCGCCGCCGTCCTCGTGATCGGAACCGTGGCGCGCGGCATCATGCGTCTTCGCAAGGGTAAGGGCCGGGGCAACCCTAAAGGGTTGCCCCCACCAGCCGACGCCCCACAGACGCACGACGCGCACGATTCCCCGGTTCACCACGGTTTGGACTGGATTGACCTCTGCATCGGCGGCATGCTGGTCGTCGAGGCGTACATGCACTGGCACGAGACCGGGCACGTGCCGCGTCCCACGGTGCTGCTCGCCGTCGTGATGTTGGGACTAGGGCTCTTCCACGGCCGGATCACGGCTTACGCGCACAAGCGGCGCGCCATGCACGTCTCGGCCGACGGCATCAGCATTCCCGGACGCTTCCCGTTCATGCGTCTCACCCTGCCCTGGTCGGATGTCGCCAGCGTCGACTTCGACGACGGCGTCGCGCTCATCGTCGCCCACGACGGCCGCCGTCGCCGCGTGGCCATGGCCGATTCCCTCGAGCCGAACCTGGTGCGCGATGCGCTGCTGGCCGCGAAGACCCACCACGCCGATTTCCAAGCTGAGCAGGCCGTCCAAAAAACAGTGCGCAAGTAAGGCCGGCCACTGGCCTGCTCCTTGCTGGCATTTGGGACCAAGTCGCTCTGCCGCCGATCCGTCGGGCCGCGGGTCCACAGATCCGTGATCTGGAGAACAACTGTGTCGCTGAGTCCGCAACGCCGTCCCTCGTCCCTCGATGCCGTCCTGCTCCCGGCTGGAACGTTTCCGGTCACCGGAGAGATCCCCGCAGGACCGGCGGCGATGCAGCAACGCATCCGCGAACTCGAAGCCTTGTGCGCGGAGGTGTACGAGGCCGCGGTGGTGCTCGGCCTTCCCAAAAGGCTGCTCTCGCGATTGTGGACGGTGGCGGCGCGCGGCAATCAGCCGCATGCGTTCGACATTGACTTGCCGACGGGGACCCCGGCCGCGCCGCTGCCCAACATCAGCCTGACGCATCGACCCGATCGCGCCAAGGACGCGTGGGCGTCGCTGCCGCCGTTGGTGAAGCGCCGGAAGCTGATGGTCGTGGACGATGACCCGGTGATGCTCGAGATGGTGACGCGGATTCTCAGCACCGAGAATTACGAGTTGATGACGGCCGACTCCGCGGAATCGGCGCTGCAGCTGTTTGAGGCGCACGGCGCGCCCGACCTGCTGGTCACCGACCTGATGATGCCGGGACTGTCGGGCGCGGAGCTGGCCGGCATCATGCGGCAACGCTGCCCGAGCGTGCGCGTGCTCTACCAAACCGGGTACACCGACACGCTCTTCCACGCGCGCATCGAACTCGACCCCGGCGCCTCGTTTGTCGAGAAGCCCTTCAGCGCCTGCGGCCTGCTCGAGGCCGCGCGCTTCGCGCTGTTCGACACGCTGAATCCCGACGCCACCACGGCCCCGTAGGGCCAGCCAGACATGCAACCCGCTCATGCGTTGAATCTTCCGCATCACGCGGATACGATGCCTTGCATGTTCGCGCACCCTTCGCACGTCGCGCATCGTTCGCGCCCTTCGCCCCGCACGCAGCCTTCGCACCTTTCCCGCCAGCGATAGCTTCAGGCTCGTTCTGCCAGCAGCCTGAAGCCCTAAGCCCGTCGCGCTCGTCTCCTGAAGCCCGTAGTCCGTAGCCCGTAGTCCGTTGCAGTCCCGCCTCGGAGGTGGGTCAATGAAATATTGGTGTGTCTTGATCGCGCTACTCGCGCATGCGCCCGTCGTGTTGGCCGGCCCGCTGCAGACGCCGCGGCCGCTCGATGCCTGGGCCGCCGAATCATTCGCACGCGGCCTCGCCCGGTCGGCGCTCGTGCGGGAACTGGTCGCGGTGCTCGAAGCCTCCAACGTCATCGTCCACATCGAGACGTCCACGCAGCTGCCCGCGGAACTGGCCGGCGTCACGAAGTTCGTGACGAGCCAACACGGCTACCGCTACCTGCGGATCATCGTCCGCCGCGACTTGCCGCCGCTCAACCGGGCCTCGGTGCTGGGGCACGAGCTGCAACACGCCTGCGAGATCGCGGGATCGGCGGCGGACAGCGAAGCGGCGGTCCGGACGTTGTTCCAGGGCATAGGGCACACGGAAACGAAGCAGCGCGACTTCTTCGAGACACGTGCCGCGATACAGGCAGGGCGACAGGTTTACCAGGAGCTGCTCGGGAGGCGCTCGAGGGCTGCCGCCGCAGGTTCCAGGTAGAGAGATGCGGGCCCGAAGGTCGAGGCGTTCAAGAGTTCAACGGTTCAGCGGCGCGGCTCGCGAGTGCAAGCTCGGGCAGATGGGTTTGCCACCACGCCTGGGCGTGGGCACTCGACCAGGCGTGGCCGGCGCCGGGAATGGCCGCAATCAACTCCAGCAGCTCGGACGCGTCCTGTGGGCGGTCCTCGCGTTTCTTCTTCAGGCACGCCAGCACCAGTTCGTCCACCTGGCGCGGCACGGGAAGGGGCGACTTGCGCGACGGCGCGGCGGGCGGCGTCTGCACGTGATCGATCAGCGCCTGCATCGCGGAGCCTTCCTGGAACACGCGCTGGCCGGTCAGCAGGAAATAGGCGACGCAGCCGAGCGCGTAGACGTCGGCGCGCCGGTCCACGTCGGTCGAGCCCAGGATGATCTCGGGCGCGAGGTAGGCAGGGGTCCCGATCAATCGTTCGGCCGTCACCAGGGTCTCGGTGATGTTCTCCGACGCGGCGACCTCTCGATGCTGCACGAGGCCGAAGTCGAGCACCTTCACGAAGTCGTAGTCGAGCCCCATCCGGCACGCGAAGATGTTGGCCGGCTTGACGTCGCGATGCACCAGGCCGCGCGCGTGTGCCTCGGCCAGCGAGTGACAGACCTGGCCCAGGAGAAACAGCACCCGATCAGCGGGCAAGGGACCGAACTTCTTCACCAGCGATTCGAGGTCCTGGCCGACCAGCAGCTCCATCACGTAATAGAAGCTGCCGTCGTCGGTCGAACCGAAATCGAAGAGCCTGATGGTGTGCTGCGAGCTAAGCGTGGCCGTGGCCTGGGCCTCGCGCTCGAAACGGCGCAGCTGCGCCCGCGCCTCATTTTCGCTGGCGCCAAGGATCTCCTGCCGCACCAGTTTCACCGCCGCGTCGCTCGCGAGCAGCCGATGGCGCGCGCGCCAGACTTCGCCCATGCCGCCGACGCCCAGCCGCTCGACCAGTTGATAGTTGCCAAGGTCGCGCGCTTCGCGCAGGCGCTTGCCCATGCGGTGGAACATCTGCGACGGCAGCACCGCGGCGATCGCGCAGGAATAGTTCGGCACCGCCATCGCCAGCGTATCCAACACGCCGGGAACCTCCACCCCACGCCAGTGCGCCATCCACACCCCGATCGGTCCCATCGACGCCGACGCCAGGGCGGCCACGAGCATTCGGCGCGGCACGGTGGGCATCACCATCGCCGACAGCAGGATGACGATGGGAATCCAGGAGAGGTGCCCCAGCGAGTCGTGGGTGGGATCCACCACCCAGGTCTCGAGCAGCGCGATCCCGGCGGAATTGAGCAACATCAGCGCGAGGCCGGCGTCCGCCTTCACATGCGGCGATCGCGGCGCATATTCAACGTAGAAGTAGACTCCGGCCGCCAGGGCAATTGCCGCCAGCTCGATGATCAGCGAGGCGGTGGTGGCCCGGTCGGCCATCATCCGGTTCGGGAAGATGACGAAATCCATCACCAAGCCCATCGCCCACATGCCGCCGCTGATTACCGCGAACAGCTTGAGGCGCTGGACCTGCTCGGCGACGACGTCATCCGGGAGACGGGACGTGATGACGCCGCTCGGCGCCGTGAGCGGCGGGCCGGGGGTCGGGAGTCGAGGGGCGACGACCTTTACCGGCATGTCACTGGCGGCCCAGCGTGGCCTGGAAATCGGCGAAGGACTTCTGGATGCGATGCAGGAACGCCGCTTCGAATTCACTCCCCTCGCCGAGGTCTCGCAAGAGGTTGGCGATCGCGGCGCCGCCGGCCTCTTCGAGCAATCTCTCGGCGGCGATGGCGCTGGCGGCGTACGCGACTTGCGCCTGGTCGCCGTTCAGCCGGCCGAACGTCGTCTGCAGATCGCCCAGGGTGGGCACGGCCCGGGCCTGCCGCACACGCGCCTCGGCCCAGCCGAGGCTGTCGCTTTCCAGCGCCGAGGCGAGGCCTTCGTTGAGCCACGTCGGCACCCCGCGCGTGGCCATCGTCCGGATCAGCGCGTGCACGAACTCGTGCGCGAGCACGCGGTCGAGTTCTTTCTGGTTGTCGAGGGCGCCGCGCATCGGCACGCGGATGGTGCCGTCGTAGGCGCCGGCGGCCCACTGCGGCGACCGGGTGACGTCGCGGAATTGCTCGCTGCTGTAGAGCACGACGCGGATCGAGTCGACCGGGAACGTGCCGAACACGTCGCAGACCCGCCAGAAGGCGCGGTC
>JBDTMB010000345.1:0-6528 GCA_039934485.1 Vicinamibacterales bacterium
GCGTGGCGCTGACCGATGTCACCATTGTTTATCACCGGCCGCTTGCCGGCGGTCCCTCTCCCCTTCCCCCGCGCCCCCTCCTCCCTTACAATCCCTGCGATCAACACAGTTCGTTCCAGCTCTTCCGGCGGGAGACCAACATGACGGACGACGTGATGCGACCCGGTGGCGTTTCGAGACGGACCTTCATCAAGGGCGTGGTGGCGGCCGGCGCCGTGACCGCCTCGGCGGGCTACATGCTGCGCACCACCCTGATCGGTCAGGGCGGCGCCGCGGCCGGCGCCGTCGAGCGCCTCATCACCCTCAACGTCAACGGTCGGGACCGGCGCGTGGATGTCATGCCCCAGGAGACCCTGGCGATGACGCTTCGCTACAAGCTGGGGCTCACCGGCACCAAGATCGGCTGCGACCGCGCCGAGTGCGGCGCGTGCACCGTCCTGCTGGACGACGTGCCCCGCTATTCGTGCTCGGTGCTCACGCACATGGCGCGCAAGAAGCGCATCACGACCATCGAAGGCCTCGAGGCCGCCGACGGCACGCTGCACCCGATCCAACAGGGCGTCGTCGAGTCGCAGGGCTTCCAGTGCGCGTTCTGCATGCCCGGCTTCGTGATGGCCGCCGTGGGCTTCCTCAAGACCAACCCCAACCCGACCCGCGACGAATTGGCGCACGGCATCTCTGGCAACCTGTGCCGGTGCCAGGACTACGACAAGATCCTTACCGCGCTCACGCGCGGTGCCGAGTTGATGAGGGGGGCCTAAGTCATGGCGAACAAGCTTGTCGGCCAGAACTACATCACGCCCGACCTTCACGCCAAGGTCACGGGTCGGGCCAAGTACGCCGAGGACTTTCGCGTCGAGGGGATGCTGTTTGCGAAGCTGCTGCTCAGCCCGCGCCCGCACGCGCGCGTGATCAGGCTCGACACCAGCGAAGCGCTCGCCATGCCAGGCGTGAAAGCCATCCTCACGGAAGCCGATCTGCCCGCCGTGGTCGAAGGCGCGAATCTCGGCGAGGGCATCATCGCCAGTTCGATCAGCGAGCGCGGGTTGACCAACGAGCCCATGTATGTGGGCGAGCCGATCCTCGCGGTGGCGGCGGTGGACGAACTCACCGCGGCGGAGGCGATCGAGAAGATCAAGATCGAGTTCGAGGCGCTGCCGTTTGTCGTGGACCCGCTCGACAGCCTGCGGCCCGGCAGTCCCAACGCGCGCACCCAGGGCAACACGTGGGTGCGTCCTGCACCCACGCCGCCGGCGCCTGGCGGAAAGCCGTCGCCGCCGCCGCAGCCCAAGGTGCAGGAATGGAAGTGGACCGAAGCCGACTTCGCCGCGGCAGGCGAGGGCAAGCTGCCGCTGGGCAAGACGCCGGATGAATGGGCCTACGGCGACATCGAGGCCGCGTTCAAGAACGCCGACCTCGTCCTCGACGAAACGTTCGTCGGCGCCAACACCAGCCATCAGCCGCTCGAGACGCGCAGCGCGATGGCCTATTGGCAGAACGGCAAGCTCTACATGCATTGCTCGACGCAGAGCACGATGCGCACGATCGGCTCGATCGCGCGATGGGTCGGCGTCGAGCCCAAGGACGTTGTCATCATCAGCGAGTACACGGGCGGCGGCTTCGGCAGCAAGGGCTCCGGTGCGGTGATCTCCGTGGTCCCGGCGCTGCTCTCGAAGAAAGCCAACGCGCCGGTGATGATGCGCATCACCCGCGAAGAGGAGCAGTACATCGGCCGCGCGCGGCCGGCATTTCACTCCCGCGTGCGCGCCGCCTTCCGCAAGGATGGCAAGGTGCTCGCGCTCGACGGCCTGGTCATCGTCGACAACGGTCCCTACGACGTCGTGAGCGACTCGCGATCCGGCGGTGATCACATCTCGCTGGCATGCCAGCCCGAGGCGATGCGCTGGCGGATGATCACGGTGCTCACCAACACCCCGCCGCGCGGCGCGCAGCGCGCACCCGGTGGCATGCAGGGCAACGGCCTGATGGCGCCGCTCCTGGCCAAGGCGGCACGGAAGCTCGGCATCGACGAAGTGGCGCTGCACCGGATCAATGCCCCTGAGGGCAAGGCCCCGTTCGGTCCGCCCAACGCGCAGGGCCGCCGGCCGTACGCGACGAGCGCGTTCGTCAAGCAGGCGATCGATCGCGGCGCCGAGCTGTTCAAGTGGGAGGAGCGGAAGGCACGCAGCGGCAAGCGCGTGGGCTCAAAGGTCCGTGGCGTCGGCATGTCGGTGAGTTGCTACTCCGCCGGATCGATGGGCTTCGATGGCTTGATCGTGATCAAGCCCGATGGCCGGCTCGCCGTGCAGTCGGGCATCGGCAACCTCGGCACCGAATCGGTGTTCGACGTGCATCGCGTCGCCGCGGAACTGGTGGGCGTGCCGTGGGAGAAGGTGGACATCACCTGGGGCAACACCTCGAAGAACGTGCCGAACACGTGCGGCCAGGGCGGCAGCCAGACCACGCACGCGATGACGCGCGCGGCGCATGCCGCGGGCATGGACGCGGTCACCAAGCTGCAGAAAATCGCCGCGCAAGCGCTCGGCGGACGGCCCGAGGATTACGAAGTGGCCAACGAGCGTGTGGCTCGCAAGGGCGGTGGACGCGGCATGACCCTCGCCGAAGCGGCCCGCAAGGCGATCGAGCTGGGCGGGATCTACGACGGCCACGAGTTGCCCACGACCATCAACGCGTTCACCAAGACGTCGGCGACCGCGCTGGCGGGACAGGGGCTGATGGGCGTGGCGCGAGACTCGTACGGACGCGACGGCGCCTCCAAGTCGTACGTCGCCGGGTTTGCTGAAGTGGAGGTCGACGTCGAGACCGGCGCCTACCGCGTGATCGACTACCTGGCCGTGGCCGACGTGGGTACGGTGATCCATCCGCGAAACCTCCAGGCGCAGATCAACGGCGGGGTGATGCTGGGCCTGGGACATGCGATCTCGCAGAAGTGGGTCTACGACAAGCAGTACGGCGCGCCGGTGGCGCGGCGCTTCTATCAGACCAGGCCGCCGACGATTCTCGACGCGCCGCGGATGCAAGCCGTGGCCCTCGACATCGCGGACCCCGAGACGCCGGTGGGCGCGCGCGGAGTCGGCGAGTCGCCGGTGGGGGCCGGGTTCGGCGCGGTGGTCAACGCGCTGGCCGCCGCGGTGGGTGACGAGGTCTTCCGCCGGGCCCCGGTCACCGCCGACGTTATCCTTGCCGCGCTCGAAGCCGGGCGGCCCATGCACGATCCGTTGTCGTCAAACGTGTAGGGCCGCAGATGACGCACATGACGCAGACGCGCTCCTAGGAGGGAGCAGAACCATGGCCGCCATTCACGACGTCATGCCGGTGTTCACCCTCTACCAGCCGGAGAGTGTGGACGATGCGCTCAGGCTGCTCGATCAGTTTGGCGCCGATGCGTGGACGATGGCCGGAGGCCTCGACACGTTTGACTGGCTCAAGGACCGCACCAAGCGCACGCAGGCGGTGGTGGAGCTGGGGAACATTGCGGAGCTCACCGGGATCAAGGACGTGAATGGCGGCCTCGAGATTGGCGCCACCACCACGCTCACCGAGATCACGCATCACCCTATCGTGCGGCAGCGCTTCGGGCTGCTGGCCGAAGCGGCGGGCCTGGTGGCGTCGCCGCAGATTCGCAATCAAGGCACCATCGGCGGCAACGTCTCGCAGGACGCGCGGTGTTGGTATTACCGCAGCGGCTGGCCGTGCTATCGCGCCGGCGGGAACATCTGTTACGCCGACACGCCGACAGCCATCAACCGCGAGCACGCGATTCTTCATGCAGATCGGTGCGTCGCAGTCAGTCCGTCGGACACGGCGCCGGCGCTCGTGGCGCTCGAGGCGAGCATCGTCATCCGGCGCCTGGGCGGCGAGCGCATCGTCGCCGCGCAGGACTACTTCGTGGGTCCATCCCGCGACATTACCCGGCTGACGACGCTGCGGCCGGGCGAGCTGGTGACGGCGATTCGGATTCCGGCCACCTGGGCGGGCGCCGAGTTCTATTTCGAAAAGGTCCGCGATCGCCAGGTGTGGGACTTCCCGCTGGTCAATGTCGCGTCGGCAATGAAGGTGTCCGGCACCACGATCCAGTCGTGCCGCATCGTCGTTGGCGCCGTGGCCGCAACACCGGTGCGCCTCACCGCCGTTGAGACCGCGGTGGCGGGGAAGGCGCGGACGCGTGAAACGGGGGAGATGGCGGGCCGGCTGGCGGTGGAGGGAGCAGTGACGCTGGCGCACAACGGCTACAAGGTTCCGTTGATGCGGAACCTCGTGGCGCGAGCGATACGGGGTGCCGGCGCTGCCACGACGTAGCATCGACAGGAGGCCAGGAGGTCAAGAGAGGTTTTTGAAAAAGCCGCCTCCTGATCTCTTGATCTCCTGTTTACTCCTTATCTCCGCGCTCGCGTCGTGCAAGACGCCCGCTCCACCCCTGGAAGAGATCACGGTGTGGCAGACTCGCGGCAGTTGGAAAGGCCGCGGATCGACGCAGACCAATCCATTCACCAGCGGAACGGGCTTCTTGCGACTGACCTGGGAGACGCACGGAGCATCGGCGCCAGACGCGGGAACCTTCAAGATCATCCTGCATAGCGATGTGAGCGGCCGGCCGCTGCAGGTGGCCGTCGATCGCCAGGGTCCCGCGCACGACGTCACCTACGTCACCGAAGACCCTCGTGACTTTTTCCTGGCCATCGAGTCGGAAGGTCTCGACTGGTCGGTCGACGTGGCGGAAGGGTTGCCGGCGACGAGACCTCTGCGTCGCCAGTAGGGCTCGGGCGTTCCGCCCGGGCTAGCCAGCCCTTCGCTTCGCCGATCTCGCGCCGGGTTTCTTCTTCGCCGGCGTTCGCTTCGGCCTCGCTTTTCGTGTCTTGATGAATCCGATACGTGGTGCCGGGCCGGATCCTCCTGGCACGGAATACGACAACACCACGATGCCGCTGGCCGGGAGCGTCTTCTGGTCGGCCAGCACCAGTTTTGTCGTCGCTCCTGGCGGCAGTAGCGGCACACCGGATGTCAGGAGCACGGGAATGACCGCGAGTTCCACCGTGTCCACCAGCCCCGCGTCGAGCAACGAGCGGAAAAGAGCCCCCCCGCCGAAGAGCCAGATGTCTCGTCCGGGTTTGGCCTTGAGCGCCGACACGACGACCCGCGGATCGTCGTTGATGATGCGGATACCTTTTTTGGTGGAGGAGGGAAGGGTCCGCGAAAAGACCACGACCTCGAGGCCCGGCAGGGCGCCGGATCCGCCCTGTGCGGTCATGGCCTCATACGTCTTGCGCCCCATCACCGCCGTATCGAATTCCTTGAACAGCGCACCGAAGTCGATCGACGGATCCATCACGATCCAGTCGGCTTCGCCATTCGGTCCAGCGATAAAGCCGTCCAGACTGACCGCAACCTGGTAACGCAGCCGCCTGCTCATGGATGGACCTCGGTTGGGAATCCCTACTTCTCGGTGACCGTCATGCTCTCGGTGATCTCGAGCGTCGGCCATTCGGACTTGTTTTCATCCGTCGGCGCGGCGGTGATCGTGAAGCCGGTGTTGCCGTTCACCACGGCGCTGAAGGTGTAGCCACGCTGCTCGGTGCCGCCCGGCAGGAGGTTGTCTTCGCTTAGCTGTTCCAGCGTGGCGTATTTGTCGTGCGTCGCCGCCCACTGCCGCTCGGTTTGCCCGATGGCCAGCAGCCGCTGGCGGATGGCGGTGGTGTCGATCTGCTCCATCGGCGACCCTCCCCCCGGCAGGCTGTTCGCCGACTGCTGAAGCACGTAGTACCCAACGCCCAGAGCCAGGACCAAACCAACGACGATGCCTAGAGCACGCATCTGTTCTTCCTTTCAAGGTTGACGATTCGCGCGCGGTGAGCCAAATTGTAGCGCCATGACTTCCCTAGATACCGTACCGACGACCTTATTGGGCCTTTTTGGCTCCGTTCCCCCGGATCACACCGCCCTCATCGTTCCTGAACAGGACATTCGTGTCAGCTACGGCGCGCTCCGCAAGCAAGTGGCGGATCTGGCCGAAGCGCTGGCCGCCTCGGGCATTCAGCGGGGCGACCGCATCGGCATGGCGTTGCCGAATGGGTTGCCGACGATCGTCGCGTTCCTGGCCGCCTCGATGGCGGGCACGGCCGCGCCGCTCAATCCCGGCTACAAGGAGGAAGAGTTCAAGTTTTTCCTCGAGGACACCAACGCCAAGGTGCTCCTGCTGCCCGCCGAAGGCGCGGCCGACGCGCGCCGCGCGGCCGACGCCAACAAGGTTCCCGTGCTCGTCGTGGAAATGGACGCGGCCGGCACGGTGACGCTCGCCGGCGTCACCGCGCGCCAGGCCATCGTGCCGCCCGCGCTCGATGAGCCCGCGCTCATCCTGCACACCAGCGGCAGCACCGGCCGCCCCAAGCGCGTGCCGCTCAGCCACACCAACCTGTCGATCTCGGCACGCAACGTGGCGCGCAGTTACGCGCTGACGGCGAAGGACGTCTCGCTGTGCGTGATGCCGCTCTTCCACGTCCACGGCCTGGT
>JBDTMB010000346.1:0-6518 GCA_039934485.1 Vicinamibacterales bacterium
CAACACCACCAGCGCCTTGTGCACGTAGTACGGGCACTGCAGCGAGCCGTAGACCGTAATGCCGTCGGCACCCGGCACCCCGGCACCCGGCACCGCAATAACACCATTGGTCTCGATGTAGAGCTGCTCCTGGTGGCCGGTGCGGTACTCGCCTTCGATCACCCGATCGGCCTCGCGAAAGCCGCGCGCGAGGTCGCCCTTGTTGATCGAGATCTCCTTGAAGCAGACCGTCGATGCCTCCGGATCGTAAAGCGGCGCGCCGGCGCGGTAGTCGATCGCGACGTGCTGCTCGACGCCGAAGAGCCGATGTCGATCGGCATGGGCGACGAGCAGGATCGGTTCGGCGGCGTGGCGGACGAACCGTTCCGCCAGGCACGGCTGGTCCTCGTCGATGAGCGCGACGAAGTTGCGGCCGGGGATATCGGTGAAGTCGGCGACGATGAAGCCGTCGCCGAGCGTGAGGCGCTTGCCGATGATCTCGCCGTTGGGAATGGTAGAGCGAATGGTCGCCCCGAACAGCATGCCGGGGAACGCCAGGTCGTCGATGTACCGCGCCGCCCCGGTAACCTTGGCGTCACCATCCTTGCGGCGAACGTTTGCCCCTACGGCGCGACCCATCGCGGAACTCTACCGCACGAACAGCCCAACACGCTAACCACCGTGAAAGACGCGAACCACGGAGAACACGGAGGGCACGGAGTAGACATTCAAAAATGCCGGGCAAGCCGGTGAAAAGACTTCTCCGTGTTCTCCGTGTGCTCCGCGGTTGACGTCCGCGGTTGACGTCCGCGGTTGACGTACGCGGTTGGCGTACGAAGCGCTTATCCACCCGCGATCGTCGGGACGACTTCGATCACGTCGCCGTCGGACAGCGGATGCTTGTCGACGTTGTGCAGCAGCAGTTCGTCGTTCACGGCGATGTTGTAGAGCGGGTCGTCGAGGCGATCGGCCAGGCCTGGGGCCAGGCGGTCCAGGGCGTTCACGAGTTGGGCCACGTTGACCACCGCTTCAGTCACCACCAGTGTGTGGCCGGTGAGCGGTTGCAGCGACGCCGGGAAATTGACGGTGACCGACATCACTTGGTGCCGAGAGCGGCGGCGAGCTCTTTTCGCCATGCCTCCTGCGGCACGCCCTCCTGGGTGAGTTGCGACAACTCGTAGAAGCGCGACAGCATCCGCTCGAATTCGCCCCGATCGATGAATTCGCCCTTGTAGGGCCCGCCGGGGTTGGGCTCGTCGAACCAGCGGTCCGGCAGGGTGTCGTCGCTGCGGCGCACGCCGAGGCGATGGTTGATCATCCGCTCCACGCCCATCACGTTGCGGCCGCAGCGCTCGAGCTCATCGAGCGAGAACTGCAGGCCGGTGACGTTGGCGAGTTGCTGCTGGAACTCTTCGAGCCCCGGCAACGACGGGCTGTTGAACAGCTTCGTCGTGAACCGGCACATGCCCACCGAATCGCCGACGGCGTAGATGTCCTCGCACTTGCGGACGGCGCGTTCCTTGTCCACGTAACTGTTCGGCTCGGCGCTCACCGGGCCGCCGTAGAGCGAGGTCTTGAACTCGGGGTTGTCGTTGATCTTGGCGTTGATCTCGAGCGTGGCGCGATTGCGCAGGTGGTCCATGCCGCGCGTCGCCACGGCCAGGCCGAGCGCAAAGGCCTTGAGAATGCGCGCGTCGTGCGGATCGCTCTGGCCCAGGCCCTTCACCGCGATCCGATACTTGATCGCCTCGGCCGGATAGTGCCCCTTCTCGACCGCGCGCGTGCTGTCGGCGAGGACGTCGCCAAATCCCTCGCGCGTGGCCATCATGAACAGCAACTTCTCGATGGTCCCGGCATCACCCCACTTCAACTCGATGCCACCGGTGTGCGCGGTGGTGATGAGGCCGCGCTGGTAGAGCTCGAGCGCCCACCCGAGCGCGGATCCGGTGGAGGCCGTGTCGAAGCCCAGGTCGTTGCAGATGTTGTTGAGGCGAATGACGGAGGCGACGCTATCGATGCCGAGGTTCGGCCCGAACTTTCCCAGCGTCACGTACTCGGGGCCATCGCCCTTGTTGTACTTGTCGCCGCCTTCCACATGCAGGTCGTTCAGGGGACGGCAATTGACGGGACAGCGGAAGCAGCCCTCCATCCCCGGCCGGAACTCGTCGAAGTGTTCCGCATCAAGCCCTTCGGTCCACGTCGTCTCTTGATTGTTCTTCGTGCCCATCGCGCCGAGCAGGCGGCTGGGTTTGTAGAGGAACGGTGTGCCCTTGGTGGAGAGCGCGTTCTTGACCACCGAAGTCGCCAGCAGCTTCTGGGCGATGTGGCGGTTGTACGGCTTGTAAGGCTGCGCCGTCGGGAACTCACGCGTCGGCGCGATGGTGACGATCGCCTTGAGGCCGAGCGAACCCATCTTCGCGCCGGGACCGCCACGCGCATAGATCGCCTTGGGGCCGGCCATGATGCCGCTGGTGAGCACGAGGTTCTCACCGGCGCGGGTGATGTTGGCCATCGCCATGTTGCGCCGCCACGTGCCGCCCATGTCGCGCGCGATCGCGTCGCGCATGTCGAGGTTGTCCATGCCGACATACGGCGCGGCCTCTTCAAACGTCACCACGCCTTCGCGGATCATCAGCAGCGTCCACGCCGCGGCCTTGCCGTAGAGGACGAGGTGATCGAAGCCGTTCATGCGGAGGAACGACGGGAAGTAGTCGCCGGCGTTGGAATCCAGCAGCACGCCCGACTCCGGCGACCACGACGTGCAGTTGCCGCGGGCGGCGCTCGGCACCAGGCCCGTCAGCAAGCCCGAACCGAAGATCAGCGGAATATCCGGGCTGAGCGGCGAGAGCGTCTCGTCCAGCAGGCGATACAGGTAATACATGTTCGCGCCGCGACCGGCCAGAACCGCGCGGGTCACTGAACGCGGCGTGTAGGCAACGCGGGTTTCGCGCCGCTCGAGATCGGCGAACAGCGTGGCGCCTTGGGAGGGGAATTGCGGCCCGCGCGGCATCTCATCAATGAGGCGCGCCACGCGGTCCCGGATGGCCATGAATCGAAGTATACCGCCGCACTTGAACAAGCGTTCAGAAGCTATCCCAATGCCAGTCGTAGGGCACCGCTTTAGCGGTGCTGAAGCATAGAATGCCCCTCATGTCTGGTGATCGCCCGTCGGGAAAAATTCACGGCACGCGTTCTCCGGCGGTGGGCCGGCATGGGATGATCGCGACCAGCCAATCCCTGGCGTCGTCCGCGGGGCTCAAGGCGCTGCAGTCCGGCGGCAACGCGATCGATGCCGCCGTCACCGCCGCCGCCGTGCTGGCGGTGATTGAGCCCAGCATGAACGGGATCGGCGGCGACCTGCTGGCGATTGTGTACGACGGCAACAGCCACAGCGTGATCGGTCTCGACTCGACGGGCCGTTCGGCGCACCGCGCCACGCCCGAAGAGTTTGCCCGCCGCGGCCAGCAGCAGATGCCAGGCGAAGGGCCGCTCGCCGTTGACGTGCCGGGCGTCGTCGAAGGCTGGAGCCAGCTGCTGACGCGCTTCGGCACGATCTCGCTTGCGCAGGCGATTGCGCCGGCAATTGAGCTCGCGCGCGAAGGCTTCCCGGTGGCGGAGTTGATGGCCGCCGAGTGGGCGAACTGCGCGGCGCGCCTTGCCCTGGATCCGGCAACCGCGGCCACCTTTCTTCCCGAGGGCCGCCCGCCGCTGCACGGCGAGATCTTCGCCAATCCCCGCCTGGCGCGGACGCTGGAGACGATCGCCAACGAAGGACCGTCGGCGTTCTATGAAGGCGCCCTGGCGCGCGCGATCGTGGCGGACCTCCAGGCCCGAAACGGCTTGCTGGACCTGCGTGATTTCGCGGAACACCGCGCCGATTGGGTGGAGCCGATCCGCACCAACTACCGCAGCTACGACCTGCTCGAGATGCCGCCCAGCACGCAAGGCTTCGTGGCGCTCGAGATGTTGAACATCATGGAAGGGTTTGACATCGCCGGCATGGGCCACAACTCGGCGGATTACCTGCACGTGGTGGCCGAGGCGAAGAAAATCGCGTTTGCCGACCGCGGCGCGCATCTCGCCGATCGCGACTTCATGGATGCCGGCACGCTCAAGATGCTGATCTCGAAAGACTACGCGGCGATGCGGCGCAAGGGGATCAACATGCGGCAAGCGGCGCGCGGTTACGCCGCCGGCGATTTCGCGCGGCGCGACCTGGGCGACACCGTCTACCTGACCGCGGCCGATGGTCACGGCACCGTCATCTCCTTCATCCAGTCGCTGTTCGGCAGCTTCGGCGCGGGCTTTGTCGCCGGCGAGACCGGCGTGACGCTGCAGAATCGTGGCGCCGGCTTCACTTTGCAGGCCGGGCATCCCAATCAGATCGCGCCGCACAAGCGTCCCCTGCACACGCTGGTGCCGGCGATGATCCTCAAGGCCGGCAAACCGTGGGCGGCCTTCGGCGTGATGGGCGGCGACAACCAGGCGCAGGCCCACGCGCAGATGGTGGCCAACTTCGTGGACTTCGGCTTGCACGTCCAGGAAGCCGGCGATGCGCCCCGGGCCCGCCACATGGGCGCCGAGTTCGCGCTCGAGAGCGGCGTGATCGCGCCGGTGCGAGACGAACTCGCCGCGCGCGGCCACCTCATCATCGATGGACGCGGCCAGGTGGGCGGCTATCAAGCGATTAGAATCGACCAACAAACGGGAGTCCTGATGGGCGGATCGGATCTCCGCAAGGACGGACTCGCCATCGGCTTATAAGAGGTTCAGATGCGAAGACTATTGGGCGCCCTCATCATCATCGCCACCATCGCCACCGTCGCGTGTGGCAAGTCCGAAGCCGAGAAGCAGGCCGAGCAAATGGCCGCGGATACGAAGAAGGCAGCTGAAGCCGTGAAGGAAGCCGCCAAGACCGCGCAGGCCGACGGCGGCGCCGAGATGGCCAAGGCCATGCAGGGCATGGCCAACGCGTTGAGCGGCAAGGGACCGGACGGCAAACCCGTGGAGCTGGCGTCGACCGACACGCTGAAGGGCGCGCTGCCGAAGATGTCGGGCTGGGAAATGGGCGAGCTCAAGGGCGAGCGCATGACATCCCCGCTGCCGTTCGCGCAGGCCGAGACCGAATACAAGAAAGGCGACACCGAGGTCCAGGTCAAGGTCATCGACACCGGATTCTCGCAAATGCTGATCGCGCCGTGGACGATGATGATGGCGAGTGGCTTCAGCCGGGAAACCGAGGACGGCTACGAGAAGGCGACGACCGTCGCCGGCAATCCCGGCTTCGAGAAGTGGACCAAGACCGATGGGCGCGGCGAGCTCAACATGCTGGTCAACAAGCGCTTCATGGTCTCGATCGAAGGCGATCACCTCGACAACATCAAGGCGCTCCACACGTTCGCGGAGAAGATCGACTTAGGCAAGCTCCCCGCGACGAAGTAAGGGCTTAGGGCTTCGGGTTAGAGCCTGAAGCCGGCCTTCAGCGGGTCGTCGCCGTCGATGAGGAAGGTGTGTTCGCCGGTAATCCAGGCGCTGCCTTCGATCTCAGGGACGATCGCGGCGTGGTCGCCCACCCGCGTGCGGGCGAGGACGCGGCCGCGGAAGGTGGTGCCGACGACGCTCTCGTGCACGAAGGGCGCGTCACCCGGCAGCAATCCCATCTCGTCGAGGACGGCCATCACCGCGGCCGTGCCGGTGCCGCAGGGTGAACGATCGACCTCGGCATCCGCAAAGATGGTGACGTTGCGCAGGTGCGCATCGGGTAATTGCGCCGGCGCGGTGAAGATCGTGCCGTAGATCCCTTCCAGGCCCGGATCGTCCGGGTGTACCACCCGCCGCACGCGCTCCACTTCTCTGGCGATCAACATGCCCACCCGGCGCAGCTCGGGCAGGTGTTCGACGTCGAGGGGCAGGCCCGCGGCCTCCGCGTCGACAATGGCGTAGAAGGCGCCGCCGAAGGCGATGTCCACGGGGACTTTCCGGCCGGCGAGGGCGATCGGCACCGAGGGTTCGAACACAAAGGACGGCACGTTGCGAAACGCCACCGACGAGACGCGGGTCTCGGCGCCCTTCTTCGTCACCTTCGCGCGCGCTTCCACCAGGCCCGCCGGGGTATCGAACTTGAGGTCGCCGTTCGCGAAAATCAACTCGCGTTCGAGCGCGATGGTGGTGACCGCGATAATGCCGTGGCCGCACATCGTGCTCCAGCCTTCGTTGTGCATGAAGAGGAGGCCGGCGTTGGCGCCGGGCGTCACGGCCTCGGTCAGGATGGCCCCGTACATGTCGGTATGGCCGCGCGGTTCGTGCATCAGCGACCGCCGCAGGTGGTCAAGCCGCTTCTGCGCCCACGCGCGCTTGTCGAGCATCGTCTTGCCTTCCGGGGAGGGCAGGCCGTCGATGATGAGACGAAGCGGTTCGCCGGCGGCGTGGGCGTCGATGGTGCGGATGCGGTGGATCATCTGACGCGGATGAGTTTAGCCGCAGATGACGCAGATTACGCAGAGGCCATGTCCCAGGGCCGAAGATGAACGCCAGATGAC
>JBDTMB010000347.1:0-6511 GCA_039934485.1 Vicinamibacterales bacterium
CGGCAGCCAGTTCGAGCAGGACGGCGACCGGCTGTACAACACGGCCTACCTGTTCCACCGCGACGGCGCCGTCGACAAGCAGCGCAAGCTGCACATCACACCTCACGAGCGGCGGTGGTGGGGCGTGCAACCCGGCGAGCGGATGCAGGCGTTTGACACCGACCGCGGCAAGATCGCGATCCTCACCGGCTACGACGTGGAGTTTCCCGAGTTGGCGCGTATCGCTTTCGACCAGGGTGCGCAAATGCTCTTCGTGCCATTCAACACCGACGAGCGCAACGACTACCTCCGGGTGCGCTACTGCGCGCAGGCGCGGGCGGTGGAAAACCCGGTCTACGTGGTGCTGTCGGGATGCGTCGGCAACCTGCCCGAGGTCGAGCACGCCGACATCCACTACGCGCAGTCGGCGATCCTGACGCCTTCGGATTTCTACTTCAATCGTGACGGCGTGGCCTCGGAGTGCCAGGCGAACATTGAAACCGTGATCTTCGCGGAAGTCGACCTCGAGATGCTGCGTCGCCAGCGGCGCAAGGGGACCGTGCTCAACTGGGAGGACCGGCGCACCGACCTCTACACGGTCCACTACGACAACGGCGACGGGCCGCGCCAGGTGTGAGGCACCCCCTCCGTCGCAAGGTCCTGTTTGCGGCCCTCTACTTCAGCGAGGGCGCCCCGATCGGGTTTCTGTGGTGGGCGCTGCCAACGAAACTGCGGGCCGCCGGGCTCGGCGTCGAGGAAATCACGGGCTTGCTGAGCGTGCTGGTCCTGCCGTGGGCGCTCAAGTTCCTGGGTGCCCCGTTCATCGACGTCTTGCGATCCCCGCGATGGCCGCTGCGGGCCTGGATTGCGTCGTGCCAGTTGCTGATGGGATTGCTCCTGCTCATCACGCTCAGGTTCGACTGGAAGGCCGAATTTGGCGTCGTCAGCGTCTTCCTGATCCTGCACGCGGTGACGGCGGCGCTGCAGGACGTCTCGGTCGACGCCTACGCCGTCGCCATCGTGGCACCCGAACATCGCGGCTCGATCAATGCCTGGATGCAGGTGGGCATGCTGACCGGCCGCGCGCTCTTTGGCGGCGGCGCGCTCCTCGTCGCGTCGTGGATCGGCGACACGGCGATGATGCTCATGCTGGTCGGCGCCATTTGGTCGTCGCTCGCCGTGCTCGGCGTCGCGGGCGCGCTCGAAGGCGTGGCCGGCGCCGATGCCGGCGCCAGCATCGGCGGGCGCCGCGCCGTCTTTCTGCTGGCCCTCGGTGAAGTCCTGCGAGCGCGAAGCACGTGGCTGGTGCTGGGATTTGCGATTATCGGCGGCGCCGGCTTCGAAGCAGTCGGTATCCTGGTGGGGCCGTACCTGCTCGATCGCGGCTTCAGTTCGGCGCAAATCGGCGGCTTTCTCTTCCTGCCCATCGTCGGCGCGCTGATCCTGGCCGCCCTGGCCGCCGGCACCCTCGCCGACCACCTCGAGCGCCGGCGAACCGTCGGCAGCGTGCTCGTCTTGATGGTGGTCACGATTGCGGTCCTGTCGCAATTGAGTGTGACTGCGCCGGGATGGCTGCCTTTGGGGCTGCTGGCCCTGCTCTATTTCCTGATTGGTGCCTTCACCACGGCGTCGTACGCGCTCTTCATGGATCAGACCGACGCGCGGCTTGGGGCCACGCAACTGAGCACCTACATGTCGGGCACCAACGTCTGCGAATCGGGATCCGCCTTCGCCGTCGGCAAGCTGGTTGGCGTCGCCGGTTATGGGACCGCGTTCCTGGTGATGGCGCTGGTATCGCTGGTGGGACTGCCGCTGCTGTGGCGCCTGCCCGCCCGGGTCAAATCCGCCTGAAGAAGGACCCGAGCTCCATCGCCCTCGGTTGGACGTCGAGCTTGAAGAGCTTGGAGGCGTTCTCGAAGCACATCAGGTCCTTATCGCGGGCCGGCAGCTTGAGTTCTTCCACAAACTGCACGTACGACTCCATCGGCGCGAGGGGCCAGTCGGTTCCATACAGGATCTTGTTCGGGTTGACCCCCCACAGAATCATCTCTTTCAATTGCTGGCGCATGTACGCCTCGAACCGATCGGTGAACTGGCCGAGCGTGAGGCCCGAGAAATCGGTGTAGACGTTGTCGTTCTTGTAGACCACCTCCATGCAGTCGCGGAACCACGGATTGCCCAGGTGGCAGATCACGAACTTCACCTTGGGATAATCGACGGCCACTTCATCCACATGCAGCGGGTGGGAATACTTCACCTTGCCGGTGGGCGCGTAGGTGTCGCCAGTGTGGATCATCACCGGCACGTCAAATTCCTCGGCCAGCCGATACGCCGGCTCGAGCTTCGGGTCCGCCGGGTAGAACGGCTCGTATCCCGGATAGAGCTTCAGCCCCTTGATCTCGCCGGCCTCGAGCAAGCTGCGAAGTTCGTCGACGGTGGCCGGGGAAAAATGCGTCCAGGAAATCCCGGCTACGACGTGGATGTTGGGCAGGTGCCGGGTCACCTCGACCACGGCGCGCGTCGAGGGCCGGCCGGGCACGACCTTGTACGACGTCAGCACCAACGCCACGTCAATGCGGTTGCGGCGCATCGCCGTCTGCAACCGGTCGAGACAGACTGGAAGCGCGGGGACCGTCTCGTCCTCGTAGTTGTTGAGGTGTGTGTGGCAGTCGATGATCATCTATTTGCGAGTGTATCTGCTAATAACCTTCTCGGCCCAGTCTCGTCCACCCAGCCCGAACGCCAATGCAGCGGCGAGGCAGACGGCCGCAAACGCAATTTGAAACGCGGACACCAGGACATCGGTGCGAATCGCCAGCTGTTCAGCGGCCATCACGAACACGAACACCAGGAGCGCGTAGCGCGCCAGCGCCCCCACCGGTTCGGCGGCCGAACTGCCGATGTTGCTGAACACGAGGGCGCCGATGATGCGCGCCAGGAGCGACCCGAACACGAGGACACCGACCGCCAGGAGGAGGTTGGGGATGAACGAGACGAGACGTTCGAGCAGCAGACCGGCGGCGCGCAGGCCGAGCGCATCGAGCAGCGTGAAGAAGACGCCGGCCAGGATCAGCCAGTAGATGGCGCCGGCGATCAGGGTGACCGTGGTGGCTTCGACGCCGCCCTGGACGAGGAAGTCCTCGAAGCCGAGGCGCTCGGCCAGTTCGTCCACGCGCGCCGCGCGCAGGAGGCGGAGGGCGAGGCGCCGCATCAGCTTGGCCACCAGCCAGCCGGCGATCAGCAGTACCAGGGCCATCGCCAGGTCTGGCACCGTGGCAAGGAGTTCTCGCCCGGTGGTGCGGAGCGACTGCAATAGCGTGCTGGATTCAAACATCGGCGAGGCCTCCGCGGGCATCGTACTGTCCACGGAGCGGTGACGCAATGCAGGAAAGGCGCGGGACGGGGAGGCGCCGGGGCGGGTGCTGGTGCCGCAGGTGCTGGTGCCGGGGCCAACTCCATCGACTGCCGCAACGAGAACGAACTGCTGGTCGGCGAGATGACCAACTGGCGCGTGCAGAAGGTCAGCCTGAAATAGCGACTGGAGAGCGGGGGCTTTAGCCCCCGCTGAAATCTACAGGGCCGCTACCGTTTAGGTTTTTCTGGCAATTCGCCCGTTCACGCGGATCCAGCCGATGACGCCCGCGGCATTGCGGAGGAACTCGACGGGCATGCCCACGTAGCCGCCGCCCGTGCCATCTTCTGAAGCGACATAGGCCACGTCGGGGCCGTAGAACACGTAGCTCGAACCCGGCGCCGTTCCACTTCGCAGCGCGCCGCCTTCGACCCGAAGGTCGTAGCTCGTGATCGGTGGCCGCTCGTACTTGACGGCATACTGGTCGAGTGCCGGCTGCCTGGCGAGGGGCGTGGCGTGCACGCGCATGTCTTCGCTGACGCCACGGTTGCCACCGGTCGCCTGGCTCGGCGACACCGCCAGCTTCTCGTAGCTCTCGAGAATCTTCCGTTCCACATGCTGGACCAGCCGCCACCCTTCGGCGTGGTTGGTCAGGATTGCAAACGCCAGGTCGCGATCCGGAACGAATTGCACGTGCAGGCAGTGGCCGCTGCCAGTCCCACCCTGTGCGGCGGTCAGCACGCCGTTCAAACGGCGGAGATGCCATCCCAGTCCCATTTCATCGGTGGTGCCGTTTTTCTTGACGTAAGCAGTTCGCATTTGTTGCGCAAGCGCGGAACTCAACACCGGCTTGCCGCCCACGATCCCGCCCTGCAGATGAAACTGCGCATAGCGTATGAGGTTGGCAATACTCATCGCGCCGCCGCCGGCGACGACGTTGAGCGGCAACTCGAATGGACGAATGACCTCGGTCTGGCCGGACTGTTGTTGCCGATGGGCGACGGCGAAACGATGGGTCATCGCCGTCCCCGTCTGCGTAAACGCGTGCGTGAGATCGAGCGGCGCGAACACCAGTTCGCGCAACGCGTCGTGGATGGTCTTGCCGGTGACGACTTCGATGATGCGTCCGGCGACGCCAAAGCCGGCGTTGTTGTAGCTCCATACTTCGCCTGGGGCCGCGAGCTGTGGCAGATCCTTGAGGCCGCTCGTGAAGTGTGCGAGCGTTTCAGCGCCCCGGTCGTCGGTTGGCAGCTGCCCTTCCCATCCTGGTGTCTGCGACAGCAGATGCGCGACCGTCACCGCGCGCGAGGCCGATTCGTCCTTGACGCGAAAGTCAGGCAGGTAGCGCTGCACCGGCGCCGTGACGTCCAACTTGCCGTCCTGCACCAGCCGCATAATCGCCGTCGCGCCCACCGTCTTGGTGATCGACATGATGGGAAACACGGTGTCGTTCGTGATCGGCTGCGGATTATCGACGCTGGTGACGCCGAACACGCGTGTCTCGAGGCGGCCGGCCTTGATGATGCCGAGGGCCACGCCAGGAACGTGATATTCGGCCATCCTGGCGTTGACCACGGCCTCGATGTCCTTGAGCCGGTCTTCCTGGCTGGTGCCGGCGCGGGGCGCCACGGTCTGGATCGCGGCAAGGGCGGAGAGCTGCAGAAAGTCTCGTCGGTGCATGATGGCGCTTAGACTACTTCAAGAGCTTAAGCGTCGCCGCAGCGATGCCCTGTTCACCGCAGGTCGAGTAGAACAGGAAAGACTCGCCGCCATCTTCAAGCACAAAAGGATCGCGGAGCTGGCGAACTCTGCCCTCGACATCTCCGGCCGCCGACGGCGCCTTCGCCAGGTCCGCGCATTCGTAGCTGGCTTCGGGCTGCAACACCAGCACCGGCGTCGAGGCGCGCCAGTTCGTCCAATCGGTGCCCAGGTCAATCGTCGACAGCATCACGCGTTCCGGCGCATCGCCGATCGCGGTGAAGAACACGTTCAATCGGTTCCCACGCACGACCAGTGCGACGTGGCGGACCTTGCCCGCGTCGACACCATCGCGAAATGGATTCGGGCCGAGCTCGAAGCTGGCGAACGGATCCCTGGAGCGTGCCAACCGGCCAAGACGGGTCAGGCCGTAATAGTAGCCGTCGTATTGAAAGACCCGCAGGTAGCTCTGCCTGGTAATCGCGGGGCGAGCTTCGAAGTGAATGCCGTCAGCCGACTCGGTCGCCTGCGTATATTGGCTATAGCCCTTCTGCCTCGCCCACGCTTCCGCCTCGGCGGGATCGCCCGGCCACCGCTCGCCGTTGGTCCACCAGCCGTGGACCCACATCACCAGCCGCTTGCGCGCGGTGTCGACGAAGATCTCCGGTGACGCGACGTGCGTGTAGAAGTTGGCCATCGTCTCCTTCGGATCCGGCTGCGGGCGGTAGAAGGCGGTGTCGCGGACATCGAGCACGCCGGGCTCGTAGATGCGCCATGGGCCGGTGACCGCATCCGCGTACGCCAACCGGATGAAGGTGCCCATGTGATTGGCGAAGTACATGTAGTAGCGGCCCAACGGACGCTCAACCCAGTCGGGGACGCGGATGACCGTCGGGCCGTTGACATTGCCGCCGAGCGAGGGCGAGCTGTCGACCGTGATGAGCGGATTCTGCGCCAGCCGCGCCGCGGTCCGTGGACCGTAAGTCGGCACCGGTTGATCGGCTTCGAGTGCCCCGAGGTCCGGCGCCTTGCCCATGAAGCCGTCGTTGACGTTCGGCAATGCGACGCCTCGATCGATCGCCGCCGAGCCCGGCTTCAACCCAAAGTCGAGTGTCCTGAAATCATAGAGTCGCTGAACCTTCTTCGGATCGCGATCGAGCTTTGGCACGTTTACGAAGGTGTCGTAGTCGAGCGTGATGCTGTGTTGATCCTGCCCGGTGGCCTTCGAATAGTCGGCCAACGTCGCGTACCCGGCGGCACGGCTTGGCGGTGCCGCCTCTTCCGCGGCGGGAGGCGCGCCGACGTTCCATTGGAACGAGACCGCGGCGCCGGGATTCGGACCGAAGCCGTTGTAGTCCGACGAGCTGTAACTCGTGCTGGTGTTGACGCTGAAGATCGCCGGCACCGTGCCCTGGCCGAGGAACAGGTTGTTGCGCCAATGAGCGTTCGCCGACGACCCCGCGGTGGTCTCGGTCGTCACCG
>JBDTMB010000348.1:0-6502 GCA_039934485.1 Vicinamibacterales bacterium
GCCTCAAGATTCTCGACCTGTCCGAGATGGGCCACCAGCCGATGGCCAACGCCGACGGGTCGGTGATCATCGCCTTCAACGGCGAGATCTACAACGCGTTTGACTACACCAGGGAACTCGAGGCGTCGGGGTTCCGCTTTCATAGCCGCACCGACACCGAGGTCATCCTCTACCTCTACGAGAAGTTCGGCCTCGACGGCATGCTCGAGCGCCTGAACGGCATGTTCGCGATCGTGATCGTCGATCTGCGCGCGCGCGAGTTGCACCTGGTGCGCGATCACCTTGGCGTCAAGCCGTTCTACTGGACGATCGCCGGCTCGGCGCTGCTCTTTGCCTCGGAGGCCAAGGCCTTCCTGTCGCACCCGGCGTTTTGCGCCGAGATCGATCCGGCGGTCGTCGACGAGTACCTGGCGTTCCGCTACGTGTCTGGCGAACGCTCGCTCTTGAAAAATGTCCAGCAGCTGCGCCCCGGCCACGCGGTGCGGGTGACCGCGAGCGGCGCCACGGTGCGCCGCTATTGGGAAGTGCCGGATCTCGACCGCCCCGACCTGCCGCTGGCCGAAGCCGTCGATCGACTCGATGCGGCGCTGAAGAAGAGTGTGTCGTCGCAACTGTTGAGCGATGTCAAGGTGGGTTGCCAGCTCTCGGGCGGCATCGACTCGTCGCTGGTCAGCGTGCTGGCGCGCGCGGGGCTGGACGCCGACATGGACACCTTCTCGGTGGTGTTCGACGATCCGCTGGTCTCTGAAGAGCGCTGGGTGTCGGTCGCCGTTGGCGCCGCGCAGGCCGACAGCCATCGGTTCCGCTTCACTCCGCGCTTTTTTTTCGACACCCTCGACAAGGCGACGTGGCACATGGATCAGCCGATGAGCCACCCCAACTCGCTGGGCATCTGGCTGCTCGGACAAAAATCCCGCGACCTGGTCACCGTGCTCCTGAGCGGCGAGGGCGCCGACGAAGTCTTCGGCGGCTACACGCGTTTCTACTACGCCGGCCTCCGTCCCAAGGTCTCGCCCTGGCTTGGTCTCTTGAAACTGGCGCCGTCGATGGGGTATCGGCTCGAGCGGCAATTCGGCGGCCATCCGGTGGACACCTTCATCGCCGCCTCGCTGTTCCAGCGACCGCAAGAAGTGCTGCAGCTGCGGCCCGAGGCGAACTTCGAGCCCGCGATGGTCCGTCGTCGCGAGTTGTTCGGCGAAGGCCGCTCGAGCCACGTGAGCAACTGCCTCAAGTACGAGATGCAGACCTACCTGGTCGATCTGCTCGTTCGCCAGGACAAGATGACGATGGCGCATTCGGTGGAGAACCGGGTGCCGTATCTCGATCGAGACATCGTGTCGCTGGCGCGCTCATTGCCGATTCAGTGCCTGGTCAGCGACAAGGTCGCATGGCGCGACGCCGGCATGCGGGGCACCAAAGTGGTCTTGAAGGAGGTCGCGCGCCGGACCTTCGACGACACGTTCGTCTACAGGAAGAAATCGGGCTTCAGCCTGCCGCTGACGGATTACTTCGCCGACAAACGGTTCGAGGCGCTGATGGAAGATCGCCTGCTGCCGGGCATGGCGCGCCGAGGGCTGGTGCAGGCGGACGCCGTGTGGCGCCAGTGGAAGGCGCTGCCCTCGCAGCCGCGCGCCGCAAGCGAGACGCTGTGGATATCGGTGGCCCTCGAACTCTGGGGCCAGGCCTTCCTCGACCAGCGAGACGCGCTGGATATCGGGGGCGCTCGAACCCTGGAGCCAGGGCTGCCTCGACGCAAGATACCGGCACAGCGGGTCGTCGTTTGCTGGGCGGGCATGCAGGGCTACTTCGCCTCGTGTCTCCAGGCGCTGGCGCGGCGGGGGGGGACCGAGCTGTTCGTCGTGCACCTGGATTTTCGCGACGTGCCGTCGCAGGAGGAACTGCTGGGCGGGATTCCCAACATCAAGCTGCCGGCCAAAGACGCGAATGGCGAGACGATCGCGCGCCTGGTCCAGGCGCAAAAGCCGGACATCGTCCTGTTGTGTGGCTGGTTCTATCGGCCCTATCGCCAGCTGACGCGTCTTGCCGGCTTGCAATCGGCGAAGTTCGTGCTCGGGATGGACACCCAGTGGACCGGCTCGTGGCGGCAGCAGGTCAACCGGATCCGCCTGCGCCGCTTCATCCACCGGATGGACGGCGTCATCGTGGCGGGAAACCGCAGCCGGGAATTGGCAAGCCAGATGGGCACGCCCGACGAAAAGATCCGGACGGGGCTGTACGGGTTCGACTTCGCGAACTTTGAAACGCAAGGGAACAAGGCGCTGGAAGGGGCGTCGGCATGGCCGCAGCGCTTTCTGTTCGCCGGCCGCTATGTTCCCGAGAAGGGCCTTGGCGTCCTGCTCGACGCGTATCGCGTGTATCGCTCCTCGGTCAGTGCGCCCTGGCCGATCTCCGTCTGCGGTTCAGGTCCGGAAGCCCACCGCTTCGTCGGCGTGGACGGCGTGCACGACCTTGGCTACGTGCAGCCGAGCCGCCTGCCGAAGGTGTTCTCCGAGCATGGCGTCTTCATCATGCCGAGCCTGGAAGAGCCATGGGGCGTCGCCATCGCCGAGGCCGCGGCGACGGGCCTGCCGCTCATCTGCACCGATCGCTGCGGGGCCGCTGACGACATGCTTCGCCCGCCGCACAACGGCCAACTCGTGCCGGCCGGCGACGTCCAGGCCCTCGCCGAGGCGATGACGTGGATGCACGAACACCACGCGAGCCTCCGGTCGATGGGGCAATTCAGCCGGCGCCAGGCCAGCACGTTTTCGGCCGAGGCGTGGGCGGAGCGGATGCACGCGTGGTTTACTGAAATGCTGGGCCGTTCCGACTGACCCATGTTGCGAAGCGCCCTTCCCGGCCGCACCGTGCGGCGTCAACTCGAAGCGGCGGCGAATCGCCGCCGGCGGCTGGCCGCCATCGATCCGGCCGACTGGCCGCGCCTCAATCTCGATGCGCTCTGCCGCGCCTGGGCCGATGCCGTCAGCGACTTGCCCTATTATGGGGGTCTCGTGAAGGCGGGCCAGGCTCCCCCGGAGATTCGTTCGTGGGCGGACCTCGCCGCGATCCCCGTCCTGTCGCGGCAAGTCATTCAGGACCGGCCCGACGAATTCCTGCGCCGGTCCGGTCCGCCGGAGTCGATGATGCGGACCGCCGGCTCCACCGGCACGCCACTGCGAATCGGGATGAACCAGGCGGAGCGAGACTTGATGCGCGTCGTCAAGCTGGCGGAATGGCAGGGCTTTGGTTACGGCCCAGGGTGCCGGCTGTTTCTCATCTGGGGCCACGCGCACCTGCTGGGCACCGGCTGGATGGGCGCCGTCAATCACCTGAAGCGCAAGATGGCGGACGCGTTCCTGGGCTATCGCCGCGTCGACGCCTACCGGCTGAATCGAGCGTCCTGCGAAGCCTACGCCGAATCGCTGATTCAGTTCCGCCCGTTGGGCGTGATCGGATATGCCTCCGCCCTGGATCTCTTCGCTCGCTACACGACCGCGTATCGCGCGCGGTTCCGCGCTCTCGGCGTGCGCTTCGTGCTGGCGACCGCGGAAGCGCCGCCGCGTCCAGACACGGTCCCGCTGCTCGAGGACCTGTTCGGCTGCCGCGTCGTCCAGGAATACGGCGGCGCGGAGTTCGGGCAGGTCGCCTTCAAGAACGGCGCCTCGCCATTCGCGGTGTACCCGGATCTCAATTACGTTGAGTGCGAACCGTCGCAGCCCGAGGCGCCCGACGAATACCCGGTGTTGCTGACGTCCCTCTATCCACGCTACGTTCCGCTCATTCGCTACCGCGTCGGCGACACGCTGGTGGGGGCGACCCGCCAGGCCCATGGGCAGGTGCTGCGCTTCGAGGCGGTGGGCGGGCGCCTCAACGACGTGATCATGCTCGACGGCGCCGACGCGATTCACAGCGTGGCGGTGTTCCACTGCATCCACCAGGAAGATGCGGTCTACAACATCCAGATGATCCTGCGCGACGAGGGTATCGAGATCTCGCTGGTGTCGTCCGCCGCCGACAGGCCGGCCATGGAAGCACGCATCCGGGCACGACTCGCCCAGGTCCACCCCTCGCTGTCGCGGGCGCGGTTTGTCTATGTCGACGATCTGCAGACCAGCCGCGCCGGCAAGCGGCGATGGTTCGTGGACCATCGCACCTCACCACCATGTGCGGCATCGCTGGCGTCCTGACCACCGACGCGGGCCGCCTCGACCTGCGGCCCGAACTCGATGCCATGCAGCGCGCGTTGCGGCATCGCGGACCCGACGATGCGGGGCAGTGGCAATCGCCGGGCGGCCTGGCGGGATTCGCGCACACTCGGCTGTCGATCATCGACCTCGGCCCCGGCGCGCGCCAGCCGATGCGCTCGCCCGACCATCGCTTTGCCGTCGTCTTCAACGGCGAGATCTACAACTTCCGCGAACTCCGGCGCACCCTCGAGCAACAAGGCGCCGCCTTTCGCAGCGGGAGCGACACCGAAGTCATCTTGCGGGCCTACGAGGCGTACGGTGAGGCCTGTGTCGAGCGGTTTCGCGGCATGTTTGCGTTTGCGCTGTGGGACGAGCAGGAGCAGACATGCCTGCTCGCGCGCGATCGGTTCGGCATCAAGCCGCTTTATTACCATGCCGACGGCGGCCCGCTGGTCTTCGCCTCGGAAGTACGGGCGCTGCTCGCCTCGCCACTGGTGCCGCGTGACCTGGATGCACGAGCGGTGTATCAGTACTTCCGCACGGGTTCGGTCCCCGAACCGCGGACCCTGCTGCGCAAGGTCCGATGCCTGGAAGCCGGCCATGTGGGGCTGTGGCGCCTCGGTCGGTTGCAGACCAAAAAGTACTGGAGCCTGCAGTTTGCGCCGGCTCCCGTGCCGGTTGCCGAGGCCGTCGCCTCGACTCGCGCGGCCTTGCTCGATTCGGTTGAGCACCATTTCGTGAGCGACGTTCCGGTCGGCATCTTCCTGAGCGGGGGCATCGACTCCACGGCGCTGCTGGCGCTGGCCCGCGCCACGGGACGGACCAACGTCCATACCTTCTCGATGTCGTTGCCGGGTTCCGCCAACGACGAGGGCCTGACGGCCCGCCGCACCGCCGCACACTTCGGCTCGCGACACGAGGAGTATCCCGTGGATGCGGCGTCTGGCAAGTCACTGTTCGCGAGCTTTCTCCGCGCCGCCGATCAACCGAGCATCGATGGCTTGAACACGTTCGCGGTGGCAGGGTTCGCGCGCGAACGCGGCCTCAAGGTGGCGTTGTCCGGGATTGGCGCCGACGAAATCTTTGGCGGCTACCGGTCGTTTCAGGACGTGCCCCGGCTCGCCCGCTGGGACGGCTGGTTGAGTGGCAGCGGTCCGGCGAGGCGCCACCTCGGCCGCCTGCTCGAGCGTGCGGCGATCGGTCCGCGATGGCGCCGCATCGGCGATATGCTCGGGCAACAGCCTGGCCTGACGACGGCCTACGACACGTTTCGAGGGATTTTCACGCGGGCCGAGGCACGGGCCCTGGCTGCGCGCTACGCTGGGAATGCGGATGAGGACGCCGACGATGGCCACGACGACGGTCCGCCGGACCTGGCACCGGAAGATACTGTGAGCCGACTGGAGCTGACGCGGTATGTGCGCAATCAATTGCTCCGTGAAAGCGATGTCATGAGCATGGCCTGGGGCCTCGAGGTCCGCACGCCATTTCTCGATCGCGGCCTGATCGACGCGGTGTCGGTGATGCCGGCCGCCGTGCGCTTGCGCCCCGGAAAACAACTGCTGCTCGACGCCGTGCCCGAGATACCCGCGTGGGTGGTCCAGCAACCGAAGCGCTGTTTCCAGTTCCCGTTCGACCAGTGGCTGGACGGCGAGTGGCGGGACGTGTTCGCGCAAGTCGAGCGCGGTTGCCCGGTGCCAACCGACACGTGGTACCGCAAGTGGAGCGTATTCATGCTCGAGCGGTGGGTTGAACGGGTGGCCACGGTGTCAGCGGTCCGTGACGCGGCGCCCGCAGCCGCAGGTGGACGGGTCCATGGATAGCGCAGCTCGTGAAAAATACGGTCCGCTGCTGGGCCTGGCCACCACCGTGCTGGGGCTGCTGACGGCCCTGCTGATCTTTCCCGAGGCGCCGTCCCCCCAAGGCGCGCTCATCGTGCCCGCCTCGATCCTCGCCCTGGGCATCGCCTTCGTGCCCGCGATGCGGGCGATCACGTATTCGAACACGATGATGAACGCCGACAACTTCATCGCCGTCGGTTACGTCGGCTGGCTGCTGCTGGACCTCATCCAGGGCGCCTACGATCTCAGCGATGCGAACGACAATTCACTCAGGCTGGCGTTGATCGCGGTCGGCGTGTCGGCTGCCAGCATGTGGATCGGCGCGATGGGACGGCCGTGGGCCCTGCCGCAGTGGCTGTTGAACGTGGCCCGGAATCCGCTGGACAGCAGGGCCGTGGAGCGCCTGATCCCGATCTGTTTCTTCCTGGGGATGCTGAACTATATGTACTCGGTCAATTTCAACCTGGTCGAGAT
>JBDTMB010000349.1:0-6500 GCA_039934485.1 Vicinamibacterales bacterium
GGCGCGCAGATCTTCGTCGACGGTTTCCGCGGCGGCCGGCTGCCGCCGAAAGACCAGATCCAGCAGATCCGCTTCAACACCAACTCGTTCTCGGCGGAGTACCACGAGGCGGGCATGGTGCGGGTGGAAGTGATCACCAAGCCCGGACTTGGCGGCTGGCGCGGCCGCGCCAACGCGGGCTTCGGTGACGAGTCGTTGAATGCCAAGAACGCGTTCGCGCCCGACAAGGAGCCCCAGCAGAACCGGCGATACAACGTCAGCTATCAGGGCCCCCTGGTCAAGGGCAAGACCGGCATTTCAATGTCGGTGGATGGCACCGACAACTACGACTCGAAGACCATTGTCGCCAGGCCACCGAGCGGTGAGATCAACAGCCTGGCCACGCAGACCACCGCCGGGATGAACGCCAATTTCCGCGTCGACCAGTTGCTGGGCGCCGGCAACCAGCTGCACGCCGAATATTCACGGCGAAACAACGATCGTGGCAACCAGGGCGTGGGCGACTTCGACTTGCCGTCGCGCGCGTTCGATACCGAGAACAACACCGACACGCTTCGCGTGCGCAACACCCGGGTGATCTCCAAGAAGGTCTTCAGCGAGCTCAAGTTCGAGTTCGTCAACTCAAGCGCTACCAATACGTCGCTCTCGACCGATCCGACCATTCGCGTCAACGACGCCTTCACCACCGGTGGCGCCGGCCAGGCGGGCACGCGTAACAGCCGCGAGATTGAACTGGCGCAGAATTTCGACTTCACTGTCGGCCGCAAGCACTCGATGCGCGCCGGCGTGTTGTTCGAGTCCGGCTGGTGGGACAGCAACCAGCGGACCAACGCGAACGGCACCTACACGTTCACCAACGACCTGGCGTTCCAGTTGGGCCAACCGGCCACCTACAGCATCCGCATCGGCAACCCGCTGGTGAAATACAACCAGGTGAAGGGCGGCTGGTTCCTGCAGGATGACTTCCGGCCGAAGAAGACGCTGTCGGTGAGCCTGGGCGTGCGCCAGGAAATCCAGACGCAGATGAACGACAAGTGGAACGTCGCGCCGCGCGCCGCCTTCACGTGGAACGCCACGAAGGCCACCGTCGTGCGCGGCGGCTACGGCATCTTCTACGACTGGTACGAATCGAACATCTACGAGCAGACGATTCGCGTCGACGGCACGCACCAGATTGACGTCATCGTGCAGAACCCGAGCTTCCCGGCGGGCGACAATTCAGGCGATCGCCTGCCCGCGAGCATCATCCGCGCCGCCGACCTCACGCAGCCGATCATCCAGCAGGTCTCGATCGGCCTCGAGCGGCCGATCACCAAGTGGATGGGGTTCCGCGCCGACTACATGATGAACCGCGGCACCAGCACCTTGCGCTCGATCAACGTCAACGCCCCGATCGACGGCGCGCGGCACGATCCGGCGGTGGGCAACATCACCGAGATGCAATCGACCGGCAAGCAGTCGAGCGATCGGCTGACGCTGAACGCCAACATCCGCTACGACAAGAAACGCATCTTCGCCAACGTGATGTATCAGCTCGGCAGCGTCCGCAATTTCGCGGACAGCGCCACCAGCCTGCCGTCGAACAGCAACGACCCGAACGCCGATTGGGGCCCGTCGGCGCGCGACGTGCGGCACCGCGCATTCTTCATGGTCAATACGCCGATCGGACGCGGCATCCGCGCCGGCTTCAACCTGCAGGCCTCGTCGGCGATGCCCTACACCATCACCACCGGTCGTGACGGCAACGGCGACACGGTGTTCAACGACCGCCCGGCCGGCGTCGCCCGCAACAGCGCGCGCGGCGCGACGCAGCTCAATGCGAGCCTGCGGCTCAACAAGTCGATCGGGCTCGGCAAGGCCGGCGGCGGCGGCGGCCCGATGGGGCCTGGCGGCATGCCGATGCCCATGCCTCCCGGCGGCGCGGCGGCGCAGCGCGGCCCGGGCGGTCCCGGCGGCGGCGACGGCCCGCAGATCATGGTGATGGAAGGCGGCGCGAACCAGCGCTACCGCATCGACTTCTACGCGCAGATTTCGAACCTGTTCAACAACGTGAACTACAACACCTACATCGGCAACATCCAGTCGCCCTACTACGGCACGGCGACGTCGGCGGGCCAGGCGCGCCGGATCGAGATCGGCGCGTCGTTCGGGTTCTGACAAGGGCGAAATCGCCGGGAGGTGATTCTGGTCGGGAGTTGTTTCCCGTCGGGAAGACACCTCCCGTCGGGAAATTCCGTCGAGAGTACCTCCCGACAAGGAGTGCCCTCCCGGCAAGGATTTCCCTCCCGACAAGCAGTGCCATCCCGGCATAATCTGCCCGTGGCTTCCCCGTCGGTAATCGTCGTTGGCGCCGGCGTCGTGGGTTGTGCGGTGGCTCACGAGTTGGCCGCCGCTGGCGCGCGCGTGCAGGTGATCGAGGCGCGGCAGCCCGGGCAGGGCGCCACGCGCGCGTCGGCCGGCGTGCTGGCGCCGTTCATCGAAGGCCACGAGCACAGCCCGCTTCGCGACCTCGGCCGCAGAAGTCTCGAGCTCTACGACCCCTTCATCGATCGCGTGCGCGCCGACAGCGGCCACGACGTGATCTTCCAGCGCAACGGCACCCTCGAAGTCGCGCTCGATGACGCCGACGTCAATCGGCTGAGCGAGATGTCCGTGGCGCTGTACAAGGACGGCATCGAGGCCCGGTGGGTGCCGCCGCTTCAGTTCGAGGATCACGAGCCGCTCATTTCATCCACCGCGCTTGGCGCCCTGATCGTCCCGGGCCAGGGCTTGGTCGGGGTCACGTCGCTGACGCTCGCGCTGGCCGCCGCCGCCGAACGCCACGGCGCGCGCTTCAAGACAGAGACCGGCGCCATTCGCATCCACAGCATGCCGGCTGGCCGCGTCGGCGTCGAGACGTCCACGTCGCAGTGGGACGCCGACCGCGTGGTGCTGGCGGCGGGCAGTTGGTCGTCGCAAATCACCGTCGATGGCGCGGACCCGGTTCCCGTAAAGCCCGTGCGAGGCCAGCTCCTGCAATTGCAGCTCGAGCCTGGGTCGTTGCGGCACGTCATCTGGGGATCGCGCGGCTACCTGGTGCCGTGGCCCGACGGCTCCGTCCTCGTCGGCGCCACCGTGGAAGACGTCGGCTTTGACGAAGACTTCACCCTTGAAGGCGTTCGCGGACTTCGCGCCGCCGCCGCCGCGCTCGTGCCGGCGCTGGCCGATGCGCCGCAGACCTCGGTGCGCGTGGGACTCCGCCCTCGCGGGCCCGACGATCTGCCGATGATCGGCGTGTCGAGCGCCGTGCCTGGCTTGGTCTATGCCACGGCGCACTATCGAAACGGCGTGCTGCTGGCGCCGCTGACGGCCGCGCTCGTCAAGGAGCTGATCTTCACCAAGGCCTCAGACCCGGCGCTGGTGACGCTTGCTCCCGGCCGACATGGCAACTTCTGAAGAAGACACCCGTGCCCGGTGGACGGGCTGGCAGCACGCGCACCAGCAGGCACTCGAGGCGCTGCAGGGCGCCGAAGCGGCGTATCATCGGTTGACGGCGGAGCAGGCGTTTGGCCGCGGTGACGATGAGCCGGCTCGAGCCCGTCGGATGGAGGCGCTGACGCGCCTCGACGGGCTGCGCGTTCGACTGGATGAGATTCGAGAGCAACGACCACCATGGCCCTACTGACACCCGCGGAAATCACCGATCGCATCAAGGCCCTCGATGGCTGGGCGATCGACGCCAAGACCATCCGCAAGGAATTCGTGTTCCGGAATTTTCCCGAAGCCGTGCTGTTCGTCAGCGCGCTCGTGCCTGGCGCCGAGGACGCCGATCATCACCCGGACATCGACATCCACTACAAGCGCGTGATCCTCACCTACTCGACGCATTCAGAGGGTGGCGTGACGCAGAAGGACATCGACGGCGCCACAATGGCGGATGAAGTGGCCGAGAACTTGCCGCACCTTGAGGAGTTTGGGGACGGGTAACGGAACATGCCGGGTGGGGGCTGCTTGGCGGGACGGCACTTCTCGTCGGGAGGCGAATTCTTGTCGGGAGGCGAATTAATGTCGGGAAGAATCCACCTCAGCGAGATCCCGACAAGGACTGCCCTCCCGACTAGCATTGCCTTCCCGACCAGTTTCGCTTTCCCGGCAAGGAGTTCCTTCCCGGCATGAAACTCAAGAAACTTTACAGTTCACGCGAAGTTGCCCAGTTAACGGGACTGACCGCGCGCCAGCTGCAGTGGTGGGCGCAGCGGAAGCTCTTTCCACCGGCCGTGGAGTCGCACAAGACCGAAGCCGGCGGCTTCACCGAGCGGCGCTACACGCCGATCGAATTGCTCGAGTTGATGGTGCTCGCGGACCTGCGCCGCAAGGGCTTCACCGTGTCGCGAATCCGCAGGCTCTTGCAGGTGCTGAAGACCCGGTTCAAGACGCGCCTCTACGATGCGATCGAGGGCGGCGGGCCGGTCACGCTCTTCATCGACGGCCACAACATCTACGCCCGCTCCGACGCCGGCGAGCTCTTCAATCTCCTCGACGATGCAGCGCAGCCGTTGTTGATGCTGGGCGAGGACATCAAGCTGCGCCAGTTGATTGCGCGCGAGCGGCCCGCCCGCCGGCGTTCGAAGGCGTCGGCGGTCACCACCTGACTACTTTCCCGGAATCATGATGTGGGCCGTGGACGTGCCCGCGTTCATCAGCCACACACCGTCGTTCCGTCGCTTGTCGGGGATCCCGAGTGAGGCGGCGGTTGCGAACGGGACGGCAATCGTCACCTCGTGCTGGCCCAGGTGATCCTTGTCCTGGCCCGACACGTGGTACCACACCGAGCCGAACTCGGGCTTCGCCCGCGTGCCGTCCTGCTCCATCGCCTTGAGCATCGCCTCCGATTTGGCGCGATCGCCGGTGGCCTCGGCCTTCATGTTCTGCCCTTCGCGCGGCAGGTTGGCCATGCTGGTGCACTGCACCGCGAACGGCTGCATGAGCGGGAAACCCGATCGGTCGTAGCACACCAGGCCGTTGGCGCCTTTCCGCAGTGTGTCGTAGGTGAAGTCGGCCTTCCACTTGATGACGGTGGCCTGATCGCGCAGCGAGGCCAGCGCCGCCAGCAGGGCCTCGTCGACGTCGGCCTGCGCGGCGCCCGGCTCCAGGGCCGCGGGTTTCGGCGTCTCGGCGCCGCGTCCGCCTTGTGCCCACACGGGAATTGACACCGCCGACGCCACGAGCACGATGGGAATGATGCGCTTCATCTTGACCTCCTACTGGTTGTGTACGACAGGAATCTCGACGCGCGACGGGTACTGCGCCGTGCGGTAGACGCGGTGCGTCGCCGCCTTGAAGTCGCGGTCCCTGGCCGCGAAGATATTCGGCACGAACGTCTGCGGGTTGCGGTCGATGATCGGGAACCACGTGCTCTGCACTTGCACCATCAAGCGGTGGCCCTTCTTGAATGTGTAATTCTGCGTATGCAGGCTCCACGTGTATTCGAGCACCTTGTTCGGTTCGATCGGCTCCGGCTTCTCGTAGCTCGTGCGATAACGCCCGCGGAACACTTCGTTCGACACCATCAACTGGAAGCCGGCGAGGTCCCAGTTGTCCGGATTGTTCTCGGGATAGACGTCGATCAACTTGACGATCCAATCTGCATCGCTCCCGGTCGTTGACGCAAAGAGGTGCGCCACGACTTCGCCCGCGATGCTGACGTCGGTGTCGAGCGTCGCCGATTCCCAGCTGAGCACGTCCGGGCGATCGTCAACGAAGCGCTGATCTTCGACGAGCCAGGTGGACCACTTGGATCCGCCGGGGAAGTAAGTCGGCTGGATCGGACGATGCCGGTAAGGGACCGGGTGCGCCGGATCCGAAAGGAACTCATCGAATTCGGGCAAACCTGAAGGTTTGCCCCCACCAGCAGATTGGCTCAGGACTAACGACTTGTTCTCGCCGAAGTACAGGCCTCGCGTCTCTGTCTTGCTCTTCGGCGGCCACGCGTCCCAACGCTTCCATTCATTGGTGCCGGTCTCGAAGGTCAGCGCCTGGGGGAAGTCCCGCTGTCCTTTGTCCTTCAGGAAATACGCGAAGAACGGCGCCTGCACCTGGTCGCGGAAATACTCTGCCGTGTTGCTGCCAAATTTGATCGCGCCAAGCGCGTCGCCGGTGCCACCCGACCAGCCGCCGTGCCGCCATGGACCGACCACGAGATAGTTGAGGCCCTTGGTGTCGTGCTTCTCAAGCTCGTCGTAAATGCGGACGGGTCCGTAGAAATCTTCCTGGTCCCACCACCCCGCGACGTTCAGCGTCGGCACCTTCACCTCCGTCAGGTCCTTCACCATCGTCTGGTTCTTCCAGAACGCGTCGTAGTCGGGATGCGCCACGTAGTCGTTCCAGGTCGGGATCTTGCCGTGCAGGAATTTGGCGTTGACGTTGGCGAGCGAGCCAAGGCTCAGGTACCAGTCGTAGGTGTCGTAGCGATCGAACGAGAACTGCTGCACGTCCTTGCCGCTCTCCATCATCGCGGCGTA
>JBDTMB010000350.1:0-6466 GCA_039934485.1 Vicinamibacterales bacterium
GCGGACCGACATCGAAGGCCTCGACCGCTTGCCGGTGCCGCTGCCGGCCGCCGGCCGCGCCCGCGACTACGTGCCGCTCGGTTCGATCGCGAAGTTCGAGATCTCCGTCGGCCCCAACCAGATCAGCCGTGAGAACGGCAAGCGCCTGGTCATTGTCACGGCCAACGTGCGCGGGCGTGACATTGGCTCGTTCGTGGAAGACGCGGAACAACGCATCGCCAGTGGCGTCACGGTGCCGGCGGGATATTGGACGGCCTGGGGCGGCCAGTTCGAGCAGCTGATCTCGGCCCGGCGGCGTCTCGAGGTTGTCGTGCCGATGGCGCTGTTGCTGATTTTTGCGCTGCTGTTTGCGACCTTCGGCAACGCCCGTGATGCGTTACTGGTCTTCAGCGGCGTGCCCCTGGCGCTGACCGGCGGCGTGCTGGTGCTGTGGCTGCGCGACATTCCGTTCTCGATCTCCGCCGCGGTCGGGTTCATCGCGCTCTCGGGGGTGGCCGTCCTGAATGGCCTGGTGATGTTGACCTTCATCAATCGTCTCCGCGCCGAAGGGGCGTCGGTCGATGACGCGGTCTTCAACGGCGCCCTCGCACGGCTGCGGCCGGTCCTGATGACGGCGCTGGTGGCGTCGCTGGGTTTCCTGCCGATGGCGCTCGCCACCGGCACCGGGGCCGAGGTCCAGCGGCCGCTGGCGACCGTCGTGGTCGGTGGCATCGCGTCGTCGACCCTCCTGACCTTGTTAGTGCTGCCGGTGCTGTACCGCCTGTCGGCGCGCCGCGTTTGACGTGACCCGCCCGCCTGCTAGCGGACGCGTTTCAGCCGGGTCCGGGAATAGACCTGGAATTCTTTGCCCGGATCCGCCAGTTCAAACACTTCCTCGAACTCGTCCGGGCCGAGTACCACGTGTGTTTCGCGGCTGCGATAACCACTCGGGATGTTCTCGATCGCCTCGCTGACGAAGACGAACGTCCCCGGCGTGGTCTGCGGCTCCAGCACGTAGTGGACCACGAATCCCTCGACGTGGAATTGGCGGAACCTGATGCGCTTGGCGCCGCTGTCGTAGCTGTAGATGCCGGTGTCTTCGTGCACTTCGCCCTTCGGGTTGGCGGGCTGCGGCGGATACTCGCCGCGATGTTTAGCCTGGATGATCGTCGCACGTAGCAGCGGCGCATACTCGCGGGTCGCCGTGCCCTTGCCCGGTTGGCCTTCCGCGTTGCCTTCCCAGCGCTGGCCGCGCACGGCACTTTCAGAGCTTCGTGTAGAGCCACGACTTCTCGACCCATACCTTGCCGAGATGCCAGCGCCAGCTTGGTTGACGCAGCGTCACCACCGGCTTCGGTTCGGCGTAAAAATCTCCGCCGCCCAAGCCCGCCTTGCCGCCGCCGATCTCAATGAAGCAGTCGCCATGGCCATCAAAGCATGCTGACGGGAGCTGGCCCGCGATCGCCTGTGCGATGCTCTCTGCCACGACCCCGGCTTGTTGGTTTGCGAACACGCCCGCCTTTGGCAGCGGCTTCCCAAGCGCCAGCGGGATCGAGACGACATCCCCGATCGCGTAAACGTTGGGCCACCGCGTCTGGAGCGTGTGGCGGTCGACGGACATCCAGCCGCTCTCACTCGTCAAACCACTATCGCGAATCACGGCCGGCGCGCGGTGCGGCGGCACGTACGCGAGCAGGTCGAAGTCGACATGAGTGCCGGTGGCAAAGGTGAGCCGCTTGCGGTCAGCATCGACGGTCGTCACCTGGTGTTCCGGGTGGTACGGGATCCCCTTCGCGGCGAGCAACGCCTTCACGGCGTTCGAGACGTGGGGGCCCGCTACGCCCATCGGCGCCGGTTCGGCGGCATAGACCTCGATCGGGACGCGATCGCGAAGGCCTTGCTTGCGGAACCAGCTATCGATCAGCATGGCAGCCTCGTACGGGGCGGCTGGACACTTGTAGGCCGGCGCGGCGGTGAGCACGATGAGACGGCCGGCACGGAATGTCTGAAGGGCGGTCCAGAGAGATTCGGCACCGCTGCGCGTGTAGAAGTTGTGGCCCGCCTGCGCGAGGCCGGGAATCAACTCCGGGGACAGGTCAGCACCAAGGGTAATGACCAGGTAGTCGGCGGACAAGGTGTCGCCTCCGACCGTCACCGTTCGGCCGTCAGGATCGATGTGCTCCACGTTGCCGATGCAGACCTCGATGCCTTTACGCGCCAGGCGATCCAGTGGACGAGTGATCGCGTCAGCAGTGCGCTGGCCGACCATGAGCCACAACAGTGACGGCGCGAACACGTGATCGCGCTCGCGATCAACGAGCACGACACGGTGGGCCGGAGGCAGGCGCTTGCGGAGCGCCCTCGCGGTGGCGATACCGCCGACGCCGCCACCGAGAATGAGAATGGTTTTTGAATCAGCCATAGGTTGCTGCTAGAACACCAGCGTGCGATCCGCCCACTGCACCCAATTCGTCAGCTCGTCCAGCGAGCTGCGGTGGGTGGTGTCGGTTAACTCGGCATCGCTGATGCCTCTGGCATCCATGCACGTGGCGCACACGCCAATCTCGCCGCCATGCTGGCTGACGGTTCGCACCATGACTTCCGTGTTGTAGTACCCCTGCGGCACTTTCTGATCCTTCTTGGCGCAGCTCGCCGCATCGCCAATGAGGAAGACTTTCACTTCCTCGCCCTCACGCTTGGATAACGACCCCGCGAGACGAAGGGCGTTATAGCTACGTTCGGTGCCATAGGGCGGGTCATTCAGAATGAAGAGTGTTGTCGGCATTGGCCAGCCTCTTGTTAGGGGGTTACGACGGGCGCCTGCGACCACGTGCCGTTCTGCTCGACCCAGGTGAAACGAGGTTTTCCATCCTGCTTGTGCACGATCACGGTAGCTGGCGTCAATCCGGTGCTGTCCGGTCGCATGAAGATATCAACATCGTAGGTGTGGCCGTCGCGTCCCTTGAAATCCGCGCAGGCAAAATATCGTCCGTCGGCTAACTTGCTCAGACGCTCGCGATGCACGGTCATCAACGTCAACCCGAGCGAGGTGCCTTGCTCCACATCGTTGACGGGAAACACGCCGCCCTGCCGGATGCTCTCGGCCTCGACGTAACTCGTGATGCCCTGCACCAGTGATTCCGTGGTCACCTCGGTCAGGTGGGCGAGTTCGGGATGCGGATCGGGATCGAGTCGCTCGCTGCCAGGGGCTGGGGAGGCGCCGGCGAGTGCATTTGCACTCGCGGCGGGTTGAGCAGGTTTCGGCTCGTTCTGGCTGACGCCAGGCGACGAGCCGCCACACGCGATGAGCGCGACGAGGGAAAGGGTGGTCATGAGCAACCAAGAATGAGGGACGTTCCACGAACGCATTGAGACCTCCATCAGGAATTGAGTGTTTCGCGCATGCGCACCGCCGACAGTGCGCCCGACATGAAGGTCAAGGTCGCAATGAGCCACATCGCCGCCTGCAGTCCAAAGGCGTCGGCCGTCAGTCCGGCCAGCAGTGCTCCAACGGCGTAGCCGAGGTCACGCCACAGGCGGTAGACGCCAACCGCCGAGGCGCGCCACGACGGCTGCGCGACGTCTCCGATCGCGGCCAACAAGGTCGGATACACCATCGCGGTCCCGATCCCCAGCAACACCGCACCGAGGACAAAGCCGGCGAAGGCCTGCGTCACCGTGACGACGCCGATCCCGATCGCCTGCGTCCACATCCCCCAGACGATGAGCGGTTTGCGTCCGGTCCGATCCGAGAGCGCGCCGGTCACGAGTTGTCCCAGGCCCCACGTGGCGGGGTAGATCGCCGCCAAGATGCCCACCTGTCCCAGGTTCATCCCGGCTGCGGCAAACACGATCGGGAAGAGGCCCCAGGCCATCCCGTCGTTGAGGTTGTTGACGAGCCCGGCCTGGCTGACGCTCGACAGATTCCGATCGAATAACGTCGTGCGCCAGAAGATCGCGCGCGGGGTGAGGACCGCTCCCGGCGTCGTGCCTGACGTTGCCACTTCGTGGCTCACGTGATGGGTCGTGTCGCGAACCAGCAGCGCCGACAGCGCGAGGCCGGCGATGACGAAGACCACACCGAGATAAAACGGTTGTGGCCTGAGGCCGTAGGTCGTGGCGATCCAACCCGTCGCCAGCGCGCTGGCCGCGACGGCCGCATAGCCGGCGAATTCGTTGAGACCCATCGCGAGGCCGCGCCGCGCCGGCCCGACGAGGTCGATCTTCATGATCACGGTCGTCGACCAGGTGAGGCCTTGACTGATGCCGAGGAGGAGATTGGCCAGCAGCACCCAGTTCCAGGTGGGCGCCCACATCAGGAGGAACGGCACCGGCGCCGCGACCAGCCATCCCGCGACGAGAATTCGCTTGCGCCCCAGCCGATCCGACCAGCGGCCGGCGCCGTAATTAGTGAGAGCCTTCGCCACGCCGAAGACGACGATGAACGACAGGATGGCGGAGCGGGCGGCCAGACCGAACTCCTGCTCGGCGATCGCCGGCAGGATGCTGCGTTCCATGCCCACCATGCCGCCGACGAAGGCGTTGACCAGCACCAGCAAGGCGAACTGTCCAAGGTTCTCCTGGAGGCCCAGGCGCACCGTCCGCACCTGTTGATCAGGCGCTTGGTGCAGCACCAGAACCTCCGCCGATCGCCACGGGGAATCCGGCGGCCCGCCATTCCGGATACCCCACCGCCAGACGTCGCGCCCGGCGGCCCTTGGCTCGAAGCAGCGCAACAGCCTGGTCGGCGTAGACACAGTACGGTCCGCGGCAATAGGCGACGTAGGCCCTCGATTTGGGAAGTTGGCGCAGCCGCCGTTGCAGGTCGTCGATTGGCATGGACACCGCGCCGGCAAGATGTCCCGCGGCGTATTCGTGTGCTGGGCGCGCATCGAGGATGACCACTTCATGGGCGCGAGATCGACGCAGCAGCTCCGCCATGTCGACGGGCTCCGGGTCAGAACGATCGCCGAAATGGTCACGAACCAATCGGTCCAACTCGGCAAACTGGCGCTCGGCGATCGAGCGGACCGCCGCGCAGAGGTCGGCGACGCCGGGATCGGCCAGCCGGTAGTGCACGAAGAGGCCTTGCTTGCGGCCGTCGACGAGGCCGGCTCGACGTAGCGCTTGTAAGTGCTGCGATGCGCTGGCGAGCGACCTGCCCGTTTCCTTCGCCAGCGACTCCACCGTACGTTCGCTCTGGGCGAGGAGATCCAGCAGTTCAAGCCGGTGAGGGTTCGCCAGCGCCTTGCCGAGCCGGGCGAATTGGCCGTAGAGGCGATCCTTGAAGCGTCGGTGTGCCGCGTCCGTCATAATCAACTAATCAATACATTAGTTGATTACACCGGTCAACCGGTTTTCGCCCTCAGCCGCGGGCGCGGCGGGCGCGAACCGTGGCGCCGGGCGCGTTCACCCTCACCTCGATCTTGTGCACGCGGTGGTCGTTGATCGGCGGCGCATACCCCAGGAGATAGTAGTGGCCGCTCTCCTGCCAGATGCGATCGACCGCGCCGTTGAAGTTGTTGGTGTTGCTCCACGCGTTGCCGCCGGTCTCCGCGGCGAAGCTTTTGTCCCAGTCGGTGAAGTTTCCGGTCTGACCCGTGGGGTCGATCGCAAACACCGTCACGTTGTTGCGGCCAGTGTCGCGAATGGCCTGGAACCAGGCGTTGTTCATGTCGGGCTTGGTTGGGTCCCCGGTTTCAAGGTTGCCGAATGCCGACGGCTCACTTGGACTGAAGATCGCGGGCTTGCCGATGAACACCATTACCTTGCGGGGATGTGCCGACTTGTTCATCTGTCGAGCCAACGAACTCACCATCGTGAGGCCATGCTCCGCGGCCCGTCCCGGGAACTCATCCATCGGCATGTCGCCGATCGCAGGACGGAACCGGTCGATGGCCGCGCGCACCGAACCCGGCAGGTTGGTCGACGCTGAATTGCCGCCATTGAGCATGATCACCGTCGCCACATCAGCGGGCCCCATGCGATCCACGAATTTCCTGGCGATGTCCTTCACGCGGTAAGCGATCTCGGGTGGTGTCGTCAGATTGTCGAGGACGATCACGATGAACCGTCCCGCTTCGGTGCCGGCGGCCACGGGTGCGGCGGTGACGAAGGTTTCGATCGGCACGGGCTTGCCGTCTTCGAAGATCTGAAAATCGGATTGAGTGAGTCCAGGGATGAGCGCGCCCTTCTTGTCGACCACGACCGCCGGAACCACGATGAGGTCGGACGAGGCCGTGAAGGGTTGAGGCTGCTGCGCTTCGCCCGACAGTGCCCATAGCGCGATCGCGACCACGACAAGGGAAGTCCGCGGCATCAAGGCGAATTCTAATCCCAACTCCAATCCCGAAGCCCACTGGAGTTGCCGGTCGCGGCCTCCGCGGATGTCGGGCAACGCGCGGACGCGTTGCCGCCATCCTCAGAGGGACACGGGAAATCGCACCTCGTTGATATGGAATGACTCTGTCAAATGGGCACACCAGTC
>JBDTMB010000351.1:0-6452 GCA_039934485.1 Vicinamibacterales bacterium
CGACTCGGCGCTTGGTGTGCGTTGGTGCTTTACGGCTCCGATCGATAGCCCCCCACGTCAGGAGCAGGAAAATGGATCGTCGTCAGTTCGTCAGTCGAGCCACGCTCGGCGCCGCCGCCGCTTGCGTGCACTTTGGTACGCCCTCCACCGCTTCGGCCGCTACCGGCCGAATCAACATCCGGTTCATCGGCATGATGGGATTCGTCGAACGCGCCGACCGCTCGTTCCTCGTCGCCACACCCGGTCAACACGGCATGCACCACATGACGCACGTGCCGTTCCTGATGGCGCGCGCCGGCAGCTTGGCCGCCAAGGCCTTCGGTATGACGCCGCTCCCTGGCGTTGTTCCGGAGGCCTTTGACACCCAGCTCATTGGCACGAATCCGGCGGATTTCGTGTACCGCTCGCTTGAAAACACCTCGCTCGAGATCGTGTCGGGGACCCGGGATGGCGTCATCAACAACGCCACCGAGATGGCCCAGATGCGGGACATCTCGCCCGGCACGCGTCTCCGTGGCAACGTCGAAAAGTGGGCCTCCGCCACGGTCTCGATTCGTGGCGGCGAGCTGCAGAACTCATCGGCGCATCCTGACGCGCACAAGGTCTGGTCGTTTGGCACCTACCGCCAGCGATTAACCGATGCCGTCAACTACGCCAACGAACCGGGCGCCAACACGGTGGTTCACCTGACAAGTGCCGCCGAAGCCCAGAACCTCAGCGTCGCCGCGGGTGAAACCGCTGAACTGTGGATGATCAGCGCCGCGACACCGGACGCGCGCAGCGCCAATCCGACCAGGCTCGAACACACCGAGTTGCTGTTCGATTACATGGTGGATGCCAAGCCGACGCTCGCCGAGTGCGCCGACGCCACCGGCCGCGAAGTGCCAGACACCCTGCTGCCGTTCGTAAAGCCCACGAGCGCCAGCATGGGGATCGTGGCAAGCGAGACCACGATGCCTCCGTATTCGGACTTCTGCTTCCTGGCGGCCTGGCTAATCGGCAAGTGATCGACAGCTAGGCAGTCGTTTTTGCGAAGGCCGGGCCCCTGGGCCCGGCCTTCATTTCTTCCGGGCTTCACTTCTTCCATTCTGCCAACGCCGCCTCGAGCGTCGCCGACGCCGCCTTCCACGCGGCCATCGCCACCGGCACCGGCGCCGAGTCCGACATTTCCACCGCCTCGAACAACTGGCCAAGCGGCGCAGCCGCGCCGGTGATGCGCTGCTCGAGAGCGGTGAGCGCCGCGGTCTTTGGCGTCGTCGCGCGAATCTCCCGCAGCGCGTCGGCCGCCCGGCGCAGCGCGCCGTCGATCGCGCGCGAAGTGTCGTATTGCAGCCTGAGATCCGCCGCCGATGCCTTGACCCGCGGGTCCATCTTCACCACCAGCGGCTGCGTCTGTGCCTTGCCGTCGACGGTGAGCCTCACGGTGTAGGTGGCCGGCAACGCCCAACTTCCCAACGGCACGCGCGGCGTGTCGCCGGCAATCGCGGCGATCGGGTAGCTGAAGTTGTTCACCAACGGACGCTCCTGATGCACGTCCCACACGAACCGGTGCAGCCCCGCCGTCTTCAGCAGCGGCTGGTGCGGACGAATCCAGTAATCGGGGATATTGCGGCCCTCGACCAGCGGCTCGGGCGGATCCTCGCTCGAGTACTTGCGGACCGCGTGGCCCTGGCCGTCGAGGACCTCGAGCGTCACCGGGCCGCGTGCGGCAGCCTTGAGGTAATAGTGAATGATGGCGCCGTCGGGCGGGTTCTTGCCGGCCGGCTCGTCGGGCGGCAACGGCGTATCGGTGTTCTTGTTCCACCGGAACCGCCACGCTTCTTGCGGCGCGAACAGGTGCGCGTCCTCGGCCACGGTGGCCGCCGCCATCTGCCGGAGCGGCGTGATGTCGTCCAGGATCCAGAACGATCGCCCATGCGTGCCGATGACCAGGTCGTCGTCCTTGATCACCAGGTCGCGCACCGACGTCGCCGGCATGTTGATGCGCAGCGACTGCCAGTGGTCGCCATCGTCGAACGACACGAACACCGACTGTTCGGAGCCCGCAAACAACAGGCCCTTGCGCTTCGGATCTTCGCGCACTACGTTGATGGCGCCGCCGTCGGGGATGCCGGACGTGATGTGGACCCAGGTCTTGCCGCCGTCGCGGGTCCGGTAGATGTGCGGCCGGAGGTCGTCGAGGCGGAAGGTATTGATTGCGGCGTAGGCGGTGTTCACGTCGAAGTGTGACGCGTCCATGATCGAGACCTTGGCCCACGGCGTGAGCGCGGCCGGCGTCACGTCCTGCCAGTTCTTGCCGCCATCGCGCGTGAGATGAATGAGCCCATCGTCGGTGCCGGCCCAGATCGTGTTCTCGTCGGAGTATGACGGCGCGATGGTGTAGATGACGCCCCGTTGCGTGGACCGCGCTTCCGGCGTCGCGGCGTAGATGCCGACGTTCTTCGGCACGTCCCAGGTCTTGCGCGTCAGGTCCGGACTGATCTGATCCCACGATTGGCCGCCATTGGTGGTCTGCCAGAGCACGTTCGACGAGAAATACAACTTGCGCGGGTTGACCGGCGAAAACAGCAATGGCATGGTCCGCACCACGCGATAGTCCGGGCCGCGCCCGAACTTCGGCCCCACGCTCTGCTCCTGCCCGCTGCGCCGATCCCAGCGCGACACCTTGCCGCCATAGACGATGTCGGGATCGAGCGGATCGGGCGCCGCGTAGCCGTATTCTTCGATCGCCACTGTGGACCACTCGCGGAAGGTGATTTGCCCGGCATCGCCGCGGCTTTGGATGCACACCGAGCCGCTCTCCTGCTGGCCGCTGCAAACGCGATAGGGAAAGGCGTTGTCGGTGGCGACGTGATAGAACGCCGCCGTCGGCTGGTTGTACCAGCTGCTCCACGTCTCGCCGTTGTTCAGCGACACGATCGCGCCCTGGTCGGCGGTCATCCCCATGATGTCGGGGTGGTCCGGGTTGATCCACATGCGCTGGTAGTCATCGCCGCCGGGCGCCCCGCGAATGCCGACGAACGACTTGCCGCCGTCGGTCGATTTCCACACTACGATCGTGGGGACGAAGACGATGTCCGGGTTCTTCGGATGCACGCGAATGTCAGTGGCATCGTTGCCACGCGCGATCACGCGCGGGTCGCTGTTGACCAGGGACCAGCTCTCGCCCGCGTCGTCCGACCGGTAGATGCCCAGCTTGGACACCGCATCGACGGTGGCGAACATCCGCGACGGCAGGCTCGGGGCAATCGCCAGCCCGATGCGGCCCAAGCGCTCGCCCTCCCAGGTGGGCAGTCCCTTGACGATCGGTCGCCATGTCGTCCCGCCGTCGGTGGACTTGTAGAGGCCACTGCCCGGGCCGCGAAAGTCGCCGTTCTCCCAGGGCCCCTGCCGGGCCTGCCAGAGCGAGGCAAACAGGATGTTGGAATTGGACGGGTCGAAAATCACGTCGGCGGCGCCGGTGTCCTCGCCCTTGTACAAGACTTTCTCGAACGACTTGCCGCCATCGAGTGAACGGAAGACTCCGCGCTCGGCGTTCGGTCCGTAGGGGTGGCCCAGGGCCGCGACAAACAGCCGCTCCGGATTCGTCGGATCGACGATGATCTCGCCGGTTTGCTGCGTGTCGCGCAGTCCGAGGTGCGTCCACGTCTTGCCCGCGTCGACGGACTTGTAGATGCCGTCGCCGGCGGCGAGGTCGGGCCGCTGCTGCGGCTCGCCGGTGCCGACGTAGATGATGTTGGGATTTGACGGCGCCACGGCAATCGCGCCGATCGATCCCGTGGGCTGATCGTCGAAGATCGGCACCCAGGTGCGGCCGGCATCCGTGGTCTTCCAGACCCCGCCGTTGACCACACCCATGTAGAAGGTATGCGGCTGGCCCGGCACGCCTTCGATCGCCTCGGTCCGGCTGGCGCGGTGCGGGCCGATATTGCGCCACTGCATTTCGCGAAACAGTCCCGGATCGAACCCGGTTGGCGCCTGAGCCTGCGCGCCCGGCCACAGGGCCATCGCCGCCACCACAACCGTCAGAGTGCAAAGTCCCTTGCGAATCACGACACACCTCAATGAACTCGTAGGGCGCCCCTTTAGGGGCGCCGGATCGCCTCGATCCCTCGGAGTGTAGCCGACTGAAACACCCATCGGCCATGCGATACTTTTCCATCATGCGCATGACAACTTTCCGCAACCCTATTCATCTCCTCGCCATCCTCGTGATCGGCCTTGCCGCCACTGCGCCCGGATCGGCGCAGCAGCGTGCGGACGGAGCCCGGCAATTCACGGCCGACGACTACGCCCGCGCTGAGAAGTGGATGTCGTACAACACGACGCCGCTCGTCGCCAACGCCGCGGTGCGCGCCAACTGGTTGCCCGAGGAGCGGTTGTGGTATCGCAACCAGGCCGCGACCGGCAGCGAGTTCATCCTCGTCGACGCGGCGCGCGGCACACGCGCGCCGGCCTTCGACCAAGTGCGAGTGGCGGCGGCGCTCTCGACCGCGGCGGGCAAGACCTATGACGCGGCACGCCTGCCCTTCAACCAGCTCACCTGGTCGGCCGATCGGCTGTCGATTACCGTGAGCGCGGAGGCCAAGCGGTGGACCTGCGATGTGCAGGGCAAGCAGTGCGCCGCGGCGGCGCCGGCGCCGGCCACTGTACCCAACGCGGTACTGTCCCCGGATGGCAAGCGCGCGGCGTTCATCCGCGACTACAACCTCTGGGTGAAGGACGTCGCCACCGGCGCGGATACGCAGCTCACCACCGACGGCGTGAAGGACTTCGCCTACGCCACCGACAACGCCGGGTGGACGCACAGCGATCGCCCGATCCTGTTGTGGTCGCCCGACTCGAAGAAGATCGCCACCTTCCAGCAGGACCAGCGCGGCTCCGGCGACATGTACCTGGTCAGCACGACCACCGGGCATCCGAAGCTCGAGGCCTGGAAGTACCCGCTGCCGGGCGACGACGTGATCACGATGATCCAGCGCGTCGTCATCGACGTCGACACGCCGAGGGTGGTGCGCTTCCAGATGCCCCCCGATCAGCACCGCTCGTCGCTTTGTGACGATGTGACGTGCCGCGGCGGCGAGTGGGGGGACGTGCAATGGCATCCGGCCGGCACGCAGATCGCGTTTGTCTCGACGTCGCGCGATCACAAGAACGAAGTGCTGCGCGTCGCCGACGCCGCCACCGGCGCCGTGCGCGACATCATGTCGGAAAGCGCCGAGACGTTCTTCGAATCGGGCAACGGCCGCATCAACTGGCGCTACCTGCCCGACTCCAACGAGATCATCTGGTTCTCGGAGCGCGACAACTGGGGCCATCTCTATCTCTATGACCTGGCCACCGGCCGCATCAAGTCGCAGATCACCACCGGCGACGGCAACGTCACCCAGCTCCTGCGGGTGGACGAGAAGAACCGCCTGCTCTACTTCCAGGCCGTGGGCTTCGAGAAGGGCCGCGATCCCTACTTCCGCCACTTCTACAAGATCGGCATGGACGGGAAAGGCCTCACGCTGCTCACGCCGGAAGACGCCGATCACGACCTGTCGCTCTCCCCGTCGGGTGAGTTCTTCGTCGACAACTACTCGAAGCCGGATGTCCCCTCGGTGTCGGTGCTGCGTGACGCGAACGGCAAGCTGGTGGCGGCGCTCGAGAAAATGGACATCTCGCGGCTCCTCGCCGCCGGGTGGAAGCCGCCGATGCCGATCACGGTGAAGGACCGCGGCGGCGTCAACGATCTCTACGGCCTGATGTACCGGCCCGCCAACTTCGACGCCACGAAGAGGTACCCGATCATCAACCACATCTATCCCGGCCCGCAGACCGGCAGCGTCGGCGGCCGCACCTTTTCGCCGGCGCGCGGCGATTCGCAGGCGCTCGCCGAACTCGGCTTCATCGTCGTCGAGATCGACGGCATGGGCACGCCGTGGCGATCGAAGAAATTCCACGCCGCCTATTTCGGCGACATGGGCGACAACACCATTCCCGACCAGGTCGCGGGCATGAAGGAACTGGCGAAGCGCTTCCCGTGGATCGACATCGATCGCGTCGGCATCTGGGGGCACTCGGGCGGCGGCTTCGCCACCGCCGCGGCGATGTTCCACTATCCGGACTTCTTCAAGGCGGGCGTGTCCGAGGCCGGCAATCACGACAACCGCGTGTACGAAGACGACTGGGCCGAGAAGTGGCAGGGGCTGCTCGAGAGGAAGCCCGATGGCACGAGCAATTACGACAGCCAGGCTAACCAGAACTTCGCCAAGAACCTGAAGGGCAAGCTCCTGCTGGCGCACGGGACCATGGACAACAACGTCCCGCCCAACAACACGCTGCTGGTGGTGGACGCGCTGATCAAGGCGAACAAGGACTTCGAGCTGTTGATGCTGCCCAACCGCGGCCACGGCTTCGGCAACGAGCCCTACATGATCCGCCGCCGCTGGGACTTCTTCGTGAGGAAC
>JBDTMB010000352.1:0-6401 GCA_039934485.1 Vicinamibacterales bacterium
GTGCTGCCAGTTGACGCCGCCGCTCGAGTCCTGATACACCGCGAACTCGTCGCCTGCCGGCGCGAGCGGCCGCGACCGATCGAGCGAGCCGGCCGCGCCATCAGTGGGCACACCGGCACGATTGAACCTGATCGACAGATCCCTGATCAGCACGGATCCGGGATCGCCAAGATCCCACAGGCCCCCCGGATGTTTCGCCGGCCGCGGGTTGGTGACCGTGAGTTCAATGCGCGTACTACCAAGGCCGGCGTGGAACTGGAGGCGCGCCATCACGTCGAGCCAGGCCTCGCCCGCCAGGTTCTGCAGTGCTCCGTCGAGCCGCAGCACGGCGCTCAACGGGCCGGTACGTTCAACGGTGGTCCGCCTCACGGCGAAGGACCACGTCTGCCCATCCAGGTCTTCGGCCTCGAGGCTCGCGCCCTCGACAGCCACTGCACCGTGGACCATCGCGCGCGCCAGCAGCGCGCCGCCGGCTCGCGGCACGTGGAACTCGGCCGCGCCGGTCTCGACGATGATGACGTCGCCGGCGTGGTGGACGGACAACGGGCCGGCCGGGGCCACCATCGAACCGGGAGTGGCCGCCGACAGGAAATAGGCCGCCGCTCCGGTCGCGCAAACATCCGCGCGGAATTCCAGCAACATCCACCTGATCGATCCGTCGCCCCATCGATCGAGCGTGGTGCTTTGCACGGGCACGGCGTCGCCGTTGGCGTTGGTCAACAGCCACTCGGTGGAGCGCCGCGCGCGTCCGCGGGGTAAGGGCACGCCAATCGCGACCGGTTCGCCGCGCCGCGCCAACGGCGGCAGCTCCGGGTCCATGGCGACGGTGATTCGCAAAGGCCAGGCGCACATGAGGATGTCAGGGGATCGCGCGGACGATCATCGGACCCACCCGCAGCGTGACGGCGAGCGGAAGCTTCTGCCAGAGCGCGATGGCCAGCTGGAATTTCGGATTGGCCGGGCTGACGTTCGGCAGATCGCCGGGCGTCGTCATCAGGTATTCCCAATGCAGCGGCACGGCGTGCGCGCTCCACTGTTCCTTGAACTTGAACGTGCCCTCACCCGGCGTGGAGCGGCCCAGGTCCAGCACCGCGCAGTTGCGCTCGGCGGCATATTCGAGGGCATCCCAGTACAACAGGTGATTGGGACAAAGCGCGTGGTGGCTGCGGATCGACGACGCCCATGGCAGTTGCGCCACGTCACCAACGGTGTAGGTGATACCCGCCGCCACCGGCTCGCGGCCGAGCCGTACGAGGTGGATGCGCGCGCGATCGGGAAACGCGGTGAGCACTTCGTCGAACAGCCGGCGCGAATACACCGGCGTGCCGAGGTCACGCATGTTCCTCGCAAACACGCTGTAGAACTCCGGGATCAACTCGCCGCCGCCGCGCTCGACGGTGAGGCCGGACTTCTGCGCCTTGCGCACCTGGTTGCGCGCCTTCTTGTCGATGCGGTCCCAGAGATCCGGCTCGAGCTGAACCCGCATCGAGACCTTGTGCTGCTTGCACGGCAAGTCGGGGAAACGGGCGTCGGTGTGGCGGAGTTCAACGTGGCTGCACCGGCGTGCCCTGGCTTCGGCCTGCGCCGCCTCAACCAGCTGCCGGGCCACATCGTCGCAATCCGCCAGCACCCCGCCGTAGTTCACGAACGGCAGCGAGGTCAGCGTCCGGCCGAACAGCACGCTCTTGATTTGCACGAGCGGCAGCACGCCCACTATCGCGTGGTTTTCGCGGGCGATGAGGTAGACCGAGTCGTGGCCAAAGGCGTTGGCGAAGACCTCTCGCCATTTCCACGAGTGATAGCCCATCGAGTCGCGATGGGTCTCGACGAACGCCGTCCATTCCGGGCGGTCGCGATCCGCGGCGGTTGTAATCGTGATCGGTTCGCCCGGCGGATTACTTGACCACATGGAGCAACTCCCTGCGCGCGATGGCGTGCGCCTCGGCCTGATGCCGTCCGAGCCCCGGGCGAAGACCCAGCATCGCGTCGATCGAATCGAAGCGAAAATCCTTGACCAGCCGATGCAGCCGCTGCAGCGTCGAGGCCAGGCCGGTGTAGTGACGGATCCGCGTCAGGCGGCCCGACGGCAATCGCGGTTGTTGCGGATCGATTTCCCAGGGGTGGAGGTAGAACACCACCGGTTCGCGGTCAACGCGGTTGACGCGCGCAATTCCCCACTTGGTCCAACCATACGGCAGCAGCCGGAAGTAGCCGCCGCCGGCCACCGGCAGGTTGGTCCGGCCGACGCGGACCGTGGACCCCGGCACTTCGAGGATCGACCTGGCGCCGCGGGCGATGCGCGTGGGATGCCGCGCGGCGTCGGGGATGCCATAGCGATCGTGGTGAATCGGGAAGATGCTGGCGTCGTAGACGTAGCCTTCGTCGATCAGCACATCGAGCGCCCACAGGTTCGAGTTGATGATCGAAAAGCTTGGCGCGCGGTAGCCGGTGACGACCCGGCCGCCGGCATCCTCGATCACCGCCTTCGCCGCGCGGACGTCCTGGCGGAACTGGTGGGCCGTCAAGCCGTAGGCCAGTTGATGATGAAAGCCGTGCGACGCCACCTCATGGCCGGCTTTCGCGATCTCAGACACGAGGGACGGAAACCGTTTCGCGACCCACCCGAGCACGAAAAACGTCGAGCGCACGCCGGACGCGTGGAAGACCTCGAGCAGCTTATGGGTGTTGCGAACGACGCGGCTCTCGTAAGTGTTCCAGTCCTCGCGCGAGACCGCGCCTTCGAACGCCGAGACCTGGAAATAATCTTCCACATCCACGCTCATCGCATTGACGATGCCGCTCATCGCGCGCCCCTTCGCAGGACCACGGTCTTGATGGTGTCGAGCACGATCACCAGGTCGAGCATCATCGACAGGTTCTTCACGTAGTAGAGGTCGTACTGCATCTTCTCGACGGCATCTTCGACGCTGGCGCCGTAGCTGTAGCGCACCTGCGCCCACCCGGTGAGGCCCGGCTTGATGACATGCCGCTGACCATAGAACGGGATCTGCGCGGTGAGCTGCTCGACAAACGACGGACGCTCGGGGCGCGGACCGATCAGGCTCATGTCGCCGCGGAGCACGTTCCACAACTGCGGCAGCTCGTCGAGCCGCGTCTTGCGCATGAAGCGGCCGACGCGCGTCACGCGGGTATCGTTGGCGCGGCTCCACACCGGCCCGGTGGCGGCTTCCGCATCGGACCGCATCGTGCGGAACTTGTGGATCGTGAACGGCAGGCCGTTGAGGCCGACGCGTTCCTGGTGATAGAGCACCGGATCCGTCGAGGATTCAAGCTTGACGACGACGGCCGCGAGGAGCATCAGCGGCGAGGCCAGCACCAGGCCGCACCCGGCGGCGGCGAGGTCGAAGGCGCGCTTGCCGAAGCGCAGCCAGCGCGTCCGCCTGAAGCCGGCCGAAAACAGCAGCCAGCTTGGCCGCAGGTTCTCGAGCGCAATCTTGCCGGTGTATTCCTCGTAGACCGACGCCAGGTGATCGAACAGCACCCCGCTGCGCAGCCGGACGTCGAGCAACTGCCCCATCGGCATCTTGCCGCGCTCGTCCGACAGGCTCACCACCACGCGATCGACGTTCAGGCTGGCAGTGAGGGCCGGGATGTCGGCGATGGTGCCGATGACGCCGGGGTTGATCACCGGCGCGCCGACACGGCTCGGATCGACGTCCACGAAGCCGACGATATCGACGCCGAGTTCCTGGCGGCGTTCGAACAACTCGCGCGCCAGCACCACGGCGGCCGGGCTGGTGCCGACCAGCAAGAGGCGCTCCCGCGGCGCCAGCCGGAGCATGCTCCACTCGAACGCGTAGCGCCAGCCGATCACCAGGCCCACCGCGAGCAAGGCCGAGAGCATGAAGACGCCGCGCTCGATCACCCATCGCGGAAACACCCAGTAGGCGACGCCGAGGATCAGCGAGGTGGCGCCGATGCAACGCACCAGCCGCACCGCGAGATCGGGCGTACCCGAGATGGTGCGCAGATCGTAGAGGTCCCCATAGTGCAGGCACACCTGGCACACCAACACGATCAGCGCGACCCGCAGGATCCCGCTGTCGCGCGCCAGCACTTCCCAGGCGTGCGGGCCGACCAGCAGCAGGCTGCTGCCGATCACCGCCGCAAACAGCAGCGAGGTCTCGCCACCGACGAGGACCAGCGAGCGCCAGGTCCTGCTAAACACGTGACGCCCTCTTCGCGCCGTAGTAGCCGTACCCGGCGGACAGGTTGGCCTTGTCGGCGCGATTGAGCACCGCGCCAAGAATCCGCGGCGCGCCGATCGCATCGACCGCGCGTCGGACCATGGGGTACGGCGTCGAGCGCGCGCTCACGACCAGCAGCGCGGTGTCGATCATCGACGCCAGCAGGTGGGCGTCCGGCAGGATCGCGACCGGCGGCGTGTCCACCACCACCCAGTCAAAGGCGTCGCGCGCCTCATCGAGCAACTGCTTCATCGCCGGCGACACCAGCGTGCTCATCGGGTCCGGCAGGGCGCGGCCGGCCGTCAGCACCCACAACGTGGGCGACACCTGGTGTACCGGCAATTGCCGTCCGCCCGTGGCGACCAGGCTGTCGGTGAGGCCCTCGCCGGCCGGCAGGGCGAACATCTCGGCGATCCGCGGCCGCCGCAGGTCGGCATCGATCAGCAGCACGCGGCGCTGGTACGACTCGCTCAAGGTCATCGCGAGGTTGGCCGCGGTCAGCGTCTTGCCCTCCGAAGCCAGCGCGCTGGTGATCATGACGCTGCGAATCCCGCTCTCCCCTTGCGCGTGATGCAGCATCGCGGCCAGGTGACGGTATTGCTCAACGAGCGCGGTATCAGCACCGGTCCCCACCACCACCTTGAAACGCTCTTCAGTACTGAATCGCGAGGCGAGAGTGGACGAGGGGGGCGACGTTGGTGCCGACGTTGGTTCGAGCGATCGTTCCGCCGATCGTTCCACCGGTCGTTCCGGCGCGGGTTCTGCCGCGGTGAATTCCCAGGGAGCGGCGGCCGGATGGTCGCTGAGGCCCACCGCCGATCCGGAGGTTTGAGCCGCGCGCTGAAGGGCTTCGCTGAGTCGGGTCATAAGGTTGCCGTTAGAAGAACGAGAAGCGGCGCGCACGCGCGAAGCCGCTGAACATGGGTTGGGGCTGGGATAGCGGTTGCGGCCGCTGGGCCGGCGCGGCGACCGCCGCGACCGGCGGCCTGGCCGGGATAAGGGCGAGCGTGCGGCTCACCTCCTTGACCAGGTTGGCACTGACCGGTCGCTCGTCGGCCGCGAAGCCGCTGACGAGCGCGTTATCGCAAATCACGCTGATGACGCGCGGGATGCCGCCCGAAAATTCGTGAATGGCCGCCACCGCCGCACGCGAGAACAGGCGGACGGCTTCACCACCGGCGGTTTTCACCCGCGCCGAGATGTAGGCCGCGGTGTCCTTGATGTCGAGCGCCGTCAATTCGCACCGCAGGACCACGCGTTGCTTCAGTTGACGCAGGTGCGGCTCCTGCAGGCGCGCCGCCAGCTCGGGCTGGCCGACGATCGCCACCGCCAGGGACCGGCCGCCCGACGACTCCACGTTGGTCAGCAACCGGATCTCTTCGAGCAGTTCGTACGGCACGCTCTGCGCTTCGTCCACCACGAGCGCCAGCACCGGCGCCGGATCGGCGGGGGTCGACAGTGCCGCTTCGAGTTCGCGCAGGAACTGCACCTTCGACCGGCCGGCGGCCTGGCTGAAGCCGAAGCCCGACGCCAGCAGTTCGAAGAACTCGTCGCGCGTCAGCGTCGGATTCGACAAGTGGACGATCGACGATGAGGGGCTCGACCCTTGGAGGGCGGCGCGAATCAGCGTGGTCTTGCCAGTCCCTGCTTCGCCGATCAACATCGTGATGCCGGGACGCCCGCTCAGCCCGTACTGGAGATGCACGAGCGCCTCGCGGTGCTGCGGCGTGAAGCACAGGAAACGCGGGTTGGGTGACAGGTCAAAAGGCCGTTCCTGGAGGCCGTAGTAGCGCTCATACATGACTATCTCGAGAACCTCCACGCCCGCGTGGAGCGCATCTGGGGAATCGTCGCCAGCACCGCCAAATTCAGCGCCGCGCGCACGTCGGCTTCCGATCGCAGCGTGTTGTCGAAGTACTCAACCGCGGCGGCCAGCGCGACACCGAGGCCCAGGCCGGCGATCAGCGCGATCAGATAGAGGCGCGGCCGATCGGGGCTCGCCGGCCTCTCCGGCAGCCGGGCCGGGTCGAGAATCTTGAACTGCTCGCCAATCTGGCGCCGCTCGAGATTCGCGGAAATCTGCGACTCCTCTTTTTTCTGGAGCAGGCCCCGATAGGACTGCTGCAGCGTCTCGTAGTCGCGCATCAGCGCGGCGAGCTCCGCTTCGCGCGCCGGCGCGGCTTCGATGCGGCG
>JBDTMB010000353.1:0-6384 GCA_039934485.1 Vicinamibacterales bacterium
GGCCTCGACGATGAACATCACCGGGTTCTTGATCTGGACCCGCGGATCGAGCTTGACGACCGAATCGACGATCGCCTGCGTGATGATGCCGGCGTCCCAAATCGAAATCTTGCGAGCATGTTCAGACATAAAGTTCCCATGGCACCCCTGAAGGGGTGCCCTACTTTGGTGCCCTACTTGTTAAGCGCCGCGTCGAGTGCCAGGTTGAGCTCGAGCACGTTGACGCGTGCCCGGCCAAGAAATCCAAATGTGGGCGGTTCCGTGTGTGCGTGAATCAATTCGCGCACGCGCTCCACGGGCACGCCGCGCGCCGATGCCACTCGCGCGGCCTGCAGTTCCGCCGCCGCCGGCGGAATGTGCGGATCCATGCCGGCGCCGCTGGCGGTGACCATCTCGGACGGCACCTGGTTGGCGGTCACGCCTTCCTGCTTCGTCACCGCGTCGAGCCGTTCCTGCACTGCTTTCAGGTGATCCGGGTTCGACGGGCCGTAGTTCGTGCCGCCCGTCGACGCGGCGTTGTAGTCAACGCCAGAGGGCCGCGGCTGGAAGTACTGCGGCTTGGTGAACTTCTGCGCAATCAACCGCGAGCCAACCACCGTGCCGTCAGCGCGCCGAATCAGGCTGCCCTCGGCTTGCGCCGGGAACACCACCTGCCCAACGGCCCACAGCACGACGTGATACCCGCCGCCAAGAAGCACCATCGTGACGATGGTGAACAGAATGCCTCGCTTGAGTTCGGTCAACATGATCGCCTCTGCCTTCTCACTTCTCACTTCTCACTTCTCACTTCTCACTTTTCACCTACCGCATCGCCAGATGTTCCGCGATAGGCCCAAGCACCGCCACCGGCATGAACATCAGCAGGCCAAGCACGACGATGACGGCCCACAGGGTGAAGCCGAACGTGGCGCTATCGGCGCTGAGCGATCCGGCCGTTTCGGGCGCCATCGGCTTGGCCGCCAACACGCCCGCCAGCGCCAGCGGCGCGATGATTGGGATGTAGCGCGAGAACAACATCACCAGGCCCGTCGAGATGTTCCAGAACGGCGTGTTGTCGCCCAGGCCCTCGAAGCCGGACCCGTTGTTCGCGGCCGCGGACGAGAACTCGTAAAGCATCTCGGAAAAGCCGTGCGCGCCGGGGTTCTTGAGCCACGCCAGCGTCGTCCCAGGGTCAGCCGTCGTCGCCCAGACATAGCAGGCGATGGCCGTGCCGACGAGGATCGCCAGTGGATGCCAGAGCAGCGCGAGGCTGGCCAGCTTCATCTCCTTGCCCTCGACCTTCTTGCCGAGGAACTCCGGCGTCCGCCCGATCATCATGCCCGCCACGAACACCGCGACGATGACGAAGATCAGCATGTTGATGAAGCCGACGCCGACGCCGCCGAAGATGTTGTTCAACCACATGCCGACGAACGGCATCAGGCCGCCGAGCGGCGTCATTGAATCGTGCATGGCATTGACGGAGCCGTTGGACGTCACCGTGGTCGTCACCATCCACAACGCCGACAGGCCGGCGCCGAAGCGCGCTTCCTTGCCCTCCATCGATCCGGTGGACTGATCGACGCCCATCGCGGCAATCGCCGGGTTCCCGCCGGACTCCTGGACCTCGGCGAACATCACCATCGGGATGTAAATCGCCAGCATCGTCGCGAAGATCACCACCGCGAGGCGGCGGCGGCTCACCATGTAGCCGAGCGTCCAGACCATCGCCATCGGGATGATGGTGATCGACCAGGTCTCGACGAGGTTCGAGAGCGGCGTCGGGTTCTCGTAGGGATGAGCGGAGTTGGGCCCGAAGTAGCCGCCGCCGTTGGTGCCCAACTGCTTGATTGCCACTTCCGGCGCGACCACGCCCCTCGCAATCACCTGCTCCGGCCCCTCGAGCGTCGTCGCATGAACGGCGCCTCCGAACGTCATCGGTGTGCCTTGCCACATCAGGACCGTGCCGACCAGGAGCGCCAGGGGCAGAAAGACCCTCACGGTGGCGCGCGTCATGTCGACATAGAAGCTCCCGAGCTGGGTCAAACGATTGCCGCCCAGCCCGCGGATGATCGCGATGCAGGCCGCGACGCCGGTGGCCGCGGTCACAAACTGCAGGAACGTGATGACGAACATCTGCGAGAAGTACGACAGACCCGTCTCACCGCTGTAGTGCTGCAGGTTGGTGTTCGTCGTGAAGCTCGAGATCGTGTTGAACGACAACGTCGGCTCCATGCCGGCGATGGCGTCGGGATTGAGCGGCAGCAGGTGCTGGATCGACACGATCGCGAACGTCGCCAGCCACATGACGATGTTGGACACAAGCAGCGATACCGAGTACTGCTTCCAGCCCTGTTGCTCGTTCGGATCGACGCCCGTCAAGCGGAGGACGAGGTTCTCGATGGGCACCAGGACCGGATCGAGCAGCGTGCTCTTCCCGGTAAATACCTTGAACATGTACCGCCCGAGCACGAGGCTCGTGACGACCGTGAACAGGATGGTGAAACCGACGGCGATATATTCCGTACCCATTTCAGCCCTCAGAAACGTTCGGGGCGCAGCATGGCGTACACCAGGTACACGAAGGCTGCGACACTCAACAACAACGAGAACAGAGTCATGGTTTCACCTACACCCGTTCACAAAAGGTGACGAAGCCGATCATCGCGGCAAACGTCACGAGCCCAAGCACGATCATCCCGACGAGCAACATGTCAACCTCCTACCAGGCGCCTTGCTTGTTGCCGAACCACCACACAAGACCAACGAGCGCCGTGTTCTGGTGCGGGCGCAGTTCGCCGGCGATGCTGGTGGTGAAGAACGGTTCGTTCGACCAGTCGCGGCGGAACTCACCACGCACGAGGAACCCTTCGGCGAACTTGTACTCCGCGGTCGCGGTGGCTTCCTGCAGCACCTGGTCGATGCCGCCGAACAGGCCCTGGTCATCCAGCCGCTCGTAACGCAGTGAGAACGCCGACGGACCGCTGACCTGGTAGCGCGCATACGCGCCGACCCCTTGCAGCGACAGGGCCGCGTCGGCTTTATTCACTTCGTTGGTCACGTAATTTGCGTCGATTCCGAAGCTGGCCTTCGGCGTGGCCGTGTAGCTGATGTAGCTCTCGATCACGCGGAAGAAGCCGTCGGGGCCGTCAGGTTTAGCATTATCTGGCTGCTCCTGTCCGAAGTAGTAGCTCGTCGTCCACGACACGCTGCCCGTGGGCTTGACGATGGCCGTGAAGTGATTGCTCTTGAAGTTGTTGAAGTCCTCGGTCTGCTGGATGCCGTTGGTCAGCATGTACATCACCGTCACCTTGTCGCTGACCGGCAGGCTGAGGCGCAGGCCCGAGTGATAGAACGGCAGGAAGTTGAAGAGGTAGGCGCGCGAGAACTGGTTGTCGTCCTTCGCGTAGTTGGTCTCGTAGCCGAGGTCCGACGCAAACTTGCCGAAGTCGGTCTGCAGGCCGCGGCCCACCGGGAAGACATACGTGCCGTACGCCTGCCAGATGTTGCGATACACGTCGGGACGCGGTTCGTTCGCGGCGCTACCCTGGACGGTCTCCGTAGCCTGGCCGAACTGCAGATCGATGCGCGCGCCGAAACGCTTGCCTTCGTCCACCTTGGTCGCGCTCTCGACGATCACGCTGGCTTGCTGGATGCCAAAGACGTTCGCGCGCGTATCGTACGCGCGCAGCAGGTTGATGCGGTCGTACGGGGTGTTCCAGTTGTATTGATAGAACCCCTCAAGCGCAACCCCGAAGACGATGTGCTCGAAGGGATTCGACGGCTGCTGGGCCGGCGCCGGGGCGGGAGCGGGGTCCTGCGCCGCAGCCGGCAGCGCCAGTCCAACCACGAAGATGAGGGCGAGGCTTGCACGTGTCATGACTTCCACGATAGGAAGTTGCGCCTCAGAACGGGACAAAAGGTTCCTGAAAAAACCCTGAGAAACGGGCTGCGGGCTTCAGCCAGCGGGCTGCGGGGGCGTCAGGCGTCAGCAGTAGCGAAGCGGTATCCGACCCACGGCTCGCTGAGCAGATACTGCGGCTTTCCTGGGTCAGGTTCGATCTTCTTTCGCAACTGCGCGACGAGCGCCCAGAGGTGTTCCGGCTGGTTTACGGCGTTTGGTCCCCACACCGCCTTGAGAATCGCCCGGTGCGTCAGCACCCGGTCGTGGTTCTTCGCCAGCAAGGACAGCAGCTCAAATTCCTTGGGCGTGAGGCGGATCTCTTCGTCCCCACGCAAGACGCGGCGACGGTCGTAGTCGATCGTGAGGTCGCCGGCCCGCAGGCTGCCCGTGGCCTCCCCCGCCTCCGATGCCACGCGCCGCAAGGCCACGCGAATTCGCGCCAGCAGTTCTTCCGGGCCAAACGGCTTGGTTACGAAATCGTCGGCCCCGAGGTCGAGGGCGCGGACCTTGTCAGCCTCTCCGCCGCGCGCCGACAACACCAGGATCGGCACCTTCGAGCTCTCCCGGATGCGGCGGCACACCTCGGTTCCATCGAGATCGGGCAATCCCAAGTCGAGCACGATCAAGTCGGGCGGCTGGGCGGCGGCCATCTTCAAGGCCGCGTGACCGGTGGCGGCGGTCTCCACCGTGTAGCCGTGGGTTTGCAGCAGGGGACCCAGGGTCCGCAGGATCGCGACCTCGTCCTCGACGAGGAGGATGCGCGCGCTCATGACGCCTTCGCCTCGGCCGGCACGACGATGGTGAACTGCGCTCCGCCGTCGGGACAGTTCTCGCCCCAGATGCGGCCGTTCTCGGCGGCCAGCAAGCCGCGCGAAATCGAGAGGCCCATTCCGGTACCGGAGCCATGAGCCTTTGCGGTGGCGCCGCGATAGAAGCGATCGAACAGGCGCGGCAGGTCGGCCGGCGCGATGCCCGGCCCGCGGTCGCGGACGGTGACCGTGAGGCCCTCGGCCGTCACCGCGGCCGTCACGCTGATCGCCGTCTGTGGCGGCGCATACTGGGCCGCATTCTCGATCACGTGCGCGATCGCCGACGCGGTGAGCCGCGGATCGAGGCGCACTGGCGTATCGGGATCGACCTCGATCTCGAGCGGGTGATGGCGGACGGCGCGTTCGACCTGGTCGCGCGCCGCGGTCAGGATCTCCGACGGATGCGCCCACCGGAACTCCGTCGCCACGGTCCCGGCATCGATGCGCGCCATCTCGAGAATATTTTCGAACAGCCGCCCAAGCCGCTCCGCCTCCTCGAGAATGAGGTCACTCTGCTCGCGCTGATGCGCCGGAGCGAGATTCGGCGCCTGGAGGTTGCTGGCCGCCACGCGGATGGCCGTGAGCGGCGTTCGCAGATCGTGGGCGAGGGAGGCGAGCAGCGCGGTTTTCAACTCTTCGCCGCGCCGCGCCACTGCCGCGGCCTTCCGTTCGTCGAGCAGCGACACGCGTTCGATGCCAATCGCCACAACCGCGGCGAGGGCGTCTAGCGTGCCGGGCTCCACGGGCCGGCCGTTGGCCGCCAGCAGGCCAATCGCCTTGGTGCCGACGCGAAGCGGCACCAGCCGAACCACATGATCGCCCACCGTCATCGTCCGGTGACCGGAGTAGGTGCGCTCGTAGGCGTCGAATTCGAGCCCGCTTTCGGCGCCGGCGAACGCCATCGCCAACTGGTTGGTGTCGAGCGCGATGGTCAGCGGGCCGGCTTCGAAGAGCTCCCAGCCGGCCGAACGCGGCAGCGCAATCGCGACGTATGACAGATCGAAGCGCCGCGCCACGGATCGCGCGAGCGTCGAGATCGCCTCGCGCCCTTCCGTGGCGAGCAGCACTTCACGACTGAGGTCAAAGAGCCGGGCGAGCTCGTCGCGCCGGCTCACCGCCTCCCGCGTGCGCGCGCGGGCTCGTGACGACAAATTGGTGGCCACCAGGCTGACCGCCAGGAACGCGAACAGCGCCACCCAGTTCTGCGGATCGGTGACGGTCCACGTGCCGACCGGCGGCAGGAAGAAGAAATTGAAACTGAGCATGGCGCCCACCGAGGTGGCGGCCGCCACCCACAATCGCGAGGTCGAGGCGACGACGAGCACAATCAGCAGGAACGTCAGGGCGACCGTCGTGGTGTTCGAGACGCCCAGCCACTGCGTGTAGATCCCCGTCACGCCGAGAACCGCGCCCAATCCGGCGGCCAGTCGCGCGATCTCGGTCCAGTTCAGCCGCATGCTTGGATGATAGTTCCGGGAGGGCACTTCTTGCCTGCCGGCCGAAGCGCAGGCGCGAAGGTGCCACTCCTCGGCTTGCTGACCTTCAGTCGGTCAATCCACTTGTTGTTAGCGTGGCGGGACTGGGCAGTGCGGCTGGACTCCACGAACATCCTGTAAACGTCCGTCAACCACGGAGCGCACGGAGCGCACAGAGAAATGTCTGGAAATGCCAGTGGCGCTCAGCGGCATTGGT
>JBDTMB010000354.1:0-6371 GCA_039934485.1 Vicinamibacterales bacterium
CGCCGGCAGCGAACCGCTGCCAGGGGCGCTGAACTTGCGATCGATAAACGTCGTGTCGAATCGCCCCGCCACGAAATCGGCGTCGTTCAGGATCCACTGGAAGAACGGGATCGTCGTGCGGATGCCGCGCACTTGGTACTCCGCGAGTGCGCGCTTCATGCGCCGCAGCGCATGCTCGCGCGACTCGCCCCACGTGACCAGCTTGGAGATCATCGGGTCGTAGTAGATCGGGACTTCGCCGCCTTCGTAGGCGCCGGAGTCGTCGCGAACACCCGGACCGCTCGGCACCCGCAGGCCCTGGATCACGCCGGGGGACGGCAGGAACCCGTTCGCGGGATCTTCTGCATAGATCCGGCATTCGATGGCGTGCGCGCGCGGCGTCAGCAGCGACTCGGGGTCCAGCGTGAGGGTCTCACCGCGGGCGATGCGGATCTGCCACTGCACGAGGTCAACGCCGGTCACGGCCTCGGTGATCGGATGCTCGACCTGCAGGCGCGTGTTCATCTCGAGGAAGTAGAACGAGCCGTCGGTGTCGAGGAGAAACTCGATCGTCCCGGCGTTGGTATAGCCGACGGTCCGGGCCACGGCTGCCGCGGCCGCGGTCATGCGGCGCCGAAGCTCCGGCGAGACGGCCATCGACGGGCTCTCTTCGACCACTTTCTGGTGGCGGCGCTGGATCGAACACTCCCGCTCGACAAACGGCAACACCGTGCCGTGGTGATCGCCAAGCAGCTGCACCTCGATGTGGCGCGGCGCGATGATGCGGCGCTCGAGGTAGACCGCGCCATCGCCAAACGCCGACTGCGCTTCCGATCGCGCGGCCCGGAGCGCCCCCGGCAATTCGGCCGGTGTCTCCACCATGCGCATGCCCTTGCCGCCGCCGCCGACCACCGCCTTCAACATCAACGGATAGCCGATGCGCTCGGCCACCCTTAGGACCTCGCCGTCAGTGGCCTTCTCGCTGAGCGGTTCTTCGGTGCCGGGCACCACGGGCACCCCGGCCTTGATCGCGGCCCGTCGCGCCGCGGTCTTGCTGCCCATCAAGGTGATGGCTTCGGGCGAGGGGCCGATGAAGATGAGACCGGCATCGCGGCACGCGGCGGCGAAGCCGGCGTTCTCCGCAAGGAAGCCGTAACCGGGATGCACGGCGTCGGCGCCCGATCGTTTCGCGACGTCGACGATGGTGTCAATCCGCAAGTAGCTCTCGCGGGGCGGGCTCGGCCCAACCGGCCAGGCTTCGTCCGCCATGCGCACGTGCAACGCGGCGCGATCGCATTCTGAATAGACGGCGACCGTCGCAATTCCCATGTCGCGGCACGCGCGAATAATGCGCACCGCGATCTCGCCGCGGTTGGCGATCAGGATTTTCTTCATGAGACCGAACCGCTTCCGATTCTATCAGTTACGCCGCACCCAGAGCGGCGTTCGGCGAATCAGAAACGTCCGGTCGCGCCTCCGCCCCCCGACGATCCGCCGCCGGGTTCGAACTTGTCGGGAGCGGCTGTGCTGGCGTGGACTGGTTGTGCGGCGCCCGCCACGGTGCTCACCATCGACAGCGATTGCTTCTCCGAGCTCAAGATGCGGCGGGGCGTGAACCCGGAGCGTTCGCCGCCGGGTCCAGCCGACAACCAGCGTCGGCCACCGATGGCGACGCCGATGAGCAACAGTCCGAGCAGAATCGGATCCCAGGAGTACCGCGGCCAACCCAGGTACATCTTGTTCGTCGCCAGCGTGGCCAGCGCCATCACGAGGTTGGCCCAGATCATCCAACGCTGACGGCCGCGGATGCCCAGCACCAGGCCGGTGATCGGCAGCACCCAGATCGCCGCATGCGTGGCGAGCACAAAGGCCCTGGGATAGTCTCGCGCGCGCCAGAAGATGTCCGGCGACAGCTGCAGGTTCAGGACGAGATACATGCCCAGCCAGGCGGCCGCTTCCAGCAGGTTGAACTCGTCGTGGAGGTGTTCATCGTCGGTCACGGTGCGCAGGGATCGCGCCGCCACAAACGCGGCCAGCAGCGTGAGGGCCGACCCTACGCGCACGGCGGTGATCGACGCCTCGAAGAGGAACGGAATCGCGGCAGCGCCGGCGATCGCGCCCAGCGCCGCATAACAGTACCCATATCTGGCATACACGCCCAAGGCGGCCGCCGAGGCCACCGCGAGCGTCAACTTCGCCGGGAACTGCAGGGACTCCGCCGCATACAACACCGCGACGCCCCCGGCCACGAGCGCCACGGCGCAGACGGCACACGCCTCTTCAACGCCGAATCGATAGAACTGGAAACGGGCGATCAGCCCCTCGCCGAGCAGGACGGCGCCCGCCCCGGCCACCACCGCCGCCATGCCCACGAACCACGGGCGGTCCAGGTCGAGCAGCAGCAGCACCAGGCCGAGCGCGGCCTGGAGGACGATCACCGCGAAGACGAAGAGGACGATGCGGAGCACGGTGTTGGTGCGCCTGAGGTCCGTACCCAGCTCCGCGTCGATCGCGGAGAGTTGCGCCGGCTCGATCAACCCCGAGCGCGCCCACTCCCGCACCAGCCCGCTGGTCCGGATCTTCTCCTCGTCGGACGACGTGTAGATTCTCAATCTTCCCTCGCGAATTGGCGGGCCAGGTACACCAGCAGCACGAGCACGGCGGTGGCGGACACCACGCCGTAAAACATCCCGAGTGTCGCGCTGCCGATCACGAGGAGCAGCCTGAAGCTGATGCCAAGATAGGCAAACACGATGCCGTAGCCGACAAACGCAAAGCGACGGTACTGCACGCCGCCAAGGATTGCGATCACGCCAAGCCCGACGAGGGCCGCGAGATACACCCATCGAAAACGCGGATCGTCCACGCCAGACAGCAACGCCACGAAGAGGACGGTGGCGGCCAGGTGCAGGTAGGTCTCGAAGAAATGCGGCTTGAGCTCCCGGTAACGGAGCACGGCGCCGAGGCCGCCCACCACCAGGCCGTAGGTAATCGCGCTCAGCCTTAGCGAGTCGGCCGACCCGTACCCCCAGAGCGTCAGCGACAGGCCAAACCACGCGGCCAGTGTCGAGAGCGCAAGCGACAGGACCAGGCGGTTGTCGAATCGATAGGCCAGGCTAAAGTAGATCACCGCCGAGGCCAGCACGTAGTAATTCCACGCCTCGCGCAGGAGCGCAAATCGCGTTTCGAGGTAACCGAGTTCGATGCCAAGAACGACGCAGGCCAGGTACAGCACGTAGTCGAAGGCCAGTGTCGGCGATTCCACTTCTTCGGATGAGTACGGATCCGCTCGTGAGACGCAGTAATAGAAACAGCCGGCAAGGATCCCCGTGAGCGACAGGATGATCGCCGCGTCGCCGAGGTTGGTGAAATACGTCCGCACCGTCCAACCGACGCCGCCCGCGATTGAGAGCACGCCCAGATACAGGAGCGCGTTCAGCTCCAGGTACAAAGAGAAACGCTCGCGGCGCACCAGCGCCGCGAGCGTTTCCTGTTGCTCTTCGGTAATCGTCCCGCGCCGACTCCAGTCGGCCAGGCGCTCGAGGGTCGTCACACCATCGAGGTCCCGGTGCTCTTCATCGCGTTGGCCATGTTGGTCAGCGCGAGCTCGACCAGCTTGCGCGACGTCGCGATGTTCATGCGCATGTGGTTCGCGCCGCCAAGGCCGTAAGAGGCACCCTGGTTCAGCGAAACCTTGGCGTTCTTCACGAAGTAGCGCTCGAGCATCTGTTCCGGCGTGAGGTCACCCGTGCCGGCAGGCTTGGTGCGGTTGAACTCGGCGGCTAGCTGCTTGGTGTTGATCTTGTTGGCCACGGCCGTGCAGTCTAGCCAGCACAAGTAGGTGCCCTGCGGCTTGACCACCTTGATCCCCGGCAGGTTGGCGGCGACGAACTTCACCACGAAATCGTGCGTGCCGTCCACGTATTCGACCGCCTGGTTCAACCAGTCCTCGCCCTGCGAGACCGCCGCCTTGTTGGCGACCATGCCGAGCGTGGTGATGTCGGCGCGCAGGTTGGGCCTGATCTTCGCCATGATGGCCGGGTTGGTCGAGTAGAACCACGCCACCTTGTGCGCGGCGAGTCCGAACGACTTGCTGGCGGCCTTGAACGTCACGCTGTTGTCGACGATGGCCTTGTTGGGCAGGCTGGCGAAGGGCGTGTACTTATTGCCCTTGGTCACCCAGTCGCAATGAATCTCGTCGGCGAGCACCAGCACCCGGCGCCGCAGGCAAATCTCGCCGATGCGGGTCAGGTCTTCCGCGCTCCAGCAGTTGCCGGTCGGGTTCTGCGGGTTGCAGAGGATATATGAGTTGGTGTCGTTGGAGATACGCTTCTCAAATTCCTCGAAGTCCATGAAGAACTTGCCGTCAACCACCTTCAGCGGGACTTCTTCAGCCTTGGTCCGCGTGTAGGTAAGGTCGCCGAAGAAGCCGTTGTAGGTCGGGGTCTGGAGGAGGACCTTGCTGCCCGGAGGCGAGAAGGTCTGCAGCGTCGCGATGATCGCCGGGTGCACGCCGGTGGCGGTACCCATCATCGCCGGGTCGATGTCGACCCCGTAACGCTTCTTGTTCCAGGCGGTCACGACGGCAAACAAGTCGCCGTTGGCCTTGCCCATGTCGAGGTAGCCCCAGTTCTCGTGTTTCAGGCGCTCCTGCAGGGCCTCGGTGATGCACGGCGCGGCGCGGAAGTCCATGTCGGCGATGCCCATCCCCACCTGGATGGAGTCTTTGCCGAAAAGACGGATCTGCTGATCGAACTTGGTGGAATCGGTTCCAAACCGGTTGTAAACCGTGTCGAAGTCGTACTTGCCGTTCACCGGCGCATTCGGCGCGTTGGTCGCAACCGCCGAGGCGGCCTCTCCCACAAGCGGCGCACCCGTGGCCGCTGCCGCTCCTGCGAGTGCAGTCATGCCCGCGTTACGAAGGAACGATCGGCGATTCAGTCCATCAGTCTTTGACATGCATTGGCCCCCACGCCGGAGATACTACACCCGAGCGGCTATCGGACAACAGTAATAGTCACCTGTCCATCCGCGGTCAAGGCGCCGTCGTCGGCGTGTGAGCGCAGGACGTAGATTCCAGGCTGGTCGAACGTCACCTGGACCGTAACCTTGCCGTCGGCCGGCAGGTCGGGAGCCCGCCAGACGGGCGCCCACGGTGAATTGGCGCCCACCCGGGTGTCCTCCCACGACATGACTTGCTCGGGGCTGAAGGACACGCGCCCCGGCCCGCGATAGACGTACCAGGTGACGTGCAGGCCCACGTTCTTCCCGACCGTCACCCGGGCGGGCGGAAGCGTCGCGCGATTGACGGTGATCGGTGCTTCCGGCGAGGTCGGCGTGGTGTCGCGTCGCGAGCCGGGATTGGCCACGGCGGCGCCGGCCAGGCCCGAGGCCCTCCGCTTCGGGATGCCGTCGTCGGTCACGACAGCGGTCAGCGTCACCGGCTCGCCCACTCTCGCCTCGAGCGTCTTGCGGCCCTGCACTTCCACGTTCGGCGGCTTGTTGGCGCGAATCTCCGGGCTGCTCGTCCCGGCACCGAGGGCGCCGGTTTCCGAGGCGCGGACCACGTCATCGATCTGGTAGTCGAGGCGCAGGCTGGCGTACGCCTTTTCAGTCTTGCCTTGCGTCGTCAGCGTCCATACGAGTTCGTCCTTCTCGCCAAAATTCTTCGGCACCGGGACGCGGAAGATGAAGCGGTTGCGCCGCGGCAGAAAGCGGGTGGGCTGTCCCTGGTCGATGCCGCCGATGTTGAAACCGTTGTCGGCGCCAACCGGCACGTCGAGCTCTTCTTCCCAGTTCCGGTTCATGTAGCCGAAGACGAAGTAGCGGGTCCCGTCGGCGGCTTCTTCCCATCCCTCGTAGGCGGGCGAGACGTTCTGTCCCCGCGAGTACGACAGCGACTGCGCCCCCAGCGTGACGCTGCACATCGCGATCAAGGCAAACCTGAAGGTTTGCCTCCACGACCGATGCCTCCACGACCGATGCCCCCGCAAACGATGGTGGGGGCAAAACTTTAGGTTTGCCCTAAGTCCATTCATCATTGCGGTTGCCGCTGCGGCGTCGCCGTCGGGGGAGTGGGCAGGATGTTGCACAGCGGACAGCCGATCACGACGCTGTTCCTGGTGAGCTTCAGCTTCTCGCGCCGCGCCGCCATCTCCTCGGCAAACTGCGCGTCGGTCAGGAAGACGCGATTGCCCAGGTCGATGAACATGTTGGCCACCGAGCGGTTGCCCGATCCCTGCCAGTTGCGCGGATCCGGGACGTTCTTGTTCGACGGCGAATTATCCATGTAGCCGATGATGTGCAGGATCGTGTCCTTCGGCAGCAACGGCGCCGAGTCGTCGTCGTAGTCGTAGCCGCGCACCCAGTTGTGGTCGTAGCCGACGCAGTTG
>JBDTMB010000355.1:0-6370 GCA_039934485.1 Vicinamibacterales bacterium
CTGCGCCGCGCTGGTGTCGACGCCGCCGTTGGCGACGCCGCCGTTGTCGTGGAGGCTCACGGTGACCGTCGCCGAGCCAGTCGCGTTGGCGGCGGGCGTGAAGGTCAGGGTTCCCGTCGCGCCGACCGCCGGCTGGGCGGAGAACAGCGCGTTGTTGCTGTTGCTGACGATGAAGTTCAGCGCCTGCGCCGCTTCGTCCGGCGGACCAGCACTAAGAGCCGTGGCCCAGTTGGCCACCGACTTCGCGCCGCTGTCTTCCAGCACTGCCTGGTCGGCGCCCTTGGTGAAGCTCGGCGCGTCGTTGATGCAGCTGACCGCGATGGTGAAGGTCTGCGAGGCGCCGGTGTCGATGCCGCCATTGGTGGTGCCACCGTTATCACTCAGCGTCACCGTGACCGTCGCCGTGCCGTTCGCGTTCAGCGCCGGGTCGAACGTCAGCGTCCCATTGGGCGCCAGGCTCGGCTGCACCGTGAACAGCGAGGTGTTGTTGTTGCTGACGTTAAAGGTCAGCGTCTGCCCGCTCTCCGCGGGGCCCGCCGAGATGGCAGTGGCCCAGCCGGCGAAGGTCTGCGCGCCGGTGTCTTCGTTGAGTGACAGGTCGCCGCCCTTGACGAAGCTCGGTGCGTCGTTCACTGGCGTCACCGTGATGGTGAACATCTGTGGGGCGCTGGTGTCGACGCCGCCGTCCGCGGTGCCGCCGTTGTCCTGCAGCTGCACGGTGACGGTGGCCGACCCGGCGGCGTTGGCCGCCGGCGTGTAGGTCAAGGTGCCGCTGCCGTCCACGGCCGGCTGCACCGAGAACAACGCGTTGTTGTTGTTCGACACCACGAAGTTCAGTGACTGGCCGCTTTCATTGGCCGGCCCGGCGCTCATCGCTGATGCCCACGCGATCGACTGGGCGCCGGAGTCTTCGAGCGTGGTCTGGCTGGCGCCGGCGGTGAAGCTCGGCGCGTCGTTCACCGTGGTCACCGTGATGTTCACCGTGCCGGTGGCGTTGCCGCCACGACCGTCGGTGACGGTGTAGGTGAAGCTGTCGCTGCCGGCGAAGTTCGCGGCGGGCGCGTAGCTCACGGCCATGCCGCTCCCGACGATCGCCACGACGCCGTTGCCGGGCTGCGTGACGCTGGCGACGGAGAGGGTCGCGCCGCTATCCGGGTCGGTGTCGTTCGACAGGACCGTGATTGTGCTCGCGCCGCTGTCCTCGGACACCGTCGTGCTGTCGGTGTTCGCGACCGGCACGCAGTCGACGATGATCGTGGCCGTGGCGACGTTGCTGTCGGCGACGCCGTCGTTCGCCTTGTACTGGAAGCTCGCCGCATGGCAGAAGCCGCTCGCCGGCGTGAACACGAACGCTCCAGAAGCGGCCAGGTCGACGGTGCCGCCATAGGGCGTCCCGACCAGAATCGCGGTCAGGTCGCGGTGCGCGTAATCGTTACCGAGCACGCCGGCGGCGGGGACGATGACCGGCGTCTCGAAGTCCGCGGCGTACGGTCCGTCATCCTGCGCGACGGGAGGGGCGTCAACCGCCGTCGACACGCCCATGTTCCAGTGACTGGCGTGCGAGGTGATCACGGTGAGCCGCACGTTGTTGTTGAGCGCGGGGCCGTCTTCACGCTTGGTGATGCAGGGGTCGTAGTTCGCCGCCGGAATCGCCGTCAACGGCGGATTGGCCAGGCAGTTCGGGATGAGCACGCCGTTGCGGAAGAGCTGAACGGTGTTCTCGTTCTCACCCGGCAGCAGCAGCGTCCGGTCGAAGGTGAAGGCGAGCGTGATCGGATTGGCGTAGCTGGCCAGGACTTCCGTTCCATCCGCGTTGGTGATGGCGATGTTCACCTGCTGGTTGAGGAACGTGTAGCCGGTCGGCGCCTGCGACGCGGAAATGACGCCCTGGGCGATCGACACCGTCGCTGCCGTCGGGGAGGTCACCGCGCTCTGCAGCGGATCGGAGGGGGTCACGTCGCCGCCGGTCGACAGCGTCGACCCGCTGGTCAGCATCGCGTAAGCGGACTTGATGGCCACTGTGAGGGTGACGGTCTTCGGCGTGAGACTCACCGCGTTCAAGTGATCGACCGCGGCATAGGTGAACTCATCCGTGCCGAGGAAGTTCGCGTCCGGCACATAGGTGAAGGACCCGTCGCTGCGCAGCGTCAACTGGCCGTGCGAGGTGCCGCTCACGAGCTGCGTGTGCATCGGCGCGGTGTCTTCCACTTCGACGTCGTGGTCATTGGCGAGCACGCCTGGCGCCGGCACGTCAAGCGGCTGGTCCAGCATGGCGATGAACGCATCCGCCTCGGTGAACGGCGGGTCGTTGACCTGGTTCACCAGGATTTGCGCGGTGGCGATGTTGCCGTTTTCGGTGCCGTCATTCGCCCGATAGGTGAAGGCGTCCGGTCCGGCGTAGTTCAGGGCCGGCGTGTAACTGAACCCGCCATTGGCGCCCAACGTGAGCATGCCGTGCGCCGGCAGGGTCACGAGCACCGCCGTCAGCGGATCGTTCTCGACGTCGGTGTCGTTCGCCAGGAGGCCGGCCGCCGCAGGCACGCTCAGCGTCGTGTCCTCGGACGCCTGGTAGAAGTCGTTGTTCGCCACCGGCGGGATGTTGCCGAACCTCACGTCCAGGGTGACGGTGGCGCTGGCCTTGAGCAGCCCGTCGCTCACGGTGTAGGTGAACGCGTCGGGCCCGTTATAGAGCGCGGCCGGTGTGTAGGTGACCGACCCGCCCGCGCCAACACTTGCGGTGCCGTGCGCCGGGCTGGAGACCGAGACGACGCGCAAGAGGTCGTTGATGTCGGCATCCGTGTCGTTGAAGACCAGGCTGCCGGGGCCCGACGCCGGGAAGGTCAGGCTCCCGTCCTGCGCCACCGCGGCGAAGTCGGGATTGGCCACGGGCGCGTGACCGGTGCTGATGATGATGTCCTCGAGCGACGGCGTCTGGTCGGGGTTGCTGGTCGTCAACTGCGCGGCATACTGGATGTAGCGCGAGTTGACGCCGAGCGGGCCGGGGCCAGCCACCGGGACAAACGCGGTCCAGTTGCCGTCGGGTGTTGGCGTGTTGCCGGTCCGGACGCTGATGGCCACGGCCGAACCGGCCGGGGCGTTGGCGGCCCACTGGATGCTGTTCCAGTCCACGAACGCGTTGGCGTCGAAGACGCGCGACACGAAGGAACCTGGCGTCGTGTAAGCGGACATCCGCATCCAGTCGACGAAGACGTTGCCGCCGAAGGGATTGACGTCGCTCGCGGCCACGGGACGCATCGGGCCGGCGATGGCATACGCATGGCTCACCACCAGCGCGCCGTCCACGTAGTAGTCGACGCTGGCGGGCCTCCAGTCGATCCGGAAACGGTGGAACGAACCGAGCAGCCCAAACCCAAGGAAGGTGTCGGTGGCGCCGGCGCCGGTGTTGGTCCTGGCGTAGAGCGCGCCGCCGCCCAACGTGCTGAAGATGGCCCAGGGCTCCGACGCCGAGCTGAAGGTGACGGCGAAGCCGGCGTGCTGATACTGGTCGCCAGAGAACCGCGCCGAGAACTCGAGGGAGTGCGGCGGTGTGAAGACCGCCGAGGGCGTGCTGTCCGTCGTTTCGCCGGGCACGCACGCGCCGTTGACGTCGGTCACGCAGGAGGCGACGCGCGCGCCGTCCACGACCAGCACGCCGTTTTCAATCATCGAGTAACCACCCGAGCCCCAGGGCAGCGAGATCCAGCCGGAGGGCAGCGTCGGGCCCGAGAACTCGGAACCGGTGGTGGGGGTGAGGATCACCTCGCCGTCGTTGGTCTGCGAGACGTACGTGCCCGTCGTCGTGCCGGCGGCAAAGTCTGTCGCCGCCGTGTCTCGCAGCGTCGGTCCCGGCACCGTGAAGGTCGGCGCCAGTTCGACGGTGGTGTTGCCGGAGCGATCGACCGCAGTCAGCCGATAGTAGTACGTCGTGTTCGGCTGCAGGCCAGACAGGGCGGTGGAGTGCTGCGTGATGAAGCTGCTGCCGGTGATGGTCAGTGTGCCCGGCGGCAGGTTGGTGTCGGTCAGAATCGCCGGGTCGGTACCGTAGTCGATGCGCGTGGTGGCTTCTTCATCGGTCGTCCAGGTCACCGTCACCCGAGAGCTGTCGATGGTGGTCGCCGTGATCGCCGAGATGACCGGGGGTGTCTGGTCGAGCAGGCTCGGCGCGAAGACGACGTCCACCCAGTAGTTGTTGGCGTTGAAGGTATTGGTCGGGAACGCCACGCCGCCCTGGCTGAACACGCCGTTGCCGCCGCTGGCGCCCGACGTCGGCGCATGCAGCGGCGCCGAGTTGACGGGGTTGGTCGTGAAGTAGGCGGGGTCGTAGGAGTATCCGCCCACGTTGGTGTGATACGACACGACATAGGTGGTGTTGGCCACGATGGCGACGGGCGCGCCGAAGTTGACCTGCTGCCAGCCGTTCTGCGTCTCGTTGGCGAACACCGCGGTTGCCAGGTTGGTGCCGTTGATGGTCCACAGGTTGCCCACGTGGGTGCCGGTGTTGGTGGGGCCCTTATAGAAGCGGATACCCGTGATGAAGCCGTCGATATCGCTCGTGAACTTCATGCCGAGCTCGTAGGCCGAGGAATCGGCCGCGCTCGGGTTGGCGGGCACCGTCGACGGCTTCCACAAGCTCGTGCACGGGCAGGCGCCGACGACGATCGTCACACCGACGTTGGCGCCGGGCGCCTCGAGGTTGCCGCTGTCATCGACGGCGCGGGCCTTGACGGTCGCCGTTCCGAGCGCACCAGGCGACCAGTCGTAGCTCCAGGAGCTCGTGCCCTGGGCCACTCTCCAGGTCGCGCCGCCGTCCACCGACACTTCGACGCTGGCGACCTGGCCGCCGCCGTTGTCCCCTGCGGTGCCAGTGATCGTGTAGCGGTTGCCGCTCTCGACCGTGCTGCCGGAGGTCGGCGAGGTGATCACGGAAGTCGGCGCATAGATGTCGGACGAGGCTGCGACGGTGGCCAGCGGACGCAACGGGTCGGCGCCCTGCTGCAGGCTGTACGGCTGGGCGCCCATGTCGGCCAGCAACGTGACGGTGGCCTGCTGCAAAGCCTGATCGGGCACGTGCGCGGCAGGGGAGCCCCGGTCGTGTTCGCCGTCGAGACCCCACGCCCACTGGACGGTGCTCGCGTCGAACACGAGCGCGCCGCTGTTGTGGCGATAGAGCGTCAGGTTATGCGTGGCAGTGCCGATGGCGACGGTGGCCCCGAAGTCGATGATCTTTTCGACATTTGGCACCGTGGTCGACGAGAGGTGAATGAGGCCGCCGGGGCGGAAGCCGTTGTCGAGATCCTCGCCCCATTCGTATCCCAGCGTTTCGGCGCCCAGGACTGCTGGTGGCGCGCCAATGGTCATCGACGCGATGCGGGTGTTCTGCCACAGGCGCAGTCCGGCCATGGTGGCGGGCACCTCGATGGCAGCGGTGCCGGCGTTGACCGTCCAGATCGCCCCAAGCAACGCGTTCTCCGGGCGGCCGCCGTCGGCGGGCGGGCCGAACCGCATGTCGCGCCACGTGCCGGTCGTCACATTCAGCATCGGATCGAGCTTCACGCCCGCCAGGGTGTCCTTGTAAACCACCAGCGTCCGGAACGCCGTGTTCGCGCCGTCGATGCTGTTCTCGTACCGCGTCTTCCAATACATCGTGTTGCCGCTGAAGAAGGCCAGGTTGACGCCGCCGTTCCGGGCGTTCTCGACCTGCGTCCGCTGGTTGGCCGACCAGTACTCGTCATGGCCGACCGACAACAGCGCCTTCGGCTTGAGCGCGCCCGTCAAGGCCGCGCCGCGACGATCGGTATCGACGCCACTCCAGTACTTGACGTCGTAGCCGTTGGCCTCGAGGAAGCGCACCATCGGGTATTCGGCGTTGAAGAGGAAGCTCTGGGGATCGTGGTCCCGCGTATCGATCGGCCGGTTGTAGCTGGCCTGGGTGGCGCGCCGCGGGCACGCGCCCGAATAGTAGGCGGTTCCGATGTTGTCGGCGCCGACACCGTTGGGCGCGCAATAGACGCTGGCGCCGCCAAACTTGTTGTACGCCTGCCACGTGGTGTCGGAGGTCTGCATGAGCACGTCCGCCTGCCGCGCGTCGTCGCGCACGACGAAGACGATGTGGCTGGACCCGATGGCGTTGTTCGGATAGACCCGGGTGAGCTTCGCGAAGTAGATGCCCGAAACCGCCGTCGAGGGGACAGGCCATGAGGCCGACACGCCCCAGTTGCCGCAGTCGACGAGGCCCGTGAGCGCGTCGCTCAGGCAGGCCGGCTGGCTCTGGGGCAGCGCCGCGGACGGGCTGATCGTGGCCACCTTTCGCGCGCCGGCAGCGCAGTATTATGCCCGGGCGATCGACGGGGTGCTGGGCGTTCATCTGATG
>JBDTMB010000356.1:0-6356 GCA_039934485.1 Vicinamibacterales bacterium
ATCAAGCAGGTGATGCCGTACGCACGCTTCCTCGTGCGCGCGTCGATGGAAAAGCGCCGGCATCCGCGCCTGCCGGTGGCACCGCCGGCGCCGCCCCCGGCGGTGGTGGCGCGCCCAGAGCTGTAGGATTTCTTTCAAGAAAACCTGCGGTCTTTCCTATTAATAACTAAGTTATAGTGGCCGTATGGCCGGGTTGGCAGAATCCAGACGTGGACGGCCGCTCAAATTCGGCCGCAAGGCCCAACTCGTCACGATCACCTTGCCGGACGATGTGGTCCAGTGGCTCAGTAGCCTGGATGCCGACATCGGCTGGGCCCTGGTGCGGTTGCACGAGCGCTCGACGAAGGCCTCGAAGGCGCGCAAGATCGAAGTGGCCGGCCTCGTGCAACTGCCCGGCAAACGCGCCCTCATCCTGGTGCGGCCGGAATTCTTCTCCAACCTGAAGGGCGTGTCGGTGATCCCGTTGTCGGATGGCCGCGCGTTCCTGGCCCTCGAGGGCAATCGCGGCGTCGCCGACCTCGAACTGGCCGTCCTGGATCGCCTGGAAGCCGGTGGTGTCCGCACCACCGAGCGCGAGGCGCTCGGCGAGCTTCGGGTCCGGCTCAAACAATGGCGGCAGGAGGGGATTAGGTTCGAATCCCGCGCGATCATCGTCGCCCACAGCCCTGCTTCAACGGCGCCTCGCGCCCGAACGCTTTCGCCCATTCAAAGCCCTTTCGACGATGACGGCGAGTAGCGCCAGCTCCCGCGCGGCGCTGGCTGCCGTGGCGATCGCCTTTGCCGCAATGGGGCTCTCGGTGGCATCACCGGGCGCGCTGGCCTTTGGCCTGGTGGCGCAGCTCCTCTTTGCCGCCCCTGGCGTGCTGATCATGCGCCGCATCGCGGGCGTGCAGGCCGGCTGGCTTGCGCCGATGACGTTGGGGCCGCTGGTCGGGCAGGCCCTCGGCAGCGCGGCCCTCACCGGGCTCTGGGCGGCCGGCGGACGTGGTCCCTGGGTCATCGTGGCGGCGCCGGCGATCGTGGCGCTGCTGGTTCGACCCGCGGGTCGCCTGCAGGGGCGATGGCGGCTACCGACGCTCGCATCCGGCGATCGCATCGCGCTGCTGCTGCTGCTGCTGGTCGTGCCGCTGATTGTGGCTCTCCCCTTTGCCAACGTCGGCGCCGCCGTTCCCGATGGCCAGGCCTACCGCGCCTATTTCACCGCCGACTATGTCTGGGAGCGCGCGGTTGTGGCCGAACTGGCGAAGGGTGATTTCCTGCCGGTCAATCCCTACTTTGCCAATGACGCGCTGCACTACTACTGGATGCCGCACCTGCTGAGCGCCGCAGAGTATCGCGCGGTGGGCAGCCGCGTCAGCCTTGACGAACTGCTCCTGATGCGCTCGATCTTCATCGATGCGTTCTTTGTGGCATGCCTGTACGGCTTCGTGCGGATGTTCGTGGCGCGGCCGTGGGCAGCGGCGTCGGGAGTCGCCACCGTTACGCTCTGCTCCAGCTACGAGGGCGCCTACGCGCTCTGGAGCTACTACCAGGACGGCATCCCCCTGGGCCAGGTGCGCTACCTGAATATCGACGCCCTGTCGCGCTGGTTCTTCCAGGGCATGCCCATCGACGGCATGCAGCGGCTGCTGCTCTATCAGCCGCACCACCAGGTCGGCTACGCGATGGGGTTGCTGGGATTGGTGGCGGTGGCGCGCCGCGCGCGCCGCTACGACCCGGCTGCGCTGGGCGTGGCGGGGCTCCTCCTCGGCCTGTCGACGTTGATCAGTTCGTTCGCCGGCTTGATGTTCACCGTGGCGGTGGGACTCTTCGAAGGCGCGTCGGTGATCAGGCGGCTCGAGTGGCGGCGCGCGTTGGCGCACGGGACCGCGGGTGCGGTGCCGCTCGCTATGGCCGCCGGGTTGGTCCTGCTGTTTCAGTACGTCGATCCTGCCGGCAGCGTCCTCCAGGTTGGGTTGAACCCGGTCGCCGCGCACCGATTTGCCTGGGTGACGTTTCTCAGCCTCGGGCCCGTCCTGATCCTCGGCGGCGCCGGGGCGATGGCGGCGGCGCAGGACAACCGCCGTGACGTGCTGTTCATCGGCGCCCTCTCCCTGACCTGCGTGGGATTCTATTTCTTCGTGGACGTCCGCGACCACCAGAACGTGTACGTCGGATGGCGCGTGGGCCATCTCCTGTTCATGGGCGCCACCGTGCTCTTCGCGCTGCTCTTCGAGCAGATTGCCACTATTGAACGACCCCGGCGCAATAGCATGATCGCCCTGGTCAGCATCGTCCTGCTCGGCGCGGTCCCGACGACCGCCATCGACATCTACAACACGCAGGACATCACCAATCGCGGCGACGCGCCGTCGTTCAAGTGGACGATGGTGCTCACTCCCGAGGACCGGCAGCTGTTTGAGTGGCTCCAGCACAACACCGCGCCCGATGCCCTCGTCCAGGTCGACCCGCGGACGCGGGACACCGCGACCTGGGCCTACCTGCCGGCGTTTGCGGAACGCCGAATGGCGGTGGGCCTGCCCATCTCCATGGTGCCGCTCGAGAAATACCAGCAGGGCTCCGATCGCATGTCCGCGATCTATGAGATGGACGCCAGGGCCGCGTACGACGCGGCCATCCAGAACCACATCGACTACCTGATTGTCGGCGCACCCGAGCGGCAGGCGCATCCGGGCGCCGAAGGACGTTTCGACTCGATCCCCGTACTGATGCCGCTGGTGCTGAGGAACGCGACGATCTCGGTTTACAAGGTCGTCCCGGAAATCTGACTTCAGGCTGCGGGCTTCAGGCTTCGGGGGCTTCCGGCTTTTCCCTTTTTACTTCTCACTTTTTACTTCTCACTTTTCACTTCCTACTTTTCACTTTCTACAAAACGCCATGAGGTGCCAGCCAAGCGGTCTCACCCACGCGCGCGGCAGGGCGTTGAAAGTGCCCACGAACAATGTGTTGAACGCCGTCCCCTTCCAGCCGCCATGCAGGCGCGACTTCACCGGGAATCGTTCGGGCACGATCCGCGTCTCGGCGAAGGGCGCGAGCAGCGCACGGAACTCCGCAATCGAGAATTTCTTCAGGACCGGGGCGTCCTCATGCTCGAGCGGGACCTTCATCACCTTCGAGAGGGCGTTCAGCCACGACACCCGGTTGTAGACCATGAAGATGGCCGTGCCCCCGGGCTTCAACACGCGATGGCACTCCCGGATCAGGCGCGCCGGATCGGCGGTGTATTGAATGACGCCGTGGCCATAGACGACGTCGAAGCTATTCTCGGGGTCCGCTAGCGCCTCGGCATTCTCCACTCGCAGCTCCTCGGCGTCGACACCGTGCAAGGCGAGGTTCTGGCGCGCGAGATCGATGGCCGTCTTGGACAGATCGACGCCGGTCACGCGGGCGCCGCCGCGCGCGAACCGGGTGAGGTCGGTGCCGATGCCGCACCCCACTTCCAACAGGCGCTGCCCCTTGAACCCGGAGAAATCCACCAGCCGCGGCAGGTAGTTCAGCTTGTCGAAGCGATAGTCATCCAGGTCATCAAAAAACGCCTTGGTGCCGACCGGATGCGCGGTCATTTCCAGGTCGTGGATGCGCTCGTTCCAGTAGCGTTGAATCTCGTCGATCACCGGCATTTCATCTGCGTCATCTGCGGCCTATCGTACAATACGGGCTCTGTGATGCGTAGGCGAGGATGACGCGCGACCTCCGCCGGCTGGCGGACACGAAATTCGACGTGGTCGTCGTGGGAGCGGGCTTCTACGGCGTGACGATCGCCTGGGACGCCGCCCAACGCGGGCTGTCGGTCGCCATCATTGACAAGGACGACTTCGGCGCGGCCACCTCGTTCAACAACCTCAAGACGCTGCACGGCGGCCTGCGCTCGCTGAGCGCGCTCAACTTCCGGCAGATGCGGTTGTTCATCCGCGAGCGCCGGGCGCTGGCGCGCGTCGTGCCCCACCTCGTCCGGCCGCTGCCCTACATCATCACCACCACCCGCAACCCGATGCGGAGTGCGCTGGCCTGGCGCGTGCTGCTGAAGATCAACGACGCGATGGCCAGCGATCGCAACCAGGGGCTGGCCGACCCCGGCACCCACCTGCCGCCGGGGCAGATCGTCGGCCGCGAAGAGGCGCTGCGGCTCAATCCCGTGGTGTCGCCGGCGGGCGTCACCGGCGGCGCCATCTGGTACGACTACCAGATGGTGAGCACCGATCGCGTGACGCTCTCGTTCCTGCTGTCGGCCATCGATGCGGGCGCGGCGGCGGCGAACTACGTGCAGGCGACCCGCTTCCTGAACGAGGGCGGCCGGATTACCGGTGTGCGGGTTGACGATCGCCTGGCCAACGAGACCTTCGCGATTCGCGGCAAGGTGGTGGTCAATGCCGCGGGTCCGTGGGCCCCCGCGCTCGTCGGCGGCCTCGCGGCGGCGGTCCGGGGCGCGCCGCCGCCGATGCTCTCGCGGGCGATGAACGTCATTACGCGCCGCCTGGTGGACACCCATGCCTGCGGCGGCACGGTCGGCGGCCGCTACCTGTTTATCGTCCCGTGGGGCGAGGTGTCGATGCTCGGCACCAGCCACGACGCGTTTGCAGGCACCGCCGATGAGCTCAAGGTGTCCCGATGGGACCTCGAGGCGTTCCTGAAGGACGCGCGCGAGGCCTTCCCGCATGCGGCCCTGACCACGAGCGAAGTGCGCCTGATTCATCGCGGCCTGCTGCCCATGGTGTCTGGCGAAGGCACGCACGTGAACCTGGTGAAGGAAAGCCGGGTGGTGGACCACGGCAAGCACGGACTGCCCGGCCTGGTCTCGGTCTACGGCGTGCGGTATACGACGGCGCGATGGACCGCCGAACAGGCAGTGGACGCCGTGTTCAGGGTGCTCGGCCACGACATTCCGCCGCCGTGCCGCACCGCGGACACCCCGCTCTTCGGCGGCACCATGACCCACGTCGACAACTTTCTGAAGGCGGCGCTCCTGCGCGACGTGGACGGCGTGACCCACGAGTCGCTCAAGCGGCTCGCCACCGTCTATGGCACCGACTACGACCAGGTGCTCCAAATCGCCCGCGATATCCCCCCCCTCGCACGTCCGCTGGGGCGCAGTTGCCACGTGCTGGGGGCGGAGATCCTGCATGCGGCCAGGCGGGAAATGGCGATGAAGCTCGGCGACGCCGTGATCCGCCGCACCGAGGCGGGCGCCGCCGGACATCCGGGCACTGATGCCCTCGAGCGCGCCGGCGCGATCATGGCCCGCGCCCACGGCTGGGATGAGTGGCGCATGCGGAACGAGATCGCCGAAGTCGAAGCGTTCTACCGCCTCCCCAGAGAGTGAAAACGGCCGCTCGATGCGTTTTTCAGAGGGAGCCGCTCACTTTTCATAGGGAAAAACTGCGAATTTATAGTAATCTCCCTCTGCAACGCGTTATGCGTTAGCTATAGGAGACGAGATGGCCAAGACTGCCAAGAAGAAAGCCGCCAAGCCCCGCAAAGCGAACGCCGCCTTCATGAAGCCGGTAACGCCCAGCGCTGCATTGTCGGAAATCGTCGGCTCGAAGCCGATTCCACGCACCGAGGTTACCAAGAAACTCTGGGCCTACATCAAGAAGAACGGCCTCCAGGACAAGACCAACAAGCGCATGATCAAGGCCGACCCGGCACTGAAGGTTGTGTTCGGTGGCAAGGCGACGGTCAACATGTTCGAAATGACCAAGCTGGTCAGCAAGCACCTGAAGTAGACCGCTTGCTTCGGTGATCACGGGGCGCACGGGCAACCGTGCGCCTTTTCTTTTTGCGTGGCGCTGTTTGACGTGGCACCGCTAAAGGGGTGCCCTACGAATTGTCGTAGGGCACCCCTTTAGGGGTGCCTGAGATGCTCGTCGGCCCAGCGCTCGAACACCATCAGCGGGAACAACGTGTGCGCGTGGTTCTCTCGTCCGGCGGTGTGTGCGTCCACCAACTTCGTCACCTCGCGCGCCTCGAACACCCCGCGCCTCGCCATCCGCTCCGGCGCGAGCAACTCGCGCATCAACGGCTGCAGCTCGCGGCGCAGCCAGTTTTTCATCGGGATGCTGAAGCCTTCTTTCTTGCGGTGGAGGATCGCATCCGGCAGGATGCCGCGCATCGCCTGCTTGAGGATCCACTTCCGCTCGCCGTGGCGAATCTTGAGATGGCCCGGCATCGAGAAGGCGAGTTCCATGACGTCGCCATCGAGAAACGGCGCACGGGTCTCGAGCGAGGTGGCCATGCTCATGCGATCGACCTTCACCAGGATGTCGTCCGCCAGGTAGAGGCAGAGGTCGGCGTAGAGCTGCCGGTTGAGCGCATCGTCCTGTCCGAAGCGGCCGAGGGCATCGCGCACGGGTGCAAAC
>JBDTMB010000357.1:0-6350 GCA_039934485.1 Vicinamibacterales bacterium
CCCTGGCCATAGTTCACGCGGCGGAACGTGTCGCCCGTCACGTTCGGAATGCCGTAATGCCGTGCGACCCGTTCGTTGGCGAAGGTGTAATCCGCGGTCAGCAGGTCAAGCACGTTGCGGTCCTCCCGGACGATACTGTCGAAGAACAGTTCCGTCTCCCGCTTGAGCGCCTGCCCGAGCTGATAGTTGTAGGCCGGGAACCGCAACGCATCCGGCTGGATCTGCTCGACATCCTGCAGTCGTAGCCACTGCGACGCAAAACGCGTTGACAGGCTCTCCGAACGCGGGCTGGCTAACATTCGTTTGACCTGCCGTTGGAGCATGCCGGGTGTTCTCAGCTGGCCGCTCGAGGCGACCTTGAGCAGTTCGGCATCCGGCGCCGCGGCCCACAGGAAGAACGAGAGCCGGGACGCGAGTTCCAAGTCGCTGATCCGATAGTTCTGGTTGGCCTTGACCGTCGACGGCGTCTCTTCGAGCCTGAACAGGAAACGCGGGCTGGCCAGTATCGCCTGAAGCGCGCGGCGAATGCCCTCGTCGAAGTCGCCCTCTTTTCGGGCTGCGGAATAGAACCGCATCAGCGGCTCGACGTCGACGCTGGACTCGGGGAGTCGATAGGCCTGGCTCGCCAGGCGCTTCAAAATGCGGAAGGCGCACGTCGGCTCCTGGTCGGCGGACGTCGGCCGGCAGGTGAACACCTTTCGGCGGCTCGGCGTCTCCGACACGCCGGTGACCTTCAGCGGCCCGGTGATACTGAAGTCCCTCATGTGAGGCAAGGCGGTGATGCCCACGTCGGTGCCGTAGATGGTGTCGGCCAGTGTCTGCTCAACCGGCTTCATCAGGTCGTCGAGAGGGCTCTCGAATCGTTGGATAAACGCGGCCGACAGCCGCTGCGGGCCGGCGGTCACATGGATTGGTGGCGTGACGATGTTGAGTCCATTCGGAGAGGCTTCGGTGATGCGATAGTCGATCGTCAGCAACGCCATGCGTGCGCCGTTCAGCGATACCTCGAGCTGCTCGTCACGGACAGTGCTACCGAACAATTCACCGGTCGGCACGCCCAGCAAGAGCATGCGGAACGTGTAGTCGCCATCGGCAGGGAACGTGTGGACGACCGAAATGCCGCCACGGGTGCCCCACGGCGCGCCCTCAACATGGTCCAGCTGAGAGGCGGTCTTGGGAATCCGGTAGGTGCTCTCGCCGGGAGCGGCGCTGCGATCGCCCACCGCCAGTCCCGCAATCTTGGTCGCCGCGCTCAGGTAGCTCTGGATCAGCATCGGCGACGACGCCTGCTCATCCGAGATGTTGTCGAAACCGTGGCTGAAGGTGTCGGGCGGCAGCAACGAGTTGACGTCAACGTCCAGGTCGAGGATGTCGCGGATCGCCTGGCGATACTCGGATCGATTCAGGCGCTGGAAGACCCGGTGGCCTGGGTTGGGCTGCAAGACCGCGACCCGATCCAGCGGCCCCTCGAGCGCCGACGCCAGCGCCAGGAGCGTTGCCGCGGCGGGACGATTGCGCACCGAGGGCGGGGGCATCATGCCCGCGCGCAGTTTTCGAATCATCTTCTCGGCCACTTCGGGACTGCGCTCAATCTGCGCCGCATCGAAGTGCTCGAGCGACAATTCGCTTGCCCTAGCCTTACCGCGGTCGCTGTGGCAGGGGACACACGTGGACGCGACCAGCGCATTCTGGGCGTCCACCGCCATCGGTTCGGCCGGATGGGGGACCGCCAACTGTGGCCCGGAGGCCCCGGTGGTGGTGGAGATCCCGAAGCCCCAGGCCACCGCGAGACCGACGGCGATGTGGAAAGACCGGTTCAGTCGGAGCATCGGCATTTTTTTGGAGTCTACGCGGGAAACAGGGCGTTTCCCGGGGTTGCGACAATGTCTTGCATTGTCCGCATTCTCTTAAGGATGAGCCGGAAGGGACGTGCAGTCAGTCGACGAACTTGTAACCGACGCCGTAGACGCTCAGGATGTATTTGGGCTGATGCGGCGAGTCTTCGATCTTGTTGCGTAACCGGGCCACCAAGTTGTCCGCGGCACGGGTGGTGAAGGCGCGGTATCCCCAGACCGCGGTCAATAAGTCGTCCCGACGAATGACCTGTCCACGGTGTGACACGAAATACCTGAGCACTTCAATTTCGAGGTTCGACAGGGTCGTCGTCCGGGTGCCCTTGCACAGGCGCCGGTTGACAAAATCGACGACGACGTCACCGAAACGATAGCTGCGGACCTGCGCGGCCGGTCCGCTCGATCGGCGGATGATCGCGCGCAGACGCGCGAGCAACTCGTGGACGCTGAATGGCTTGGTCAGGTAATCATCGGCCCCGAGTTCGAAACCGCGAATCTTGTCCTTTTCCTCGCCCCGCGCGGTGACAATCAGGATCGGCGCCGCCACGCCGCGGGCGCGCAGGGTCCGGCAGACATCGAAACCATTGAGTTTGGGCATCATCAGGTCCAGGACGATGGCTTCGGGATGTTGCTGGGCGGCCACGCGAACGCCCTGCTCGCCATCGCGGGCCGTCATCACATCGTATCCCTCAGCCTCCAGGTTGTCCTTCAAGGCTTCGAGCAGTTCAGGATCGTCCTCGATCACCAAGACCCGCTTCATACCCAGACCTCTTGGTTTGCGGCGACGAGCGGGAGGCGAACGATGAAGGTCGTGCCTACCACTGGGGCGCTCTGCACGTCGACCGTGCCACCATGCGCCCGGACGACGTGGTCGACGATGGTGAGGCCGATGCCTGAGCCGGGAGCCGCGGCGGCGGCCGCCGGGCTGCGATAGAACTTCTTGAAGATCCGCTGGTACTCTCCCTTGGGCACGCCGATGCCGTGATCGGTGACCTCAATCTGCGCCTGTCGCTCGTCGCTGCTCAACGCGACCCGAAGAAACCGATCACCCGGAGAATACTTCAAGGCGTTGCTAATCAGGTTCGCCAGCAATTGCTGAAGGCCCTCTTCGCTGCCGAGCACCCGTACCGGGGTGTCGGGGATGATGATTTCCGCCGTGCAACCTGCCTGCGCCAGGTCGCTCTCAAACATTTCCAGCGTGGAACGGACGACCTGTCCCAGGTCGAGTTCGTCCATGACGTACTCACGAACACCAGCCTCGATCCGGCTGAAGTCAAGTAGTTCCTGGATCAATTGGGTGAGCTTGCGCGCCTGCAGCTTGATGACGCGACAATACGCGTCGAATTTCTCCTGAGGCCGAGCACGCCCCGATTCGAGGGTCTCGGCGTAGAGCTGAATCTTGGCCAGAGGGGTCTTGAGATCGTGCGAGATGCTCGCGACGAAATCCGACTTGATTTCCGAGAGGTGCATCTCGCGGACGGCGCTTCTGGCAGTCAAGCCGACCCCAATGGCGGCAATGAACCCGACCAGAAGTCCGGCGAACCGCTGAAAGGATGTTTGTTCCCTGGCGATGGCTGCGATCTCGCCGGATTCGTATCCGGTCCGGACCGTCCACATCTTGACCTCGGGATGGAATGGACTAAGCGAGTCGAACAGGCCTGTTTCGAAGAATAGGAATGGAAATTCGGCTTTGGCGTCGTATTCATTGGCGAGCGACCGGCCGGTCCGAAACCACTCGTGGCCCTCTGAGTCGAAGATCGACAGGGCCAATTCCGGCGACGTCGTCGCCTCGGTTGGCGGCCGCCACCGTAACACCCTGGGCCCGAAGTAGTTCTTACTCAGGTGCTCGGGATCGGCCAGAAAGCCCTCCACGGTCGGCAGGCGCGGCCCCCGGTTCGCCAGTAGGTAGTGCAGGACCACTTGATAATTCCGTCCGCCGAATTGGACGTAAGTCAGGGAAAACGCCTTCTGGTATGACATCCATTTGGTCGCCTCCTTGGCCAGGAGCGAGGCGAGCGGTGGATCGATGAAGAACCCTTCGGCCGCCGCCACGGAGGGAGCGGCCATGGCGCCGTCCGGCCGCTCCGATGACCGCGAGTAGAACAGCACCCGTTGCTCCAGCGGCGCATCCGCGAAGTCGGGATCGTCGACCTCGGAGAAACTCCAGACGAAATACGTATCGATGAGATGGAAGTGATCGGCGCTCGCGGCCTTGAGCGTCTTGGCGATGGCCGGGACATCGAACCGTCGAATGGCCGCATGGTCGACCTGTTCGAGGAGGTCGAACACTGGCGATCTCAGGTCTCTTTGGATTTGTTGGGCGGTTTGCTCCGCCGTATAGACACTGACCTGTCTAAGGACTCGCGCGATCGTCGACTCGAACGCATCCAGCGATCGCCATCCTAAGCCGATGAGGACGATCGACGAAATCGCCGTCAAGCCGAGTAAGGCGAACAAGCTGGCGCGCGGTGAGAACATTGGCGTGAGCGCGTTTTATCACATGTGGCCCCTAGCCTGTGCAGTTTGCGATCAGTGGCGCGACGAGAGGTATGTCACCAGCGCCGACATTTGTTCGGCGCTCAGCCGCTCCTTGAACACCGGCATCACCGACTCGCCGTAGACCATCGAGGCATCCTCGATCACGTCCTGGATCGACTTGGCGTCGCGACGGCTGCCCACATGCGTCAGGTCGGGGCCGAGCGTGCCGCCCTCTCCGCCGATTTTGTGGCAGGTCACGCAGATGTTGGCGTAGGTCGTCGCCGCCAGCTGCATCTCCTCGGAGATGTCCGGCGCGGCGGCGCTCGCATGCAGGCGGCGGAGGTACGACACCACGGCCTGCGCCTGGAAGCGGGACATCACGGCCTTCGGCGCCGGGTCGTTGCTGGTGCGCACACCGGGCGCGATGGCGACCGGATCGGCCATGTGCGTGAGCAACCACTCTTCGTCCCTGGTCAGGCGCGTCATCGACATCGGCGCCGCCGGGCCGCCCACGACATGGCAGCGTGCGCAGGTGTTGTCCTTCGCGGTGACGATCTCGAGTCCGGCAATCGGCAGCAATCCCCAATCGTTCGGGTCTTTCCCGGCCGGCCGGTCGTGCAAGCCCAATCGGGTCAGCGCCGCCACGCCGAAGACGATCGCCATCATGCCGAACGTGAACGGCAGGCGCGCGAGCGTGAAGGGATGTCGCTCCCGGCGGCGATCCAGAAACGGCAGCAGGAGCAGGAAGCCAAACGCGGCGCCGGGGATGACCATCGTCGCCACCGGTTCGAGCGGGCCGGGGAAATACTTCAGCAACTGGAAGAGCGAGAGAAAGTACCACTCGGGCCGCGGGACATAGCTGGCATCCGCGGGGTTGGCGATCTCATCGAGGTGCGCGGGAAACATCATCGCCACCGTGAAGAGCGAGGCGAACACCGCCGCCATCATCAGCGTGTCCTTGATCACGTGCCACGGATAGAACGGGATCACCGCTCCCGCTTCGGGCGTGGCCGGGCCGGAGATCCCATGGCGCCGCATCAGGTAGATGTGCGCAACGATGAAGGTGATGAGCGCGGCCGGGAGCAGGAACACGTGCGCCGAGAACCAGCGGCCAAGCGTCAGCGCGCCCAGATCGGATCCGCCGCGCAGCACGTTGGCGACCTGCTCGCCGATGAACGGCGTACCCCTCGCGACGTTGATCGTCACCGTCGTCGCCCAATACGCCTTCTGATCCCACGGCAGGAGGTAGCCGCTCAACGAGAAGGCGAGGATCAGCATCAGCATCACGAGGCCGGTAATCCACGTCACCTCGCGCGGCGCCTTGTAGGAGCCGGTGAAGAAGACGCGCAGCAGGTGAATGGCGGTGGCCACCACCAGGAAGCTCGCGCCCCAGAAGTGCAGGCCGCGCACCAGGGCGCCGTACGGCAGGCCGTGCATGATGAACCGCACGCTGTCGTAGGCCAGCGACGGCGCCGGCACGTAGTACATGCTGAGGACGACGCCGGTGGCGAGCTGGCATCCGATCAACAGCGTGACGACGCTGCCGGTGGTGAATTTCCACCCGGTGCCCGGCGGCAGCGGTTCATCGAGCGCGTGGCGGACCAGCGCGCGGTAGCCGGTGCGCGAATCCATCCAGTTCAAGAGCGACCGCAGGAATTTCTGCGTCACCTGCGGCCCTGCGGCATCGGCGTCATCTGCGTCATCTGCGGCCTACAGCTCGACCAGGATTTGATCGCCGTCAAGGCGCGTGGTGAGCGTCGCGAGCGGCGCCGGCGGCGGGCCGGCCACGACCTGCCCCTGCGAGTCGTAGACACCGCCATGACACGGGCACTCGATGTGCCTGGTCTCCGGATTGAACCTGGTGCGGCAGCCCAGGTGCGTGCAGGTCGAATCGAGCGCGCGCACTTCGCGATCGCCCGTCTTGACGAGATAGACGACGCGGCGATCGACGACTTCGCTGGCGCCGTCGGGCCGCGCGATGCGAAGGGTCACGGGCATCGGCTCGCCGTCGACCAGGCC
>JBDTMB010000358.1:0-6339 GCA_039934485.1 Vicinamibacterales bacterium
GAAGTCAGAGGACACGGAGCAGGGTTCTGAAAACCAAACTCCGTGTTCTCCGTGTTCTCCGTGTGCTCCGTGGTTAACGTACCTCTCAGTGCCTTCAGTGCAGGTTTTGGAAACCACGAAGCGCCCGAAGCATCATCATGGATGCAAGCCCTTGAAGAGCACGATGTCCGCTCGAGGCGCGTGTCGCGTGCCTGGTACCCTCGCCCATCCCGCCCGCGCCGATCGGGGAGAGGATCTCGTACGAACCCAGCTTCAAGGCGACGAGATTCAACGGATGTTTTCGGAGTACTAGAAACAAACGCTAACCACGGAGAAGTCAGAGGACACGGAGCAGGGTTCTGAAAACCAAACTCCGTGTTCTCCGTGTGCTCCGTGGTTAACGTACGTCTAATGCGCGCCCGCCGGTGGCGCGCTCTTCGGCCGCTTCATCAACAAAATCACGGATGTTGTCCGAGACGAAATTCAGCGATGTCTTCAGAGTACTAGTCACAAACGCGAACCACGGAGAAGTCGGAGGACACGGAGCAGGTTTTGGAAACCAAAACTCCGTGTTCTCCGTGGTTAACGTAGGTCTAATGCGCTCCCGCCGGTGGCGCGCCCCGCGGCCGCTTCATCAGCAGGATCAGCGGCAGCAGCAACAGGAACATCATCCCCAGCAGGCGGAACACGTCGACAAACGACACCATTGTGGCCTGCCGCTGGACCATGCCGAACATCGCGGCATAGGCGCGTTGCGACGCGGTGACCGGATCCGAGCCGGCGGCGATGAACGACTGCTTCAAGCCCTCGATGGTCTGCTGCGCCCGCAGCGAGTAGGCGTCGACGTGCGCGCCGAGGATGTTGGTGTACGCCTGGCTCTTGCGCGCGAGCATCGTGCCCGTCACCGCGATGCCGATGCTGCCGCCGAGATTGCGCATCAGGTTGAAGAGGCTGGTGGCGTTGCCCATGCGCTCGCGCGGGATCGCGTCCATGCTGATGGTCGTGAGCGGCACGAAGATCAGCGACAAGCCGAGGCCCTGGACGAACTGCGGCCAGAACACGTCCCAGTAGCCGGCGCTCAGGTTGAGTTGGCCCAGCCAGAACAGCGTCACCGCACCCGTCACGAGCCCGCCGGCGACCAGTTTGCGCGCATCAAGCTTGCCGACGATGAAGCCCACCAGCGGCATGCCGATCACCGATCCCATGCCGCGAGGCGCCATCGCATAGCCGGCCTGCAGCGATGGATAGCCCAGCAGCGTTTGCAGCATGATCGGCAGCAGCACCAGGCTGCCATAGAGGACGAACCCGAGCGTCGTCATCAGGAACACGCCGGTGGCGTAGCTCCGTTCCTTGAACACGCGCAGATCAATCACCGGCTCCTTCGCCAGCCACTCCCGGGCGAGGAACGCGACCACGCCGAGGCCCGAAGTCACGACCAGGGCGGTGATGAACCACGACGAGAACCAATCCCGCTCCTGGCCGAGGTCGAGCGCCAGTTGCAGCGTACCCACCCAGAGCGCCAGCAATCCGATGCCCCAGTAGTCGATCTTCATCGTTGCGCGCCGCAAGTACGACGGGTCGAAGATGAAGAGCCTCGTCATGATCAACGACGCGATGCCCACTGGCAGGTTGATGTAGAACACCCAGCGCCAGCTATAGGTGTCGGTCAGCCAGCCGCCGAGGACCGGCCCGAGGATCGGCGCGACGACGATGCCGAGGCCCCACACGCCCATGGCTTTGCCGCGCTCATGCGGCGGGAACGCCTCGAGCAGGATCGCCTGCGAGAGCGGCTGCATCGCGCCGCCGGTGGCGCCCTGGATCAAGCGGAACGCGACCAGCGAGTAGAGGTTCGGCGCCAGGCCGCAGAGCAGCGACGCCAGCGTGAACCCCGACACCGAGAACATCAACAGGCGCTTGCGGCCGAAATAGGTGGCCAGCCATCCCGTGAGCGGCAGGATGATCGCGTTCGCCACCAGGTACGACGTCAGCACCCACGTCGACTCGTCGATGGTCGCCGAAAGGTTGCCGGCGATGTGCGGCAGCGACACGTTGACCACGGTCGTGTCGAGCACTTCCATGAACGTGGCGAACATCACCGCGACGGTGATGAGCCAGGGATTGACCTTGCGGTGCTCGTCCATCGCCTACTTCGTCGTCACCGTCGCGAACACCGACATGCCGGGGCGCAGGCGATGCTCGGGATCCTGGTTGGGATCGAGCACGATCTTCACCGGCACGCGCTGCACGACCTTGACGTAGTTGCCGGTGGCATTCTCCGGCGGCAGCAGGCTGAACTTGGCGCCGGTGGCGGCGCCGATGCTGTCCACCTTGCCGGTGAACTCCTTGCCGCCGAGCGCATCCACCTCCACGGTGGCGGCCTGGCCCGGGCGGATGTTGGCGAGCTGGGTCTCCTTGAGATTGGCGACCGCCCACACGTCATCGCGAGACACCAGCGCCATCAGCGGTTGCGACGGCTGCATCACCTGGCCAAGTTCGATGGACTTCTTGCCGATGATCCCCGCCGTCGGCGCCTTGATCGTCGTCCGTTCGAGGTTGAGCATGGCTTGCGCCAGTTGCGCTTCGGCCTGCTTGACGCGCGCTTCCGCGCCCAGCGCCCGAGCCCGGGTCACCTTCAGTTGATCGGGCGCCGTGTTCGCCGAGTTCCATTCGGCCTTCGCCCGATTGGCGGCCGAACGTGCCTGGACGGCACGCTGTTCGGCCACGGCCACGGCGGTGCCGGCGGCGGCGACATCGGATTCGGTGGCTTCGGCCGCGGCCCTCGCCGATTGCGCGGTGGCGACGGCGGCGTCGTACTGCTGCTGCGCGATCTCTTCCTTCGCGACGAGCGGCTTGAAGCGTTCGACATCCTTCTCGGCCTTGGTGGCCGACGCTTGCCGTTCGCGCAAGCGGGCCTGGGTGGCCAGCAGTTGGGCTTTCGCGGCCTCCACTTGCCGGTCGGCCACGGTAATGCCGGCCTGCGCCTCTTCGACGCTGCCGGTGGCGTTGCTCAGTTCGCTGGTCGTCGAGACCTCCGCGATCTCACTGCTCGAGCCCATCGCCAGGGCGTTGGCCTGGGCGTCGGCGAGCTCGGCCTGCGCGCGATCCACCGCGACCTGGTACTCCCGCGGATCGATCTGCGCCAGCACCGTGCCGGCTTCGACGTACTGGTTGTCGGCGACCTCGACCTTGATGATCGGTCCGCCGACCCGGGTCGAAATCTGCGTGATGCGGCCTTCGATCTGCGCATCGTCGGTATTCTGGTGGCCCGAGCGGGCCCACAGCGCGGCGCCCGCCACGACGCCGATCACCACCAACGCCAACAACGCCCACCGCGCATTCGCCATCGCCATTACCGTGCTCCTCCGAGAAAATTCATCACGCCGACTTCGGCGCCGCCCACCGCGCGCGCCAGCGTCGCCTTGGCGACGTTGTGCCCGTAGAGGGCTTCGATGTAGTGGTCGGCCGCGGTGGCCACGGTTTCCTGGGCCTGCACCACTTCAAGATTGCCGGAGACGCCGGCGGCAAGCCGATCGCGCGCCTGCGCCAGTTCCTGGTTGGCGAGCGCGACAGTGGTCTGCACGGCCTCGAGCTGCTGCGTGGCGGCGTTGAGGTCGAGCATCGCGGTTCGCACGTCCATGTCGATGCGGCCGCGCAGGTCGTCGTACTCGGCCCGCCGCTGGCGCGCCACCGCGTCGGCTTCGATCTTCTTGGCCTGCGTCCGGCCGCCCTCGAAAATCGGCACCCGGACCGTGGCCGCCAGCGTGTAGGTGGGATGGGCATTGCCGGCTTCCTGGCCGATGGTGCCGTAGTCGGCATCGAGGCGAAGCGACGGCAGCAGCTGCGCGGCGGTCGCCTGTTGCGACGCTTCCGCGGCCGAGAGGCGTTCCCTGGCCGCGAGGTAGTCGGCGCGCTGGGCGTAGGCATCGGCGAGCGCCTTGTCGAGCGTCACGCCGTCAAGCGGCGCGTACGGGATCTTGTCGGTGAGCGTGAATACCTGGCCCGGCGGCAGCCCGATGGCGCGTGCCAGCTTGAGCTTGGCCTTTTCGAAGTTGTTGTCGGCCTGGATGCGGCGCTGACGCTGGTTCTGCACCTGCACCTCGGCGCGGACCACGTCGATGCCGGCGACGAGGCCAGACGCCTTGAGGTCCTGCGCCTGCTTCAACAACTGCGCGGCGGTTTCTTGTTGGGCGCGGACCACCTCGATGCGGCTTTCGGCCGCGATCGCTTCGAGGTACAAGTCCATCGACAACAGCACCACCAGCTCCCGCGCCGACTTGATGCCAAGCGTCGCCGCCTTCTCCTCGAACGAGGCCGCCTTCGCCGCGTGCCACGCCCGCAGATCGAGCAGCGGCTGCGACACGCCAACGCGCACGTCGAACACGTTGAACGGGCCGACAATCGGATCGGGAGCGGGGAAACCGAAGGCTTCGAGGTTCAGCACCTGCCGGCGTTCGCCGAGCGAGCCGGTGAACTGGGGCCGCAGGTCGGCCAGCGCCACGCCGCGCGCACCCGTGGCCGAACGCGCGCCTTCCTGCTGCAGAATCAACCCGAGGTTGTACTGAAGCGCGCGGGTCACCGTCTCCTTCGCCGACAGCGCGAGCGGCTGCGCCGTGGCCTCCCCCTGCGGCACGCTGCCGTAAAACGGGCTGGTCTGCGCCCACGCCGGCGCCGCGGTGATCGCGAGGATCAGCGCGGTGTTCTTCCAATTCAATCTCATGCCGTTGGTCCTTCGTGCTTGAGTCCCGACCAGATGAGGTCGGTGATGAATGCAATGTCGCGCGCGACGTCCGACTTCGCGCACGTCAACAGGCGGCGGCCGACGAGGCCGCGGGTGATGTCGAATACGGCCAGGGCCGCCGATGCCGGATCGATGCGGCGCACTTCGCCGGACTTGACCGCCCGCTCGAAGACGCGCTGCAACGACCGCGTCTGCGCGTCCATCGCCGGCTTGCAGGCGTTCCGCTTGGGCGCGTGATCCGAGAGTTGGCGGCCCATCTCGGAGACATAAATCCGGTAATAGTCGGGATGTTCCTGGAAGTAGCGGACGCGCACGTCCACGAAGCCGGCAACGGCGTCCCTGGCGTTGGGCGCGGCCTCGATGCGCGCGTCGGTGAGCCGCTGGAGCTCGCTCATGCTCTCGTCGAAGGCGGCGTCGTAGATGGCCTGCTTCGAGGGGTAATACAGGTAGATGGTGCCCTTGGCGACTTCCGCCTCCTCGGCAATCGCATCCATGGTCGCCTGCTCGAAACCACGGGCGCCGAAGACCCGCAGGGCGGCGTTCAACAGCTCGCCGCGGCGGAACGCGGCGACCACGTCTTCCTTCGAAGTGCGGATGGTCGTCATGGAGGACACTAATGAATTGGCAGTTCAGTGAGATGACCGACTGGTCATCATAACACGACGCCTGTGCACAAGTGAACATCCCGGCCGCACGCCCGGGCCATACAGTCCGAATGATGGATCCCATCCCCGCAACCGGACAGCAACAGGTGGCGTGTCCGAGCTGTCGAGCGGCTAGTGCCGAGGTGCATCACCGCCTGCGCAGCTCGGCCGTATATGTCTGTCCGGACTGCGACCACGAGTGGGAGGTCGAGGGTGCCCTGGCGATGTCGGCGCCGAACGCGGACGCTGCCACCCTTCCAACCGCCAGCTCGCGACGATGAGCAAAGGCGATGTCGTAATCCGCCTTGGCGGTCCGAACCCGGAAGCCGAGTTTGTCGTCAGCGCGTTCCCGGGTCCCGGCCAGCTGGCGTGTGCGACGCGCGTCGACGCCGAGAGACTGGCGATGGCGTATGCGAATCACGCCGGCGTGGACGCATGGTTCGACGAGGGACCGAACGGATTCACGCTGCTTGGCCACTTCCGGGAACCGGCGGGGCCTCGCCTCGTGCGCTCGCCGGCTCGCCGCCGGCTCGCCCTCTAGAATGCTGCCAAGGGTCTCATGGCAGGCGTTGTGCATTACCGAACAGCGCCCGGAACATCCCAACCGTACAGTTCCGGCAAGGAGATTCTCGATGACGTGGAGAGACAAGCTCGAAATCGGACTCAAGAACGACGCGCCGTTCCGCAAGGACAACCTGCCCGAGGATCAAGTCCGCGGACCCGAGATCCCAGCCGGACCCGGCCGTTCGCCGGTCATTCCCGCGGCAATCGCGGACGAGACGATCGTCCCGTCTGTTCAGCCGGGAAAGAAACCAGTTGAGCCGACACCGCCCGAGTCCGACCAGGCCGATTCGTGATGCCGCTCGTCGCGAAAGCGTTTGGCGTCAGCGACAAGGGCAAAGTGCGCGCGGGCAACGAGGATCAGTTCCTGATCGCCGAGCTCAGCAAGGCGATGCGCATCTGGCAGACCAGCCTGCC
>JBDTMB010000359.1:0-6309 GCA_039934485.1 Vicinamibacterales bacterium
CCATGTAGCCCAGCTCGGTGGTGCAGACGGGCGTGAAGTCCTTGGGATGCGAGAAGATCACGCCCCAGGAGTTGCCGAGCCAGTCGTGGAACTTGATGGGGCCTTGCGTGGTGTTGGCTTCGAAATCGGGCGCGTCTGAGTTAATTGGGAGGGGACCGTTCATGGCAAGCTCCGCATCTGTTGATCGGGTGATCTGGTGATCGCGTGATCGATTTGATGATCTTGTGATCGTGAGATCCAATGATCTATCGAGTTGATCTTCAGATCAAGAGGTCAAGAGATCCCCCGATCGACAGATAGATCAAACGCTCACACGCTCACAAGATCAACAGATGCGTGTCTCACTGGCCGCCCGGCGGCCGCGGGACCGCGACGCGGCCGCTGTCGCCTGAAGACGATCCGCCGGAGTACCCACCAGACGAGGCGCCCGACGATCCGTTGTTGGTATTACCGCCGCCGTTGCTGTTGCTGCCGGCGGTACCCGAGCCGTTGCTGCCGCTGTTGCCGAAGCGCGGCGTCGGATCCGGCTCGCGGGGCTGGATCTGCGTGTACCCGAAGCCCTTGATGGCGCGGCCTTCGGGCTGGGCAGGAGCGGGCTGACCGGGGCTCGGATCGACCACCACCCAGCCGTTGCCTGGATAGCCAGGGTAGTATCCGCCGTAGTACCCGCCGTAGTTCCCATACCCATACCCATAGGGGTTGTAGCCGTAGAGGCCATAGGCCGGCCCACAGGAGGCGTAGGCGGTGCGGTATCCGTACGGCGAGTAGCAGTCGGAGAACGCCGACCCGGGAATGATCGGCGACATGAACGGATCGTACAGTCCGCCGCCCATCGAAATTCCGGTCACGCCGGAATACGCCGAGCCCGCGCGATTGACGACGAGTTTCTGTGGATAGGTCAGCGCGACCATCAGATCGATCACCCGCTCGTCCACGTGGGCATTACTCATCGCGATCAGGGTCTTCTTGTTCAGGTCGAAGGGCCCGTTGACTTCCGTCAGCGCCGCCTGTACCGCATCACCGGGCAGCTTGGCGCTGGCCTCGATCACATCGTCGATGTCCCAGCGGACGTCGGCCGAAGGGGCGGTCATGGCGAGCGTGGCCGACGGCTGCGGCGCGCGGGTGCCATCCGCCAGCGACTGGTCGACCGCGCGCCGGTATCGCTGCACGCGAACGCTCTTGTTCTGATCGGTCTCGACGTACTGCACCTGCACGAACGTCGGACCGCGCATCAGGAACGACACGCTCGACAATTTGCGCGCCGATTCTTTGCCACAGCCGACGTCGGCGAAGCGGAACACGCGAAGGCCGTCCTGAGACCACTCGGACTTCTCGGTGCCCTTGCACTCGGTGTCGGTGATCGGGCGCGACACCTTGTCGGGCAACAGTAATTCGGTGCTGCCCTTTTGCGCGCCCACCAGCGTCTGCAGTTTCACGCCCGTGAGCTGTTCCGGCACGACGCAGACGCGAACGTTGCTGCCCATGAGATCGTCTTCGAGCCGCCAGCAGCCGAGCCACGCGGCGAAGCGCGAGTCCACCTGCACGGTGGCGGGCGCCCTGGCCGGCTGTGGCGCCGGGCTGGTTTGCGCGTAAGCCGCGGCGGACGCCAGCGAGAACGCGAGCGCGAGTGAAAGTTTCCTAGAAGACAACATGGACGCCTCCTCCCAGCCGGAACCCGGCCAAGTCGATCGGGTCGAAGTCGACAAATTTCTGCTCGAGCGGGGCAGAGGCCCACATATAACGGCCCTCGAGCGACATGAACAGGTGACGATGGAGCTGGATGTCGACGCCGCCAAAGGCATGCGCGCTGGGCGCCCATGCGGAGGAGTGGAAGACATCCGTGAAGATGTGGTCGTTCTGGAAGTCCACGAAGTCGCCGGTCTGTTCCAGGTTGTAGTTCACCATCCCGCCGCCGGCGCCGACATACGGCGTGACGGTGCGCGGCACCCAGGCGAAGCGGCTGACGCTGCGGCCCTTGGGCAGCAGCGCAAACTTCACGCTGGCGGCGAGGTTGAACTGCTTATACAACGTGGTCTGTTGAATGGGAATCGTGCCGGTCGCCACCTGCTCGACCTTGTCGCGATATTCCGACGGCGTCTCGGCGCGCCCGAAGTCGGCGCCAAACACCGCATCGATCCGCGGCGTGATGTTGATCGCGACATCGCCGCCAAAGGTGGTCTGGTTGAACGACGAGCGCTCGAGCGTCAGGTGCGTGGTGACGAAGTCGAAGATGTCGCTGCCGCCACGCGCCATCATCCAGCTGCCGCGCACCCCGACCGACGCGCGCGGGCGACCGAGCATGAAGTCCGGACCGGGCGGCGCCTGAATGCTGGTGTTGTTCGACGACGTGGAGGATTGACCGGCGCTTTGAGCCCTGGCCGAGTCGGCAGGAACCAACATCAGCAGGGCGGCACACACACTCACGACGAGTCCGCTTGGGGCGACGCGGTAACGGGCCATAAGTTGCACCTCAGGAGCGGAACCTGCTGGCGTAGGCACCACTCATGGCCTAAGAGTAGCACTATTTCCTGAGGGTAAAGGTCATCACCAGGTTGACCTGCACGGGCACGGCTTTGCCGTCCTTCGTCCCGGGTTCGAACGTCCACAGCCGCGCCATCCGTGGCCCATCGCGTTTCGAACCTGCGTAATCTGCGGCCCATCGCATTTGGATTCTGCGTAATCTGCGTAATCTGCGGCCCATCGCGTTTGGAATCTGCGTAATCTGCGTCATCTGCGGCCCCAACCGTCCCTGCCAACGGTTCGTCTCTACAATGTGCAGATGCAATCGCTGACCCTAGCCCTTGGAATCGTGTTCTGTGTGTCCAGCGGCGACTTCGCACGGGCCCAGGCGACGCCGGCGCCCATCTTCCGGTTCCAGGCCGATGGCTTCTGGCTCAACCTCCACCACTTCCTCTACGTGCTGGGTCGTGCCGAGGCGAAGATGCCGGACAGCCAGCGCCGGGCGGTCGCCAACGCGCCCGGGGAGCAGGAGGCGGGCCTTGCGGCCCTCACCGAGGCGGAGCGGCAAACGTGGCGCGAGGCCGTGTCGATCTACGCCAGCGGCCTGAGCCGGAAGGACGCCGTGTTCGACAAGGAGATGTTCAGTGTCACCAACGCGCTCGTGACCGCCACTGGCTCGCCTGGGATGGCGGTGCTCGACCGGGCCGCCCCGATCTACCTGAAGGCGTGGTGGCCGCAACACCAGAGAGCCAATCGCGCGCGTGAAGCCGAGTTGCAGGCGCTGCTGTCGCAACACGGCGCGGCCGTCCTCGCGTACATCACCCGCGCGTATCAGGAGTCGTGGCCGGCCGACGGTTTCCCGGTCAACCTCAGCGGCTATGCGAATTGGGCCGGAGCGTATTCCACGGCTCCCAATTTGCTGGTCGTGTCGAGCCAGGACGAGGGGACACAAGGCTTGCTCGCGCTCGAGATCATCTTCCACGAGGCCATGCACCAGTGGGACGATCCGATCTTCGAAAAGCTGCGCGCTGCCGCGCGGCGGGCCGGCGTCGCGCGAATTCCGGGCGGGCTGACGCACGCGATGATTTTCTACACCGCCGGCGAGGCCGTGCGAAGCGTCGTGCCGTCGCAGGTCCCGTATGCGGAGGCCAACGGCATGTGGGCGTCCGGCGGTTTCGCCCCGTTCAAGGCCCGGCTGGATCAGGCGTGGAGGCCGTACCTGGCCGGCAAAGGAACGCTGGATGAGGCGCTAGAGGGTTTGCTGCGGTGACGGCGCCTTAAGCGACAGCACAATCACCGCGGCGACGATCAAGCATCCCGCCAGGAACAGAAGACCGCCGGCAAACCCGCCAGTGGCATCACGCGCCCAGCCCACCATGTAGGGCCCGACAAATCCGCCGATGTTGCCGATCGTGTTCACCAGCGCGATGCCGCCGGCCGCCGCCGTGCCGCGGAGCATCGCGGTGGGCATCGTCCAGAGTGGTCCGAGCGTGCCCCAGATGCCGAGTGCCGCGATCGAGAGCGTGGCGAGGCTGATCGCGGTCGTGGAGGGAAGGATTACGGTGAGGATGAAGCCCGTGGCCCCGATCATCGCGGGTCCCGCGACGTGCCACCGCCGCTCGCCGGTCGAGTCTGAGTGAATGCCGATCACCACCATGCCGATGGCGGCGGCGAGATACGGAATGGCCGAGATCAGGACGACGGTCACCGAGTTCAGGGAGCCGGCGGCCTGAACGATGGTCGGCAACCAGAACGTCACGCCGTAAAACGCGACCACGATCAGGAAATACACCGTGGCGAGCGCCCACAAGCGTCCGCTGAGCGCGGCTGAACGCAGCGTGACGTGTGCGCCGTCGGTGTTCGCGTGTTCGGCAGCCATCGTGGTCGCGAGCCAGTGGCGCTCGTCAGGGGTCAGCCACCGGGCGTCCGCGGGCCGCTCGGTGAGGTACCGGAGGACGACTGGCGCCAGCAGTACTGCGGGCAGGCCTTCCATGATGAAGAGCCACTGCCATCCACGCAGCCCGAAGGCGCCATCGAGGCGGAGCAACGCGCTGGAGATCGGCGCGCCGATCACCCCGGCGATGGCGGTCGCCGTCATGAACAACGCCACGGTCCGGGCCCGCTCGCGCGCGGGAAACCAGAGTGTCAGGTAGTAGAGCAGGCCGGGAAAGAAGCCGGCCTCGGCCGCGCCGAGGAGGAAACGCAGCAGGTAGAACGTCGCGGCGCTGTTCACGAAGATCATGGCGGTCGACACGATGCCCCAGGTGATCATGATTCGCGCAATCCACACCCGCGCGCCGACGCGCGCCAGCAGCAGGTTGCTGGGGACCTCGAGCAGCGTGTAGCTGAGGAAGAAGATGCCGGAACCGAAGCCGTAGACCGCGTTGCCGAAGCCGAGGTCGCGGTTCATGTCGAGCGACGCAAAGCCGACGTTGACGCGATCGAGGTAGGCGACCACATAAAGGAGAAAGAGGAAGGGAATCAGCCGCCACCGAACCTTGCTGAGCGCAGACTCAGAAAAGGTGGCAATTTCTGGAAGGGTGTCTGACACCGGGGAACCACCTTAACTCATTCCCCGTAGACTTACGTAGCCATGGACAGACTTCTTCAAGATCTGCGCTTTGCGACCCGTGTGCTGTGGAAAGACCGCGGGTTTGCGCTCACCACCACGGCTACTTTGGCGCTTTGCCTGGCGGCCAATGTCGCAATTTTTGCGATAGTCGACGGCGTTCTGCTCAAGCCGCTGCCGTTTTCCGAGCCCGACCGCCTGGTGCGCCTCTCGAACAAGTATCCGGGCGCCGGGGTTGATGCGGACGGGTCCAACGGCGTGCCCGACTACTTCGACCGCCTCCAGGGCGTGCCTGCGCTCGAATCCCTGGCGATGTTCCGACAGTCGGGGGCGACGTTGAGCGGCGCGGCGGGCGAGGCCGAGCGCGTCCAGGCCATGATCGTGACGCCGTCTTTCTTCCGCGTCCTTCGCGTCCAGCCGTTCCGCGGCCAACTGTTCACGGATGAGCAGGGCGAGGAGGGGCACGAGAAGGTCGTCGTCCTGACCTATGGGTTCTGGCAGCGGACGTTCGGCGGCAAGGATGAGGCTATTGGCAAGGACCTGCGCATCGGCGGCGAGCAGTACACGGTTGTCGGCATCTTGCCCCCGGGATACCGCTTCATTAGCCCCGAGATCCAGTTGCTGCGGCCCGCCGCGTTCAGCGCGCGAGAAAAATCAGACGAATCCAGGCACAGCAACAACTGGCAGCAGTTTGGCCGGCTCAAGGCCGGCGCCAGCCTCGAAGCGGCGCAGGCACAGGTCAACGCGATCAACACCGCCAATCTCGATCGATTCCCGCAGCTGAAGCAAATCCTCATCAACGCGCGGTTTCGTTCCGACGTCGTGGATTTTCAATCCAACCTCGTCGGTGAGACCCGATCGACGCTGACCATGCTCTGGGGCGGCGCGATCTTCGTGTTGCTGATCGGTTGCGTGAACGTGGCGAACCTCGTCCTGGTGCGCGCCACCGGACGCTTGCGCGAACTGGCCACCCGCAGCGCGCTTGGCGCCACCTTCGGCCGGCTGGCCCGCCAGTCGTTGACTGAATCGATCCTGCTCGCCTCGGTCGGCGGCGCCGCGGGCCTCGGCCTGGGCTGGTGGGCGCTCAAGGCGGCGCCATTTCTTGGCTTCGATCAATTGCCGAGCGGCAGCGGTATCGGCCTCGACTCGCGGGTGGTCGCCTTCACCGTCGTGCTCGTGGCCCTCGTCGGCATCGCGGTGGGGATGATTCCCATCCTCGCCATGCGTCGCGCCAACCTGGCGCAGGTCGTGCGCGAAGAAGGTCGCAGCGGCACGCAGGG
>JBDTMB010000360.1:0-6306 GCA_039934485.1 Vicinamibacterales bacterium
CGAGGCCAACGACAAGCTCAAGAAGATGCTGAAGGACCACCAGATCTCCGAGGACGACGAGAAGCGCGCGCTCGAGGAGGTGCAGAAAGTCACCGACGCGCACATCAAGCACATCGACGATCTGCAGGCGAAGAAAGACCAGGAATTACTTGGCAGATAGTTACTTCACGCACCTGGAATGCGGATCGAACTGCGGCGCCGGCCCGTTCGACCCGCGGCAGGTCCATTTCCTGTGTCCGTCGTGCGGCCTGCCGATGCTGGCCCGCTACGATCTCGACGCCGCCAGGCAGTGGAAGCGTGAATCGCTCGTTGGGCGGGCGCCGAACATGTGGCGGTACCGCGAAATGATGCCGCTGCTGCCGGGCGAAGAGCCGATCACCCTCGGCGAAGGCTTCACGCCGCTGATTCACGCCAAGCGCCTCGGCGGCACGCTCGGCCTCGAGCGGTTGTTCATCAAGGATGAATCGCTGAACCCGACCAACACCTTCAAGGCGCGCGGCCTGTCGGCGGCGGTCACCCGGGCGAAAACGCTGGGGGCGACCACCATCATGCTCCCCACCGCCGGCAACGCCGGCAACGCGGCCGCCGCGTACGCCGCGGCAGCGGGCATCAAGTGCGAAGTCTTTATCCCCAAGGACGCCAAGCAACCCTTCATCGACGAGTGCCGTCTCTACGGCGCCAATGTGACGCTGGTCGACGGACTGATCATCGAGGCCGGCAAGCTGGCCGCCGAAAAGGGCAAGCCGCTTGGCTGGTACGATGTTTCCACGTTCAGGGAGCCCGGCCGCTGCGAAGGCAAGAAGACGATGGGCTACGAGCTCGCCGAACAGTTCGGATGGACCTTGCCGGATTGGATTATCTATCCCACCGGCGGTGGCACGGGGCTCGTGGGCATGTGGAAGGCGTTTGCGGAAATGGAAGCGATCGGCTGGCTCACGCCCGGGCATCGGCCGAAGATGGTCACGGTGCAGGCCGAAACCTGTGCCCCGATTGTTCGCGCGTTCGACCAGGGCCTCGACAAAGCGCCGCTCTGGGAACACGGCACGACCCTGGCCGACGGCCTTCGTGTCCCTCGCGCGATCGCCGACTTCCTGATCCTTCGAGGGATCCGCGAGAGCGGCGGCACGGCGGTGGGAGTGTCAGACCGGCAGATGGTCGCAGACATGCTCGCCCTCGGCAGCCTCGAAGGCGTCAGCGCCGCGCCCGAGGGGGCCGCCACGCTGAGCGCGGCCCGCAAGCTGACGGCCGCCGGCCTCATCAAGCCGCACGAGACGGTGGTGCTCTTCAACACCGGCGGCGCCTTGAAGTACCTCGACGTCCTCCGCTAATCCCGCGGCGCGCGATCAGTCGCCGAACGAGACGCCGATCGCCCGGGCGGTCTGCAGGAGGTCGTAGTCGAGCGGCACGGTCTTCGTGCGCCCCACCACATCGGCCAACGGGATCGGCACGATGTCGGGCGGGTTGTTCGCCACCATCTTGCCGAACACGCCGCGTTGCAGCAGCGCCACGGCGGCGCCGCCAAACCGGGTGGCCAGGACGCGATCGAAGGCGGTGGGGCCGCCTCCCCGCTGCAAATGTCCCAGCACCACGCAGCGCGCCTCTTTTCCCGTCATCGCTTCAAGCTGCTCCGCCACCAGGGCGCCGACGCCGCCCAACCGTTCAACGTAGCCGGCGCGCGCGGCCGAGCGGATGGTCACGTGCCCGCCGATCGATTTCGCCCCTTCGGCCACCACCACGATGCTGAACTTGGCGCCGAGCGCGTCGCGCTGGCGGATGCATTCGGCGAGTTTCTCCGGATTGTAGGCAATCTCCGGCATCAGGATGACGTCCGCGCCGCCCGCCACGCCGCCGTGCAACGCGATCCAACCCGCGTAGCGGCCCATCACCTCCACCACCATGATGCGCTTGTGCGCTTCAGCAGTGGTATGCAGTCGATCGATCGCGTCGGCCGCAAACGCCACCGCGGTGTCGAAACCGAAACAACTCGTCGTGCCGACGATGTCGTTGTCGATCGTCTTCGGCACGCCGACGACGGGAATGCCCTTCAGGTAGAAGCGGTGCGCGATGCTGAGCGACCCATCGCCGCCGATCACCACGAGCGCATTGAGGCCCATCTTGTGGAACGTCTCGACGACGCGGTCCGAGTAGTCGACCTTCCCGTCAGGCGTGTCGGCGGGGTACGCGAACGGATCACCGTGATTGGTCGTGCCCAGGATGGTGCCGCCCAACCTCAGGATCCCGGTCACGTCGCGCGGCGTCAGCGGACGCGTGCGCGACGGATCGAGCAGACCGTCAAAACTATCCTCGAGGCCAACTACTTCGATGCCGGCGTTGCAGGCCGCCTTGACGACCGCACGAATCACGGCGTTCAGCCCCGGGGCGTCGCCGCCGCCGGTGAGCACGCCAATCTTTTTTACAATAGGCACAGCTGGACTATAGCAGCCCTTTCAGCTTTCCATTCTTCGCGTTAAGTGGTTACAATTGCTGGGTTAGGGACTCTACGGGCGGCTAGCTCAGCTGGGAGAGCGCTGCGTTCGCAACGCAGAGGTCGGGAGTTCGATCCTCCTGCCGTCCACCATCCTTCGCTCAGGTGCCAAGCGAAGGATGCCCACCGTAGCGCAACGCGCGAAGGTGGGCCTCCCCACAACAACCGGAGCTACGGATGGCAAGCCGCGAGGGCGGACCTCCCCACACAAAAGCGTAAGATGGATCGCATGCGGTTGCTCCTCATGCCCATCGCCATTGCGGCCCTCGCAGCAGCCGTCTCGGCCCAAGCGCCACCGTCAGACCCGCAGGCCCTGGCCGCGCGTGTGCAACAACGTCTCGCGACCATCCGGGACTTTTCCGGTGACTTCGTCCAGTCCTACGAGGGCGGTGTACTGCGGACCAGGACCACCGAACGGGGCACCGTCAGCATCAAACGCCCGGGACGCATGCGCTGGGTGTATTCGAAGCCGGAACGCAAAGAGTTCGTCTCGGACGGCAATCGCCTCTACACCTACCTCGTCGAGGACCGGCAGGTCATCGTCAGCCCGGCGCCAGGCCCCGCTGACGGCACCATCCCGGCGCTCTTCCTGGCCGGCCAGGCGGACCTGGCCAGGGACTTCGTGCCCACCTTCACGGAACTGCCCGGCGCCGCCGCGGGCCTCATCGGCCTGAAACTGGTGGCCAAGGCCCACGACCCCGACTACGAGTGGCTGGCGATCGGTATTGAGCCCAAAACCCTCCAAATCCAGCACTTGATCGCCGTCGACCGGCAGGGCGGCAAGTCGGCCTTCGCCTTCACTAACCTGAAGGAAAATCGGGGGTTGTCCGATAAGGACTTTGAGTTTCGTATCCCGCGTGGTGTCGATGTGGTGACCAATGGTACCCGTGCCAAATAGCCCGCTCGTTCGGCGTCTTCGGCTGTTCGCGGCGGCGCTGTCGATTGCCGGCCTCGCGGCTTGCGCGTCGGCCACCGGCGGCTCGCTGAAGCTTGCCCGCAGCGCCGAGTCCAATCAGAACTACGATCTGGCCGTCGCCGAATATACCAAGTTGGTTCGCGCGAACCCGAACGACGCGGACGCCAAGCAAGGCCTGGAACGGTCCAAACTGCGCGCGTCGCAGGATCACTTCACCGCTGCCCGCCGTTTCAGCGCCACCGGAAAATTCGAGGAAGCCCTGGTCGAGTACCAACTCGCCACGGAACTCAATCCGGGTAATTCCGAAATCGCGCGCGAGATGCAGGACACCCGGACGCAATTGCGCGCGAAGGTGGCGGTTCGCGACGACGGCAAGACGCAACTCCAATCGCTGATTGCCCAGAGTCTCGACGCCCCCCTGCCCGGCGCGGCGTTGCCGAGCGACGTCACGCTGCCCGACTCGTTGGTGTTTCGCGACGCCAGCGCGCAGGTCATCTACGCCTCGATCGGCAAGTTCGCCAACATGAGCGTGCTGTTCGACCCGACCTTCCGCGATCAACCCGTCTCGATCGATTTGCGCGGAGTGACGCTCGAACAGGCGCTGACCACCCTGTCGGCGACGACGCGAAATTTCTGGCGCTCGACCGGCGACCGCTCGATTACGGTGATTCCCGACACCGCGGCCAAGCGGCGCGAATACGAAGAGGAGATCGTCCGCACCTTCTACCTGAGCAACGCCGACTTGAAGGAAACCGTCGACATCCTCCGCATCGTCGTCGACGCGCGCCGGATCGCGTCGATGGTGGCGACCAACGCGATCACGATCAAGGACACGCCGGAACGCATCACCGCGGCCGGCAAGATCATCGCCTCGATCGACAAGGCGCGGCCGGAAGTGATCATCGATGTCGAGCTGCTCGAGGTCAATCGCACGCGCCTCCACGATTACGGCTTGCAGATCGCGTCGCCCTCCACATCGCCAACCGGCATCAATGGCGCCGCCGACACCAACAAGGAGGGTGGGATCTCGCTGAGGGACCTGACCAGCCTCACCTCTGCCGACGTGTTGCTGACCAACCTGCCGGCGCTCTACTACCGGCTGCTCAAGACCGACAGCGCGACGCGCGTGCTGGCCAATCCGCAGTTGCGCACCTCCGAAGGCATCCCCGCGCAGGCCCGCTTCGGCGAGCGTGTGCCGGTGCCGGTCACGACCTTCGCGCCGATTGCCGCCGGCGGCGTGCAAACGCAGCCCATCACCTCGTTCAACTACGAGAACATCGGCGTGAACATCGACATCACACCACGCATCCACCACGATGACGCCGTGTCGCTGGCCGTGAAGGTGGAGTTGAGCAGCATCTCGGGCACCGGCTTTGGAGGATTGCCGACCTTTGGCAACCGATCGATCAACACGGTGATTCGGCTCAAGGACGGCGAGACCAACATGCTGGCGGGCTTGATTCGCGACGAAGAGCGGACCTCGGCGTCGGGCATTCCTGGACTGGTCGACGTCCCCGTGATCGGCCACCTCTTTGCGTACAACCACAAGGAAACGCAGGAGACCGACATCATTCTCACCCTGACGCCGAGGATCGTGCGCGTGCTGAACCTGACCAAGGCCGACCTGGAGCCGTTCAGGATGGGGCGTGACACGGGCTCGTCCGCCAGTGACGCGCCGCCCCTTCCCATTCCGCTGCCCGTCCAACCGGCGCGCCCGCCTGGCGGGGTGGACCTCGGCGCGCAACCGGGCACGGGCGGCCCGGCCACACCGCTCAAGCCGCCGGTGAAACCGCCGGGAAAGTAGAACGTGGAAAGCAGGATCCTCTAACTTCCTACTTCTAACTTCCTACTTCTAACTTCCTACTTCCCCTAGACCCGCGCCACCGCGGCGCCCAGGCCCTGCAGGCGCTCCACCAGTTTGCTGTAACCGCGTTCAACCGTCTCGAGCGGTTCGACCCGGCTCTGCCCATCGGCGGCCAACGCCGCGGCAATCAGCGCCATGCCCGACCGGATGTCGCGGCTGTCGAGCGACTTCCCTCTCAACTTGCGGGGACCGGTCACGATGATCCGATGGGGATCGCAGAGAAACAGATCCGCGCCCATGCCGCTCATCTGCTCCAACGCGAACAGCCGCAACTCGTACATCCAGTCGTGCACCAGCGTGGCGCCGTCGCATTGGGTCGCCAGGACGGTGACGAGGCTGACCAGGTCGCTGGGAAAGCCAGGCCAGAGCCCGGTGGTGATGCGGCCGGCGCCCACCATGTGAGACGACTCGGCGCGGAAGACGTCGCCATCCTGAACGCAGTGCACCTGCATCTTGGCCAGCGTGGACGCGACCACTTCCATATCCACCGGCCGGGCGCCACCGACCTCGACCATCCCGCCCGTGATGGCGCCCACCACCGCCCAACTGCCGGCCTCGATGTAGTCGCCGTAGAGCGTCCTGGTGGCGCCGCCTCGCTTCGCAATGCCCTCGATCCTGATGGTGTGCGAGCCTTCGCCGGACACGCCGACACCCATGCCCCGCAGGAACTCGCAAAGCTCCACCACGTGCGGCTCGCAGGCGGCGTGGCGGATCTCGGACAGTCCCGGCGCGGCGGCGGCCGCCAGCAGCGCCGTCTCGGTGCCGGTCACCGAAGCTTCGTCGAGGTAGATCGACGCGGGTTTGAGTCCATCCGCGGCCTCGAGCCGGTGGCCGGGGCCCTCCACGACCCTGGCGCCCATCGCGGTGAGCGCGTCGAGATGCGTGCGGATCGTGCGCCGTGCCGGGAAGTCCCCGCCCGGCGGCGCCACGTGGGCGCGGCCCCGGCGCGCCAGCAAGGGCCCAAGCAGCAGGACGGATCCGCGCAAGCGGCCCACCAGCGCGCTAGCGGGCTCGTCCGTCGTGACCTCACCGCAGCGGATC
>JBDTMB010000361.1:0-6297 GCA_039934485.1 Vicinamibacterales bacterium
TTGTTGTCGAACGGCAGCATCTTCACCGTGACCAGGCCGAGCGGCACCAGCGCCATCGCCGCCAGCAGCAGCACGCCCACGCCGGCGAGGAACACCGCGCGCATCTTGCCGCTCGCGATGAGCGGCCCCATCACGCGGCGATAGATGCGCGTCAGCAGATCCTCTTCGCCGTGATCATGGTGGGCGGCGGGCTTGAGCAGCCGCACCGCGGCCCACGGCGTCACCACGAAGGCGACGACCAGCGAGAACACCATTGCGGCAGAGGCGCCAACGGGGATGGGGCGCATGTAGGGCCCCATCAATCCACCGACGAATGCCATCGGCAGGATCGCGGCGACCACGGCGAGCGTGGCCAGGATGGTGGGGTTGCCCACTTCGTCGACGGCGCGAATGGCGATGGCGGCCAGCCCGCCCCGGCCGGACTGGTTCATCCGCGCGTGACGGACGATGTTCTCCACCACCACGATCGCATCGTCCACCAGGATGCCGATCGAGAAGATCAGCGCGAACAGCGTGATGCGATTGAGCGTGTAGCCGTAGAGATAGAACATGAACAGCGTCAGCGCCAGCGTCACCGGGATGGCGATGAGCACCACCGCGGCTTCGCGCCGGCCGAGGACGAGCCAGATCAGCGCCGACACCGACAGCACGGCCAGCAGCATGTGCCACAGCAGTTCGTTGCTCTTGTCGGCGGCCGTCGCGCCGTAATCGCGCGTGACGGTGAGATGCACGTCGGCGGGCACCAGCGACCCCTTCAGGGTGTCCAGCTTCTGGGTGACGCGGCGGGCGACCTCGATGGCGTTGGTCCCCTTCCGCTTCGCCACGGAGATGGTGACGGCGGGGTGGGCGCCGGTTTCCTTCGACGCGAAGGTCACATATGACGTGGGTTCGGCGTCGCCGTCGGTGACCTCGGCCAGGTCGCGCACGAGCACGGCGCGTCCGCTCGAGGACGAGACGACGGTATCGCGCACTTCGTCGGCGGTGCGCAGGCGGCTTCCCGCTTCGAGGCTGGTGACCAGCCCGCCGGCGACGGCGCCGGAGGCGGTGCCGCGGGCGTTGGTGCGGGTGATGGCTTGCTGCACCGCCAGCGGATCGAGCCCGTAGGCCGACAGCCGGGCAGGATCGATGTCGACGCGAACCTGCCGGGGGCGGCCGCCGATGAGCGTCACTTCCGAGACGTCGGTGACCTCGGCGATGGCGTCGCGCAATTGCGCGGCAAGGGCGCGCAGCTGATCGTCCGCGTAGCGTTCCGACCACACGGTCACCGCGAGAATCGGCACGTCATCGATCGATCGCGGCTTGACGATGGGGCCGATCACTCCCGGTGGAATGCGATCCGCGTTGGCCGCGAGTTTTTGGTTGAGCCGGACCAATGCGCCTTCCTCTGGTTCGCCGACCCTGAAGCGGACCACGACCATCGACTGGCCCGGACTCGACGTCGAGTAGACATATTCCACGCCGGGGACTTCCCAGAGGAGCTGTTCCATGGGGCGCGTGACGCGCTGCTCGACATCGGCGGGCGTAGCGCCGGGCATTTCGACGAACACGTCGACCATCGGCACGATGATCTGGGGTTCCTCTTCGCGCGGCAGGGCCACCACGGCGAGCGCGCCCAGGGCCATCGACGCAAGGATGAAGAGCGGCGTCAGCTTCGAATGGATGAAGGCCGCGGCCATCCGCCCGGCGGCGCCGTAGGGCTTCGCCATCACCGGCCTCCAACCCTGACGCGGCGGCCATCCCTGAGACCGACCGGCGGTGACACGATCACCACTTCCGATTCCGTGAGACCGGCGAGCACTTCGCTGCCGTTGAGGTTGACGAGCCGGACGCGCGCCACGCCTTGCTCGACGACGAACACCGAACTGACCTGGCCGCGGCGCACGATCGCGTCCGGGGGCACGGTCAACGCGCGCTTGGAGGCCCCGGTAAACCGGGCTTTCCCGAACAGCCCCGAGCGAAGGCCGGGCGCATCGGGCAAGGCGATCTTGACCAGGAAGGCGCGCGCATCCGAGTCGACCGCGCGGCTCACTTCGACGACCGTGCCCACGGTGGAAGCACTGCGGGCGTCGAGCGCAACGGGAACGCGGTCGCCAATCTGAATCTGGCCGACGCGCGACTCGTCCACGCGGACTTCCAGCCGGAAGCCGCGGGTGTCTTCCAGGCGGAGCAGGGGTGTCCCCGGCGACGCCATGTTGCCCGGCTCGACCATCTTCTCGGTGACCATGCCGTCGAACGGCGCCTTGATCGACGTGAAGGATTCGGTGGTGCTCGCCTGGTCGCTGGCGGCGCGCGCACCGTCGAGAGCCGACTCGGCCTGCTGCGCCCGCGCGTTCACCCCGGCGACGCGCGCTTCCGCCGCGCTCAACGCCGCCGTCGCATCATCCAACTCCTGCGCCGTCGCCGACCGCTTGGCCTGCAGGCCGGCGATGCGGGCATGGGTGGCGCGGGCCAGCACGAGCCCGGCCTCCGCGGACTGGCGGTCAGCGGCCGCGGCCTTCGCGCCCTGATCGGCGGCCAGCGCCGCGGACCGCGCGGCACGGGCGCCGGCGGCGAGATCGTCGGCATCGAGCACGACCATCACCTGGCCTTCCCGGACGTGATCGCCGGGCGACACCAGGACCGCGCGCACCGGCGCGAGGATTCGCGCCGTGATGGTGGCGGTGGTGCGGGCCTGCACCACCCCGCCCGAGTCGATGGCCCCGGCCACGTCGGTCATCACCACCGGAGCAGTGGTCACCGCAATGGCGGCGGCATCATCTTCCGGCGCCGCCTTGGGGTCGGCCGAACAGCCGGCCAGCGCCGCGCCCATCAGCAATACCACCGCGGCACGTGCACCCAGGTGTCGTCTCACAATCATTTCGGTCATGGCCTTCCTATCGCTCGTTGCAGGGCCGCGGCGGCGGTGAGGACGTTCACGCGCGCGGCGATTTGTTGTGACTCGGCTTGTTGCACCGCCTCGGCGGAGCGCAGCAGCATGGCCGCGTCGGTGAGGCCGCTCTCGTACCGATCCCGGATGATGCGGCGGCTTTCGCGCGCCTGGTCCGCGGCGGCGCGGCCAACCACCTCGCTTGCGCGCGCGGCATCGAGTCGCGCAATGGCGATCTGGACGTCGAGCCGCGCCATGGTCTCGGCCTTGCTCTTCTCAATGGTGCGGCGCGACGCCTGCTCGCGCGCTTCGGCCAGTCGCGCCTTGTCGGCAAACCCGTGGAACAGGTTGATCCGCGCCACCGCGCCGGCCACCCAGCTCGAAGAGCGGGAGCTCCAGGTCCCGCCATTGAACTCCCAGCCGCCCTGCGCGGCCACTTGCGGCAGGAACGTGGCCTGCGCCGACGTCACCGTGGCGGCGGCGAGTTGTTCCTGCAATCCGGCGAGTGCCACTTCGGGCCGGCTCTTCACCGCTTCGCTTTCAAGGCCCGCGGCGTCGGCGGTGTCGAAGGCAATCGCGGGCGGCGTGATGTCGAGCACAAAGGAGGTCCCGAGGGGCTCACCCATCAACTGGTTGAGCCGCGCGCGCGCGATCCGTTCATCCGACACCGCCTGCACGTGCTGCTGGAGCGTCCGCGCCACGTAGACATCGAGTTGGAGGACGTCGGCGTCGGTCACCAGGCCCGCGTCGCGGCGGTTGCCCGCCAGCTCGCGGTCGGCGCGAGCGGTCTCGACCGCGGCCGTCGCGGAGCGGGCGGTCGCGGCGGCCATGAGCACGCTGCCGAACGCTTCGGTCACCGCAGCGGCGAGGTCCTGGTCAATGAGTTGCTTGCCGGTGGTGGCCATGTCCAGCCCAATCGCGGCGGCCCGGACATTCGCCGAGGTGGCGCGATCGAACAAGGACTGTTCAACGCTGAAGGCGGCGCGGAAATTGTCCGCCGCGGCCGGGTGATTGAGCGCGTCGAGGGCGAAGTCTGCGGCCGTGAATTGCCGTTGGGCGAGCAGTGAACTGAAGACGAACACCGGGTGGTTACCCCGCTGCCACGACTCGGCGACGTCCACCTTGGGGTAGTAGCCGGCGCGGGCCTGGGTCACCCGCTCGGCCGCTTCGCGCGCCACGCCGGCCGACGCGAGCGCGTCCGGGTTCTGGGCGCGGGCGCGCGCAATCGCGTCCGCCAGGGACAGCGGCGCCTGGGCACCCGCCGGCGCGGCCACGAACAGGGTGACAAACAGGAGCAGGACAACGGGGCGGCGTATCATCTCTTTGACAAGATTCATGAACGAGAAAAAGGTGACAAAGACGGATCACGGCGGGCGTGTCACCAAAAGCCGGCGGCTGAATCCTTTAGAACAGGCGCAAACTCAGGCCGAGGGCAGCGAGGACGATTACGCCGCGCTGGTCACGGCGGCCGGCAGCGGGAACCAGGCGGCCCTCGAACGGCTGCTGATGCGCGCCCAGGAGGTCGCATGGCGCTTCAGCAAGACCGTCTGCGGGCATGCGGACGATGCGGAGGATGCGATGCAGGAGGCGCTGATCAAGACGTATCGTTACGTCGGGCGCATCCGCGAGCCGCAGGCTTTTCGGCCGTGGCTCTACCGCACGGTACGCAATGCCTGCCTGATGAGCCGGCGGAAGAAGGTGGACGAGCCCGCGCACCTGCAATCGTGGGACGAGGTGTTGCCCGGACCCGAGGGCCCGATGCACCTCGACGCACCGCATCCCGGGAAGGATCCGGAACAGCTGGCGCACAACGCCGCGCTCCGTCGCCGGCTTCGCAAGGCGATGCGCGGGTTGCCGGCGCAGTACCGCGCCATTGTGTTCCTGAGGGAGATGGAAGGGCTGTCGACGAGAGAGGTCGCGAAGGTGATGGGAATTTCAGAGGACAACGTCAAGACCCGCCTGCACCGCGCTCGTGTCCAGTTGCAGTCGGCCCTTGGAGGGCGCGCGCAATGACCACATCGTCACGGCCGTCGCCGCGTTGCCGCGCCTTGTTGCTGGAGTTGTCGCGCTATCTCGACGGCGAGTTGACGCCCGGCCGGCGACGCAGCGTCGAGCGCCACGTCGAGTCGTGTGGATGTTGCGGCACGATGAGTGAACGCCTGCGCGCCACCATTGCGGCGTGCCGCGCTGAAAGCGGCAAGCGGCCGCCGCGCGCCGTTCAGGCGCGCGCGGCCGCTCGCATCAAGGCCCTGCTGACGTCTGCAGGCGAGGGCTAAAGCCCTCGCCCTCCAAACCGGCACGTGGAGTCTGCAGGCGAGGGCTAAAGCCCTCGCCCTCCAACCGGCACGTGGAGTTGCAGGCGAGGGCTAAAGCCCTCGCCCTCCAACCGGCACGTGGAGAGCGACGGCTTTAGCCGTCGCTATTTCTTGACCAGCGCAAACTTCTGCACGCGCCGCCCCGTGGTGGCTTCGCCGACGTAGAGGTTGCCCTGGTTATCGATGCTCATCCCGTGCGGACGCAGGAACTGGCCGACCTGCCGTCCGCCGCGGCCGAAATCCCCGACGATTTCCAGATCCGAACGCCGCAGGATCCACACCTTGTGGTTGGTGCCGTCAGCGACATACAGCCACGTCTGCTGCGGATCCGGCGACAGCACCGGCACGAACGCCGATCCGGAGGAGAGCGTCGCCGGCGCGATCACTTTCTCGGCGAGGAATTTGCCGGCGTGGTCGAACACCTGGATGCGGTTGCCGCGGCGGTCGGCGACGTAGATCTTGCCGTCCTTCGATCCGGTGATCCCGTGCGGGGTCGAGAACTGCTTCGGCAACGCGCCGGTAACCATCGTCTTGGGATCGAACTTCTCCGTATCGTCGGGCACGTTGCCGTAGGCGCCCCAGTGGCGCAGGTACTTGCCGGTGGCGCCATCGACGACGATCACGCGGCGGTTGCGGTAGCCGTCCGAGATGTAAGCCTCGTTGTTGGCCGGGTCCACCCAGATGCCCGAGGGTCCGCCGAGCAGGTGCGTGTCGGCGCTGCCGCCGGTCTTCTCATACTCACCAATCGTCAGCAGGTGCTTGCCCTCGCGCGTGAACTTCATCACGCGATGGCGGTTGTAGCTGCCCACCCACACGAAGTCGTTGTGATCGACGAAGATGCCGTGCGGCTCGCGCGGCCAGTCGGTCATGTCGGTATACGACCCCTGGCCCCAGCCCTGCACCAGCTTGCCCGTCTGATCGAATTCCAGAATGGGCGGCGCGGCTTTGCAGCAGGTGCCGATCTGCACCGGCTTGGGTTTGCTCGGGTCGAGGCCCGCCACGTTCCACGGTTCTTCGTAGAGTTCTTCTTCGGTCAGCACCTCCGGCAGGTGCGTGACCCACACGTGCTGCTTGGCGTCGACGAAGACGCCGGTGACGGCGCCCATGATCCAGTGG
>JBDTMB010000362.1:0-6292 GCA_039934485.1 Vicinamibacterales bacterium
GGGCTAAAGCCCTCGCTCTCCAGCTTCATGGAGACTAGCAGCGAGGGCTAAAGCCTTCGCTCTCCATGTTCGTGGAGGGCGACGGCTTTAGCCGTCGCCTTTCCAGCTGCTACTGCTGCCCCGCCATCGTGGAAGCCTTCTTCTGCGGGAAGATCTCCTTGAAGCCCTGGATGAAGCGGTCCATCTCCTCGGGGAGACCGACCGACACGCGGAGGTGCTGCGTCATCGGCGGGAACGGACGGCCAACGAGGACGCCCTTCGCGCGGAACTCTTCGATCACCGGCTGCACTTCGCGGCCGCCGAGGCTGACCATGAAGAAGTTGGCGTCCGACGGAATCACCGGGTAGCCGTGGGCTTCGAGCATCTGCACGTATTTCTTCTTCGTGCCGTTAATCTTGGCCTTCATGTCGGCCTGGCCGGCGGTGTCCTTGAGTGACGCCACGCCGCCGTGCTTGACGAGGGCGTTGATGCTGCTGATCGAGTAGGCGCGCATCTTCTGGATGACTTCCGCCGGCGCGATCGCGTAGCCAAGGCGCATGCCCGCCAGCGCGGCGATCTTCGAGAACGTGCGCGCGACGATCACCGGCCGCCCTTCGAGCACATACGGGACGGAGGTGGCGTATTCCGGACTCTCAACGAAGTGGTGATAGGCCTCGTCGATCAGGATCGGCATGTCCTTCGGCACGCTCTTCACGGCCAGGTCCACGTCCTTGGCCGGGATGATCATGCCGGTGGGGTTGTTCGGGTTGACCAGGTAGAAGAGGCCGACCGAACTAGCGTTCTTGTTCGCCGCTTCGATCATCGCCGGGATGTTCTGCGAGTAATCCTTGTTCAGCGGAATCTTGATCGCCTCGGCCTTGATGCCGCTGGCCGTCTGATACACCGTGGCGTAGGTGGGGTCGCAACCAACCACCTTCTTGTTGCCATGGAGGTAGGTCAGGCCCACGACCTGCAGGATTTCACCCGAGCCGGCGCCGAGTAACACGTTCTCGGGCTTCACGCCGTGGTGCGCGGCAATGGCCTGAACGATGCCGCCGTCCGGGTAGCCGTAGCGGTTCGAGTAGCGCCACACACTGGTCATCGCATCCATGACCGACTTGGGCGGGCCGTAGTTGTTTTCGTTGTTCGCCAGCTTCGCAAACGCGTCGTACTCGTCGCTGGTAGGCTGGGCATTACGACGACCCTGGCCGCCCTGGGCAAAGAGGTCACCTTCGGGACGCAGACCAAGCGCACCAAGTGCGGTGGCGACTCCCCCGACAAAACGACGACGCGATACAGGCTTTCTCACATCCATAAGTCCTCCAGGAACAACGATCGAATTCCGTAAAGCTTACCCGAATTTGTCTCCCGTCACTTGCTCGATTTGGCGAGGGTCACCATCAGCGGACTGAGCATGGAGACCGGGCTCGTGACGGCGCCAATCGGGACCGGCGTGGCAACAAAGTGCTGATAAACGGCCAGTTGATGGCGCGTCCCGGGCCTGGCTGGGACGAGCTGGACGGCCATGTGGCCCTCGCCGTCGAGTGAGATCGTGTAGGTTCCGGGCTCGCGGCCAAAGTCTTCCACCGCGAAGGCGATGGCTTCTTTCGCATCCTGGATGTGCCCCCAGCCCTCGGCCACGCCCGGCCGGCGTCCCGCCGTCGCCTCGTAGGGCTGTTCCTGCCCCTTCGGTCCCGTCAAGATTTCCCACTTGCCCTCCGGCACGTCGACCCCCGCCTTGCGGGGCGCCGAAGTCACCGCCTGCATGAAGACCACCGAATCGGTCTTGTTGCGAAGTGATCCGTAACTCCAGCTGCCGGTTCCGAAATCCCACACCCACGGGAACGCGCCCAGCGCGAGCGGCGAATGAAACGCGATGGAGCGCACGCGCTGCCCGGGATCGTCGAACGTTGCCGTCGCCTTCCACCAGGTCTTGCTGTTGGGCATCTCTACGATGATGGTGAACGGCAACCGGCCGCCGCCGCTGAGCGGCAACTGCCCCGTGTAGCGAAGCACGACGAACAGCGGACCGCCTTTGACGATCTCCGCCTTGACGGCCTCGGCCGTGGACATGTCGTACGACGCGCCAACCGCGTCGGTGATCGCAAATCCGTTCGGGCCGGGCCCGATGTCTTCCTGCCGATAGTTCACCGATGCCAGCAGCGGCATGGCGGTCTTGCTGAACTTCACCGTTCCGACCTGGATGTGCTCCGGCGTCTCGGACACCACGAGGCCGCGCGCCGTGACCTCGGCCTTGATTTCCGGGCCGTACTCGAGCTGAAAGGTCGTCTCTTCGCCCGGCGCCACGCTGGCATTGAAGTCCACATCGAGCGCCTGCACCGATCCATCGGGCCACTTGTCGATCGCGGTGTACTGTCCGGGGACTTCCTTGCCGTTCAGCATCAACCGCGCCTTGGTGGGGTTGGCCATCGCGCCCCTGGGAATGGGCACCCTCGCGTGCGCCGGATAGCCGTTGCGCCGGATGCCGGCGGTTTCCTTCACGCGGATCGCCACGGCGCCCGGGCCTTGCGCCGACAGCGCGGCGCCGAGCATCGTCATGACCACCACGCCACCGCAGATCCAACGCGTCATGTTTACTCCCATCGAAAGAATCTTGCCGACAGCGCGGCGCAGATCGCCACGACCACGGCCATCGCGAGGAGGTCGCCGCCGTGCGAGGACCAGGTGTCGCCCTTCCAGATGCCGCCGAGCAGCGACACGCAAAAGGTCAGGGGCTGCCAGCGGGCCACGGCCTGCACCGCGGGCGGCAGCACGTCGAGCGGAAAGAAGAGCCCGGAGAAGCCCACCATCGGGTAGAGCAGGACGCCGCCGATCGGCTGCGCGAATCGCGCCGTTGGCACGATCGCGGCGATCACGAAACCAAGCGACAACACGGTCACCGTCGTCAGCAGCAACGCCAGGGTGAACCCGAACACGGGGAACACGACGTCCACCGGGTAATACCGCTTCCCCGCCAGCACCATCAACACCAGCGTGATCGCGGTCAGCAGAAGCTTGACCAGCACGTGCGCCGAAAGAATCGTGTGCGGCCGAAGCGGCGTCGCGCGCAGGCGCTTGAGGATGCCGCCTTCGCGATAGATCGACACGATCGTCACCAGCGAGAGCACGGCATTGATGGCAATGGAGATCGACGCGAAGACCGGGATCGTGAAGCTCACCACGCCGAACGCGGTGGTGGAGGAGGCGGCAATCCGTCCGCCCAGCACACGCCCGAGCGAGACAAACACCAGCACCGGGATCAGGACGCTGCCGATCGCGCCCAGCGGCTCGCGCACGAAGATCTTGAATTCGAGCCAGGTCAGTTTCCAGAGTCCGCGCAGCATGTCGGTCCCCGTCAGTCCCGGATCGAGTGGCCGGTCAGCTTCAGGAACACGTCTTCGAGCGTCGGCAGCACGGTGCGGAAATCCGTGACGGTGATGTCGCCCTCGGAGACGGCGCGAATGACGTTGGTGACGAAATCACTGCCCTGCCCGCGGATCGTGAAGCGGCCGTCGAGGCACGACACGGCTTCGACGCGCGGGATGTCGCGAAAACGCGCCGCCGCGCCGTCCGAGGTGGTCGACAGCAGGACGGTGCGCTCGGGGCAGTAGCGTTCGACCAGCCGCTCCGGCCGATCGATGTCGATGATGCGGCCATACTCGATGATCGCCACCCGATCGCAGAGCCGCTCGGCCTCTTCCATCAGGTGCGTGGTCAGGAACACGGTCTTGCCGCGCGCGCGGATGCCGCGGATCAGTTCCCAGATGGTCCGCCGCGCCTGCGGATCGAGCCCGGTCGTCAGCTCGTCGAGGAACACCACTTCGGGATCGTTGACGAGGGCCAGCGCGATGAACAGCCGCTGCTTCTGCCCGCCCGAGAGCGTCATGAACCAGGCCTGGCGCTTGTCGGCGAGGCCCAGTTGCTCGAGCAGCCGATCGCCGTCGGCCACCGGCTTCTGGTAGAGCGCGGCCCAAAGGTGGACCGCCTCCCACACCTTGATGCGTTTTTGGAGTTGCGCTTGCTGCAGCTGCACGCCGATGCGCGCCTGCAGGGCGTAGACATCGCGCACCGGGTCAAGACCCAGCACGGAGATGCGCCCGGCGTCCGGCTGCCGGACGCCTTCGACGCACTCCATGGTGGTGGTCTTGCCCGCGCCGTTGGGTCCGATCAGGCCGAAGATCTCGCCTTCACGGACCTCGAACGAGACCGCTTCAACCGCCACGGTGTGGCCGTAGCGCTTGCGGACGCCCGCGACCTCGATGACATTCACTTATTGTTTTTTACTTCTCACTTCTCACTTCTCACTTCTCACTTTGCGATGGTGGCCTTCTTGATGTAATCCAGCTTCGGGAATTCCTTGGTCAGGTAGGCGTTGCCTTCGGCCTGGAGGCGTCCCTGGTCGGGGCCGGGACCGCGCGGCGCGCCTTCACCCACGGCGTAGATCTTGTCCACGACGTCCATGCCCGTCACCACTTCGCCAAACGGCGCAAAGCCCATCGCGTCGAGGTTGGCGTTGTCCTTGAAGTTGATGAACACCTGCGTGGTGCGGGTATCGGGCGAGCCGCCCATCGCGTAGGTGATGAAGCCGCGCTTGTTCGAGGTCTTCACGGGATCCACCGCAATCCGCGCGCTGCGCCAGGCCGTGTTCACCGCCGGATCGCCATTGATGCCGAACTGCACCATGAAGTTCGGGATGACGCGGAAGAAGCGGACGTTGTCGTAGAAGCCGTTCTTCACCAGGTTGTAGAACCGATCGGCGCCATTGGGCGACAGGGCCTTGCGCACCTCGATCACGAACGTGCCGGCCGAGGTGTCGAAGTTCACCTTGAAGGTGGCCGGTGCCACTTCCTTGAGCGATGCGGGAGTCTTCAGCGCGGCAGGGCCGCCCTGTTCAGCGCTCAATGACACGCCAGCGAGCACCACGGTAGCAATGAGGCACGCGAGCCTCGGGAAACGAACGGACATCATGGAATCTCCTCCGCCTCAAAGTCTACGCGATTCGAGGATCTTCAGGAATGATTTGGCATGGAAATCGTCGCGCGTGAGCCCGGTCTCGAGCGCTTCGTCCAGCGTCAGGGCGCCGGAGCTCAGGCCCCGGGCGAAGAAGTTCAACAGCGCCTGGCCGGTGGCGGCATCGTCGAAGACGTCCCCCGCCAGCGTGGCCTGTGAGGCGTTCTCGACGAACTTCCTGAGCCGCGCCGTCGCCGCGGGCCTGGCCGAGGCGTAGAACGCGAATACCGCCGCGTAGCGCGTCGGCAATTGCGCCGGGTGCAGATCCCACCCCTGGTAGAAGCCGTTGATCAGGGAGTGCGTGACATCGCCGGCGTGTTGCTGCCAGGCCCGGTGGACGGCTTCGGGCGATCCGACCGGCAGCACGTTGGTCGATCCGTCGGACAGCCGCACGCCGGATTGCGCCAGCGACACTTGCATCAGGTGTTTCGCGAAGTCACACGCCGCGTGCCGCAGGTGTTGCCACGCGGCGGTGATGCCGCACAGCGCCGTGTAGTCGTAGGTCCCGAAATGCGCGCCGCTGACGCGGCCGCCACCGGCGGCGACCAGCGCGCGCAACGCCGAGGAGCCGTCGACGGCGAGGATCGACTGCGGCGTCTCGATCATGATTTCGAGCTTCACCGTTCCGCGCCTGACGCCAAGCCGGCGCTCGAGTCGATCGCAGGCCCTGGCCACGGCGGTGACGTGGCCGGGCATCATCACTTTCGGGATGGTGATGAAGAGATGCGGCACCAGCTGTTTCCCGGTCGCGCGCGCCAGCGTGCTGACGAACAGATCGAGCGTGCGCAGGCTGCGCGCCTGCAGCTCCTGTGACAGCGGCTTGATGCGAATGCCGATGAACGGTGGCAGCGTGCCGGCCGCGGCGCCCCGCGCCACCTCCTCCGCCGCCGACCGCGCGTCGCCGTCTTCCTCGGCGTCGGGCCGGTTGCCGTAACCGTCTTCGAAGTCGATCCGCAGGTCCTCCACCGGTTCGCGCCGAAGCTTCTCCACCACGCGCGATCGAATCGCCTTCGCAAACGCGATCGGATCGCCCTCGACGGGCTTGAGGTCGAGGGCCCTGGCAAAAGCAGCCGCGTCGGGCGCGTATTGCTCGAGGGTGGCCAGCGCCTGCGCGCCGAGTTCCGGCGCCAACGCGGCATGAAAGAACTGCGCACCGGTGTAGTAGGTCTGGATTGGCTGACGGTCGCCCGGATCGCCCGGGCAGGCGCGGGCAAGCGCCGCATTGGCACGCCGCAAGCCGGCGGCAATGGCCCGGAGGTCGCCGCCAGTCAGGGCCGGCCTGTTGGAGGGCGAGGGCTTCAGC
>JBDTMB010000363.1:0-6271 GCA_039934485.1 Vicinamibacterales bacterium
AACTCCGCGAGGATGCCGATGAGCGGCTTGCCGGTGCCGAAGGTGGCGACAAACGCCGTCGGCATGCCGGCCACACCGGCCTCCACCGTGAACCCGTTGGCCCGCAGCGCGTCCTGTAATTCCTTCGAGGACCTGGTCTCCGCGAGCCCGGTCTCGGCCCAGGTCCAGATGTTGCGATTGATGCGTTTCATCATGTCGCCGTTGGCGTCCACCCATGCGGCCGTCGCAGCCTTCGGATCGGATTGCGCGGCAGCGTGTCCCAAAACTGTGAGTGCCATCAGTGCAACGGTGGCCAGCGTTCTCATAGCGCGGATGCTAACACGGGCGGTTTCTAGCCGCAGATGACGCAGATGACGCAGATATCCTGTTCGCGAAGCGCCGCCAGCGAACAACTCGATCCGCCTGGTCCGCATCCGCGCTGACTTCTGAATCTGCGAAATCTGCGTCATCTGCGGCCCTGGATTTGTGAGAGGACAAAGATTGTTATGCTACGACTCATGAGCAAACGAATCGTCGTGCTGGTTCTTGGGATCGGGCTGCTGATTGCGGTCTCAGCATCCGCGCAGTCGCCGGTGGAATACAAGCTGTCGTTCCCGGCTCCCGAGCATCGGTGGATGCTGGTCGAGGCGCGGTTTGCCCAGGTGCCGGCCGGCCCGCTGCAGGTCCGCATGGCGCGCACCTCACCCGGCCGCTACGCGCTGCACGAATTCGCGAAGAACGTCTACGAGGTGGCGGTGACCAACGGCAAGGGCCAGCCGCTGACGCCGACGCGTCCCAACCTGCACGAATGGGATGTCGCCGGCCACGACGGCACCGTGGTGGTGACCTACAAGATCTACGGCGATCGCACCGACGGCACCTATCTCGGCATCGACTCGATGCACGCGCACATCAACATCCCGGCGGCGCTGATGTTCGCGCGCGGCTGGTTCGATCGCCCGGCCCGCCTCACCTTCGTGCAACCGGCCGGCAAGCACTGGAAGGTGGCCACTCAGCTCTATCCGACCGCCGACCCGCTCGTGTTCACCGCGCCCAACCTCTACTACATGATGGACAGCCCCACCGACTTCAGCGCGTTCACGATGCGGACGTTCACCGTGGACGATGGGGCGAGCAAGCCGGTGTTCCGGATCGCGCTGACGCACGACGGCACCGAGGCCGAGGCCGACGCCTTCGCCAAGGACGTGGAGCGCATCGTCCGCGAGGCGAAGGAAGTATTCGGCGAGTATCCGCGGTACGAGAACAACACCTACACGTTCCTGAGCGTCTACCTGCCATGGGCCAATGGCGACGGCATGGAACATCGCAACAGCACCTCGCTGACCGCCAACGCCGCGCTGCGCAATCCGAACCAGCGCCAGAACATCCTCGGCACCGTGTCCCACGAGTTCTTCCATTGCTGGAACATGGAGCGGCTGCGCTCCAAGGGCATCGAGCCCTTCGACTTCGAAGAAGCCGACATGAGCGAAGACCTGTGGCTCGGCGAGGGCTTCACCAATTATTACGATGGCCTGATCATGGAGCGCGCCGGCGTGCAGACATTCGACGCGCTGCTCGGCGACCTGGCCGGCATCATCAACCAGATGACGCTCAGCCCGGGCCGGAAGATCCGGAGCGCGGTCGAGATGAGCCGCCTGGCGCCATTCGTCGATGCGGCGTCGCCGATCGATCGCACGGCGTTTTCGAATACCTTCATCTCGTATTACACCTATGGCTCGGCGATCGGGTTCGGGCTCGACCTGACCCTGCGCGACAAGACCGACAACCGCCTCACGCTCGACACCTACATGCAGGCGCTATGGCAGAACTTCGGCAAGCCCGGCCAGAAGGGCGCCCCCGGTTACGTGGCCACGCCCTACACGCGCGACGGGCTCAAGGCGACGCTTGCCAGCGTCGCCGGCGATCCGGATTTCGCCAGGGATTTCTTCGCCAGGTACATCGACGGCCGCGAGCTGGTGGATTACGCCAGGCTGCTCACGCGCGCCGGACTGGTGGCGCGCAAGCGAGCCGCCGGCAAGCCGTTCCTCGGCCAGGTGCAAATGCAGGCGGGCGGCAGCGCGCTGCGCGTCGGGAACCTGGTGCCGGTCGATTCGCCCCTCTACAAGGCCGGGGTCGAGCAGGACGATCAGGTCGTCGCGCTCGACGGCACCGACCTCAACTCGCCAGCCGCCCTCGACGAGGCGCTGGGCCGCCACCAGCCGGGCGACACCGTTCCCCTCCGCTACGTCCGTCGCAGCGGTGAGGCGGTGACCACCTCGGTGACGCTCGACGAGGATCCGCGGGTGGAAGTGGTCGCCATCGAGAAGACCGGCGGCACGCTGACCCCGGCGCAACAGAAATTCCGCGAGGACTGGCTGAACTCGGCGGCCAAGCGCTGACCGAAGGTTCTGGTGGGAAGACTGTTCTTTACTTTTTGTGTAAAGAGGATTTACCATCTTGGTATGACTTCCAGTATCTCTTCCAAGGGCCAGATCACGGTCCCCAAGGCACTGCGCGACCGGCTCGGCCTGAAGGCCGGCACGGCGGTGGAGTTCGAACTGGCTGATGGTGGCGTGTTGATGCGGAAAGGACACAAGGGCGAGCGCCCGGTGGATCGCGTCCGCGGCGTGCTCGCGCGCCGCCGCGCTACCGACGATCTGATGGATGACATGCGCGGCGCCCGGCCCAGGGGCTAGCGCATGACCACGGCGGTGGACTCGGCGGTGCTGATCGACATCTTCCAGGACGAACCGGCCTGGGCGGCGAAATCCGCCGACGCGCTTCACGCCGCGACCCGGGCCGGACGCGTGGTGGCCTGCGACGTGGTGTGGGCCGAGGTGTCCGGGAGGTTTGGCGCCGCGGCGGCCGCCACGGCCGCGATGTCCACGCTTGGTATCGAGTTCGATCCCCTCGACGAGGCGTCAGCCGCCGGTGCCGGCCTCTTGTGGCGGCTCTATCGGCAGGCCGGCGGGTCGCGGCGCGACCGCGTCGTCGCGGACTTCATGGTCGGCGCCCACGCACTGCACAAAGCCGATGCGCTGCTGACGCGCGATCGCGGATACTATCGCCGCTACTTCAAGCGGCTCAAGCTAATCGAGGTCAAATGATGAAAACCGTGCTGATGTCTCTCCTGCTCGTGCTGGCGCTGTGCACGCCGGCGTTTGCCACCTGGTCGGTGATCGCGGTTGACGCCAGCACCGGGCAGGTCATCATCGCGTCGGCCACCTGTGTGCGGCAGCAGGGGTTTCCACAACGCAAGCCGCTCGGATCGCGCGACCTGATGGAGGTGCAGGCGGTGATCGTGCCGGGCATCGGCGTGGCCGCCTGCCAGGCCGGCGCCGACAACACGCGCGAGAACCAGATGCTGGTCTACGCGGAACTGAAGAAGGGCACGCCGCCCACCGAGATCCTCGAGCTCCTGAAGAAGCAGGAAGCGGCCCGCAAGCCGGAGGATCAAATCGAGCGGCGGCAGTTCGGGATCCTCGCCATCCCGGACGGCAAGCGCATCACTGGGCAGAACTACAAGGCCGGCTTCAACGGCACCGGCAACTCGCAATCGTCACTGTTCTACGGCGGCCAGGTCGGCACCATGTATTACCAGGTGCAGGGCAACACGCTGCTGGGCTATGACGTGGTGCAGAAGGCCGCGTTGGCATTCACGCGCACCACCGGCACGCTGGCCGATCGGGTGATGGCGGCGATGGAAGCCGCCGACGCCAATGGCGGCGACAGCCGCTGCAATTGCGGCGTCAGCGTGCTGGATTTTGTCCCCTGCGACAACAAGACGGCGCATGTCGCCTACATCGCGATTGCGCAAAAGGACGACAAGCCCGGCACCTCACACAACGACGGCCAGTACTACGCGTACTTGAGTGTGACCGACGACAACACCAGGAAAGGCGAAAGCGGCAATCCGGTGAAGACCCTCCGCATGCGTTACGACGCATGGGTCAAGTCCGGTTCACCGCGACTGCCGCCACCGCCCCCGAGCCTCTACAAGGGCCCGGCCGCGCAACACTAGCCGATCTGAGACCGCGGCATCAGAAGCGGTAGCGCGCGCTCAACCGGAACACGCGCGCCGCCGGAATCGGGTTGGCCGACGCCGCGTCGATGCCGCCGGTCGACAGCGGCTTGTTGTAGTTCGGCCCGTTGGTGGTCACCCGCCGCAGCACGACGCTGGTGTTGAACAGGTTGAAACAATCAACCATGCCCTCGAAGGTGTGGCCCTTGCCGATCGACACGCTCTTCGACAACCGCAGGTCGGCCAGCTTCACCCAGTCGTAGCGTCCGGCCTGTCCTTCCACCGTGACGTTGACGAGCGTGTTCAGCGCGTCCCTGACCTGGACGACGCGGTTGAAGTACTCGCCGGCTTGCGCGGTGAAGGTCGAGGCCACGAGCATCTTCCACGGGAGCTGGTAGGTGCCGCTCAACCGCACGCCCTGGTACGTCTCGGGCAACTGCCAGTTGTAGGCGGCCTCGTTCGGGTTGCGCGGCGCGATGTTCTTCACGTTGCGCCGGTCGGCGCTATAGGAGGCGAGGAACGACCAGCCGTCCGAGTAGTTCTTGTTGAAGGTCGCTTCGAACGCGGTGTAATTGTCGTCGCCTTCGCCGGGCGCGGCGTTGACAAACAACGACTTCACCTGGCCGAAGGTTGGATAAGTGCGTGGCACCGACCAGACCTGCACCGTGCCGTCATCCGCGGTGCCGACGACATTGTCGTGGCCGGGATCGACACCGGTCCGGACGTCGGTGAACGCCTCGTAGGGCAGGGCCAGGTTCATCTCCTTGTTGCCGCGGTAGTCGCGCTTCCTGACGACGTTGATGCGAATGGACTTGTTGCTGCCCAGACCCAGGTCGACGCCGCCGGTGTATTCGTCGAGGTACTCGCCCTTCAAGGACGGGTCGAGCTTGCTGTCGCGGCTGGTCCCTGTGACGGAGGTCAGGTTGGCCGGCACCGGGACGTACGGGATGCGGCCATCCCAACCGGTGTAAGTGGACACCAATGTCGCCGCCGGATTGACCTGGCTGGCCACCGGGCCCGCGGCCGCGCTCACGCCGGATCCGGACGCGGCATAACGGCCGTAGCTCGCCTTCAGCGCCACCCGCCCGGTCCCGGTCACGTCATAGACAAACGAGAGGCGAGGCGACCAGGCGCTGTAGACCGGAAAGTCGTGGTTCTCCGGGTAGAGATTCTTCGTGGCAAACGGCCCGGTGCCGGGGTTGCCCTGCGCGGGCAGCCAGGATCCGTAGCGATCGTAACGCACCCCCGCGTTCAGGGTCGCGCGACGCGTGAGGTTGACGCTGTCGTTGGCAAACCAGGAGTTATAGAGCACGCCGGCGTTGGTGAAGTTCGGGTATTCGAAGGTCTGCACCGAGTCGGGCCGCAGGAAGTAGTCGGTGTCGGAGGCCAGGCTGCGGTACCGGTAGATCTGCTGGTTCGGGTAGCCGTAGGTCTCGACGAAGTTCGTGCTGTTGTAGCCGAGCGCGCCGCTCTTGATCTCGTGGTTCATCTCGCCGATGGTGCGGTACCAGGACCAGGTGCCGTTCCATCCCCATCGCGCCGGCTCGCGGTTGAGTTCCAGGAACGCCCCGCGGGTCTGCGTCGTCGTCAGGTCGGTCTTCCGGACATCGTCGGTCCAGGCGGTATCGGGCCACCAGTAACCGGAGCGATTGAAGCTGGCGTCGAAGGTCATGCTTTGGCTCATGATCCGCGTGAACTTGAACGCGGGCCCGATGGCGGTCCACGCCAGCTGGTTCTGCGAGGCCTCCATCGTGACAAACGTGCTGGCGGTCCGATAGGGCTGCCACTTGCGGTTGTACTGCTGCGAGACCTCCAGCTTGTTGTTCTTCGACACCTGGTACGTGAGCTTGAGCGTGGGATTGTCGAGCCTGGTGAAGTACTCGACCTGCTCGCCGGTCTTCTCCGAGACAAAGCCCGGGATCAGCAAGCCCGAGTAGTTGTAGCCATACGCCGCGTAGAACCACAGCTTGTCCTTGATAATCGGGCCCCCGAGGTCGGCGCTCGCGTCGTTGTAGCGGGTGAACTTGTTGTTGCCCGGGTCGAAGCCCTGCGCGCGCAGTTCCGGCGTGACGTTGTTGCCCTGGAACGCGCCGTCCTGCCACGCCAGCAGGTAGCTGCCGGCAAACTTGTTGCTGCCCGACTTGATCACGAAACTCAAGGTGAGGCCGGGGCTTTGCGACTCGGCGCCCTTGGCCGCCGCCGAGATGCCCACCTGGTCGTAGGTGTTGTAGTCGCCGAAGAACTGATCCCAGACGACGCCGTCGAACTTGA
>JBDTMB010000364.1:0-6231 GCA_039934485.1 Vicinamibacterales bacterium
GGTGCGAGCGTCAACCAGCCGTTCGCCGACGGGTCGTACCGTTCAACAGTGGAGACCGCGCCGCCGTTGTTGCTCGTGGTGTCACCGCCGATGGCATAGACAAAGACCCCGTCTGTCACCACGGCGAGGTGCGCGCGCGGCGTCGGCATCGGCGCCAGGCCGGTGAGCCACGAGTGGGCCGCGGGGTCGTACGCCTCGATCACGCCCGAGGCAATGCCGCCGGCGACGTTGCCGCCGACGACGTAGATCTTGCCGTTCACGGCGGCGGCCCCGGCACCCTCCCGGGGGGTCACCATCTGGCCGTCCGTGGCCCACGAATTGGTGGCGGGGTCGTACGCCTCGACCGACGACGGCCAGCCGCCCGGGCTGACTCCGCCCATCGCATACACGATCCCATTGACCGTGGCCGCGGTGAGCGAGAAGCGCGGCGCCAGCATCGGCGCCTTTGCCGACCAGCCGGTGATGGAGACCGCACCCGTGGAGGCGCCACCGTTGAAGCTGAAGGTGCCGTCGTACCGTGTGCCAGTCCACTGTGCGTTGATCGTCCCCGTGGCCTGACCGTTCGTGCACCCGAGCGTCAAGGCGACCGTCGTCGGGGTGATGGAGCCATCGGCCGTCATCACTGGCGTGCTCACGGACCACGTCTCGTGAATCGCTCCCTGGTTGTCGGTGAAACCCTGGCTGGAGTACGAGATCGGCGCGGGGTACTGCGCGGTCGCACACGGGCTCACGTTGATTTGCGAGACGAACTGAAGTGACCAGTTCGGCGAGGTCTGTCCGTAGATGTTGCCGCCGCTTGCCTGCGGGGAAATCGTGACCGCGGCGCTCTGGCCCCCGCTGCCGGTGAACGTCCCCGCGTACGCCTGTCCGTTCCACGTGGCCGAGAACGAGGCGGACGCCGCGGATGTCGTGCACGTCACCGTGAAGCTGACCTGGCTGGACGTGAGCTGGCCGCCGACGACCTGGACGAGAGGATTCCCCGGTTCCCAGGTTGTCGGGAGGACCGCGCCGGTCGAGGGATCCACGGCGATCACCTCGCTGCCGAAGTAGTTGCCCTGGCCGAGCAGGCCGCACGTCACCGGGTCGAGCCCGATGCCCGGCCCGAAGTTGACGTTCCAGATGGATCCACCCGGTCCACTACCACCGCCGCCCGACTGCAGCATTTGCGTGGACCCATCGCTGAAGTGGCCAATCGCCTGGAACGTCTGGTTCTGTCCGGGGCTGAGCGTGATTGCCGATGGCGACACCGAAATCGACACGAGCACCGCCTGCACGTTCACGGTCGTCGAGGACGTGCCGATGGCACCGAAGGAATCGGTGACCTGCAGGGACACGGGGTGGCTGCCGGCACTCAGGGCGTTGACCGCCGTGTCCAGCGTCGGGTTCGGACCAGACAGGTGGATCGTCCCGTCGATCGTCCACGCGTAGCTGACAATCGTGTCGCCGCAGCTCACGTTCGAGTCCGACGAGTTGCTGCCGTTCAGTTGAACGGCGCTGCCGGCGTTCACCGAGTACGAGCCGCCCGCATTGGCGAACGGCGGCTGGTTGCCCTGGTTGACGTTGACGGACTGGGTCGTGGCCGCCGTCCTGGCCGGGGTGTTGCTGTCGGTGACCGTGAGCGTCGCGGTATACGAGCCGTAGTGGCTGTAGGCATGGTTGACCATCGACGCGGCGCCGACGACCGGGGGCGTCCCATCACCAAAACTCCACGCGTAGCTCACGATCGATCGATCCGGCCGTCCGGCGCTCGACGCCGACCCGTTGAACGTCAGCATCTGCATGCACGCCGTGGGATTGGGGTTCGCGCTGAACGACGCCGTCGGCACGTTGGTGTAGACCGTCAACGTGGTGGACGTGGTGGAGGTGGCGCCGAAGGAATCGGTAACCTGCAGGGACACGGTGTGGCTGCCCGTGATCAAGGCGTTGACCGTCGTATCCAGCGTCGGGTTGACGCCGGACAGGTGGATCGTTCCGTCAATCGTCCACGCGTAGCTCACGATCGAATCGCCGCAGCTCACATTCGGGTCTGACGAGAGGGCGCCGCTCAGCTGCAGCGAGCTGCCCGAGTCCACGGAGTACGAACCGCCCGCGTTGGCGAATGGCGCCTGGTTGCCCTGGTTCACATTGACCAGCCGGCTCGTCGCGGCAGTCTTCGCGGGCGTGTTGCTGTCGGTGACCGTCAGCGTTGGGGTGAACGAGCCGTAGTGGCCGTAGGCATGGTTGACCATGGACGATCCACCCATGACCACCGGCGTGCCGTCACCGAAGTCCCAGGCGTAGCTCACGATCGATCGATCCGGGCGTCCGGCGCTCGACGCCGACCCGTCGAAGGTCAACGTCTGCATGCACGCCGTGGGATTGGGGTTCGCGCTGAACGACGCCGCGGGCACGTTGGTGTAGATCGACAGCGTCGTCGAGGCGCTGCCCATGGCGCCGAACGTGTCGGTGACCGTCAGCAGCACGTTGTGCGGCCCGGCGCCCAGCGCGGCGACCTGCGTGGCCGTGACGGCCGGATTGACGCCGCTCAGTTGCAGCGCTCCGTCAATCGTCCACGCATACTGGACGATCGAGTCGCCCGCGTCGGTGTCGCTCGAGCCGCTGCCGTCCAGCGTGAGCCCGGCGCCGAGGTCGGTGCCGTAGGGCCCTCCCGCCTGTGCGAGGGGCGCGTGGTTGCTTGACCCGCTGATGGTGATGCGCGCCGTGAGCGATGCGTCGAACGCTTCGTTGGTGTTGAGCTGCGCCCCGTTGGTGCCGTCAACCACGTACAACTTCGAGTTGACAACTCCCGCGGACAGGTACGTTCGCGCGGTCAACATCGGCGGTTCGCCGGTCCAGGTATTGCTTTGTGGATCGTAGCTTTCGTTAGTCGCAAGGAAGGCGCTTCCGTACCCCCCGGCCACATGGATCGTTCCGTTGAACACGCCGACGGCCGCCCCATACCGCGCGGTGGGCATCGGCGTTCGCGTGGTCCAGCTGTTGGCGGCGGGATCGTAGACGTCGACGCGGCCGCCGGGGCCGCCGGCATATGGGCTCGTCGTGCTCCGTTCGTAGCCGCCAATGACGTACAGCAGGCCATTGACGACGGCGCTCGCCGGCATTTCGTGCGGGACCGGAATCGGGGCGCCGGGGGTCCAGGTGTTGGTCACGGGATCGTAGCTCTCCGTGACGCTGGTCGGCGCGCACGGTGGGCACGCCAGGGTGCCGCCGGTCACATAGAGCCGGCCGTCGATGACGCCGGCCGCCGCGCCGAGCCTCCCCGTGATCATCGGCGCGCCGTTGGACCAGGTGTTGGTCGCCGGGTTGTAGATCTCCAGGGCGTTGGTGACGCCGATCCTGCAGTCGGAGGTGACGCAACCGCCAACGACGTACATCTTGCCGTTGATGACGCCAACGCTGGCGAACGCCCGCACCATTCCCGGCGAAGCCCCGGTGGTCCACGAATTCGATGCCGGATCGTAGATGCTGAGCCGCGGAACGAAACTGCTCTGCCCTCCGCCGCTGTCTGAATCGAACCCGTGCACATACAACTTGCCATTGATGGCGGCCACTGTTGGGCTGACCTTGGGATGCGGGTCGGGCGCCAGCGTCATCCACGGGAAGGCGCTCAGGATGCCGGGGTCGCCGCTGACGAAGCTGGCGGCCGCCGAGTAGGCGCCCGCTGTGGACGGAGCCGACGCGCCGCCGGGCGTGTAGGCGATGCTGAAGGTGCCTGCAACCATTGCGCCCGAGCTGTCGCGCGCCACCGCCGTGGCCGCATGCGCGCTGCCATCGGCGACGAAATCGCCGCCGGTCACCGTGACGACGGGCGCCGACGGGACCACCGTGACCGTGAAGCTCGTCGTCGAGGCGTTGCCGGCCGCGTCGAGGGCCGTCACCTGCACGGACGTCGGGCCGGCCGGGAACCGCATACCACTGGAGAGTGGCGAGCTGCTCACCGAGACAACGCCGCTCGGCACGTCGGTCGCCACGGGGTTGAAGGTGATCACCGTGCCGCCTGCCGTGGCCGGGACGGTCACGTTCGGCTGGAACGCGAGGACGGGCAGCGTCTTGTCGATGCGGACGAGGAGCGACTGAGCGGCTTCGACATTGCCAGCGCCGTCGGTCGCGTGGTACGTCAGCGTGGTGGTGCCTTCGGCGGAGATCATCACGGATGCCGTCGCGCCCGCGAGTGTTCCGCCGCCGGTCTGGGCACCCGCCAGCGAGTAGGCGAGCGACTGCACGCCGCTGCCACCGTCCTCGTCTGCGGCGTTCAGCGTGATGGTCACGTTGCCGTTGTTCCAGCCGTTGCCGTTCGGCGCGAGCGACCGCGTGGCCGTGGTCTGCGGCGCCACGCCATCGCCCATGATCTCACTCGACGCCAGCTGGACGCCCGCCGCATCCTGGCCGCCGGCGACGAGCACTCGCCCGTCGGCGAGTTGTATCGCGGCGTGGAAGCGGCGTGGCGAGTTCATGGTCCCACTCGGCATCCAGGTGCTGGTCGCAACGTCGTAGCGCTCAGCCCCGGCGATCACCGTGGACGTAGTCGCATTGTAGGAAGTGCCTCCGGTGGCCAGCAACGCGCCGTCGCTCATCACGATGAGCGGAAAGTGCAACCGTGCCTGCGCCATCGACGGGCCTGGTTGCCACGACGATCCGTCGAAGATCTCTGTCGATGCCAGCGGCGCAGTGAGCAGCCACCCGTTGACGCCGCCGGCCACCATGAGGCGGCCGTCGGGAAGGTAGGCCGCCTGGTGCCCGGCACGGCCGGCATTCAAGGGGGGACCCGCGGTCCAACTGGCCGTCGCCGGATTGTAGTACTCAGTGAGACTGAAGTGCGGGCCCAGCGAGTCGTAGTAATGTTCGCCGCCGACCACGAGCACACGACCCGATCCGTCGTTCACTCGCGTCGCGGAAAAAAGCCATCGACCGTGGCTCATGCTTCCCGTGAAGCTCCACGTGCCGGTCGCGGGATTGTAGAGTTCCGCCGTGTTGTCGAACCCGGAATCGCTCGAATACCCGCCGGCGGCGAGGACCCGTCCATCCGCAAGGAGGGTCAGGGTGTGGCCGACGCGGCTCCGCCCCATCGCGCCGGTCGCGGTCCACGAGTTGGTCGAGGGATTGTAGATATCGGCGCTGGCGATGGTGATACCGGAATCCTCACGGCCACCCGCGATGAGAATGCGTCCATCCAGAAGGCGGACTGCGGCAGGTAATTGCGGATGCGAGGACGCCGACGAGGGTCCAGGCGACCAGGTCGCCGTGGCGGGGTCGAACAGATCTACCGCACCGCCCGTTGACGGGCCGCCAACGACTACCACCCGGCCGTCCGCCAGGAGGAACGGGATGCCGCCCGTGCGCGCCTCGCTCATGGTGCCGGCAGGGGTCCAGACCGGGATCGCCGCCCGCATGGCAACACCGGCGGACAACAGGCACAGGAACGCGCCGATCTTCAACGCAAGACGGCGGGAGCGGGTCGTTGAAATTCCTGTGAGCACACGTCCTCCAGACACGAATGTGAGATCGCAAAGTTGAGCGAACCAGAGAACGCGGAGTGGAGCAAAGCGAGGCGAACAGTGCGAAGCGAACGAGGCGAGGCGAGCAGCTGGGCCGTTTGCAAGAGGGGGGCCACGGGCCTGTTCTGGTCGTATCCCTTTGCACAAGAGATTCGCCGAGGGTGAAGGGGGCGTAGGGACGGCAGGTTTGTCTGCCGATTGCGGACTCTTGTCTGCCCCCGGGAAGACTTTTAGGAGCTGGCCAGAAATCGTTATGGAGTCAACGGGTTGGGCAGCGAACCGACAGGCGACGGGTCTTCGACGTCCTCGGCACGCTCACTTCGCGGCTGCGGCGGGGACGTTCTTGTAGACACTCCCGCCCTTCATCACGAACAGCACCTGGCGGACCGCGGCGATGTCCTGCGACGGGTCACCCTTCACGGCCACGAGGTCGGCTTGCAGCCCGGGCGCGAGCGAGCCAATCTGCTGGCCCAGGCCCATCGACTCCGCCGCCAGTGACGTGGCGCCGGTGATGGCGTCCATCGGGCTCTGACCGCCGTCCTTCACCCGGGTGACCATCTCGCGGGCGTTCTGGCCGTGCGCACCGGCCACGGCGTCGGTCCCCATCGGCATCTTCACCTTCGCCGCCAGGGCGAGCTTGAACATCGGGTAGTTCAGCGACACCTGCTTTTCCATGAAGGCGAAGCCCTCTTCGTTGTAGTTGCCGATGCCCAGGTACTTCGCCTTGTTTTCGACGTAG
>JBDTMB010000365.1:0-6156 GCA_039934485.1 Vicinamibacterales bacterium
CCCACCCCAACACCATCACCATCTTCGACTACGGGCGAACCGACGACGGCGTCTTCTATTACGCCATGGAGTTGCTCGACGGCGCGACCCTGGAGCGGATCGTGGCGACTGGCGGCGCGCAGCCCGCGGGCCGAGTGGTGCGGATCCTGGGGATGATTTGTGGCGCGCTTTCCGAAGCGCACGCCATCGGCCTGATCCATCGCGACATCAAGCCGGCCAACATCATGCTGTGCACGCAAGGCGGCGAGCGTGACGTCGTCAAGCTGCTCGACTTTGGCCTGGTCAAGGAGTTTGAGGTCGGTCGAGAAGTGAAGCTGACCGGCGCCAGCACGGTCATCGGCACCCCTCAGTACATGGCGCCGGAGTCGATCCTCGATCCGGACTCGGTCGACGCCCGTACGGATATCTATGCCGTTGGCGCCGTCGCCTACTACCTGCTCGCCGGGGTCGACGTCTTCGACGGCAAGTCGATCGTGGAGGTGTGCAGCCAGCACCTGTATCAGGTGCCGCCGCCGCTATCGTCGCGAGGGCCGGCGATTCCGGCCGACCTCGAAGCTGTCGTGCTCGCGTGCCTCGAGAAGGATCCCAGCCTCCGCCCTCAGAGCGCCGCCGAGCTCCGGCGCCGGGTCGACGCGTGTGCGATTGCGCCCTGGGACAGCGACCAGGCGCTGGCCTGGTGGCGCGAGCACCAGGTCATGGTCGACGGTGCCGCGGGACCGAGTACGGGCGAAGCCATGACGATCGAAGTCGATCGAGGATACCGCTCGCCTACAGCAGACTTTTGATCGTTTCGCGCCTCAACATGAGCAGAGGAGAGCAGAGAGTGGGCACCCCAAGATAAGAGACGGCACTCCGCATAAGATGAGGCGATGCGCGACGCGGTGGACCTGCTCGTCTTTGGACCTCATCCCGACGATCTCGAGATTGGCCTTGGCGGCGCCATCGCCAAGCACGTCGCCCTCGGGCATCGCGTCGGCCTGTGCGACCTCACCCGCGGCGAACTGGGCACCAACGGCACCCCCGACCAGCGGATGGAAGAGGCCGAGGCCGCGCGCGAGGTGCTTGGCGCGCGCTGGCGTGAGAACCTCGCCCTGCCCGACGGCGACATCGGCGGCGATCCGTCACACGTGCGGGCGATCGTGGAGCTGATTCGGCAGACGCGGCCCAGGACCATCGCCGTGCCATACGGCCGCGATCGCCACCCCGATCACGTGGCTGCCAGCCGGCTGTTGACCCGCGCGGCGTTCTCGAGCAGCCTGGCACGTTATGCCGCGGTGGGTGAGAAGTGGCGCGTCGACTGGCTGCTCGATTATTTCATCAACGATTCGACGCGACCGTCGTTTGTCGTCGACGTCTCGGCGCACTACGCCGACAAGCGCGCGGCGCTGGCGTGTCACCGTTCGCAGTTTGCACCGCCGGCGGCCGGCGCCACCGCGACCAGGCTCAACACGCCACGCTTCCAGCAGTTGATCGAGAGCCGCGACGCGCAGTTCGGGGCGCTGGTCGGCGTGGAATTCGCGGAGGGCGTGGTCGTGCGTGAGCTGCTGGTGCGCGAGCACCTGCTGAAATGAACATCGGGATCGCGTGTTACGCGTCGGTGGGCGGGAGCGGGGTGGTGGCGGCCGAGTTGGCGCGGTGCCTCGCCAGTCGCGGGCATCGCATCCATGTGATCAGCAGCGACACACCGTTTCGCCTGCGCGAATCGGACGGCGACGTCCGGTTCCATCGCGTCGAGGCCCCTGGCTATCCGGTGTTTCGCGAGCCGCAGTATCTGCTGGCGCTGGCCAATCGCCTCGTGCAGGTGGCGCGCGCCTATCGCCTCGATATCATCCACGCACACTACGCCATTCCGCACGCCGCCGCGGCGTACCTGGCCCGCCAGATTCTCAGCAGCGGTCCAGGACGCGTCAGGGTGCCACCACGCACGGTGACCACGCTGCATGGCACGGATGTGACGATCCTGGGTTCCGATCCTTCCTACCGCGAGACGGTGGCGTTCTGCATCGATCAGTCCGACGCGGTGACGGCGGTCTCGGCGAGCCTGCGCGCGGACACGACGCGAGCGATGCCGGTCACCCGCGACATCACCGTCATCCCGAACTTCGTGGACCTCGACGTCTATCGCCGCAAACCGGATCCGGCGCTGCGCGCCCGGATGTGCCGGTCGGACGAGCGGCTGGTGATTCATCTCTCGAACCTCCGTCCGGTCAAGCAAGTCGAAGCGGTCGTGCGGGTGTTTGCGCAGATTCAGGCGCGCCTGCCCGCACGGCTGTTGATTGTTGGCGAGGGCCCGGACCTTGGCCGGGCGGAGCAGTTGATCGGGGAGTTGGGCGTCGGCGCGCAGGTCGAGCTGATCGGTGAAGCGCAGGATGTGGTTGGCCTGTTGTCGGTGTCGGATCTGTTCCTGTTGCCATCGCTCCAGGAAAGCTTTGGTCTGTCCGCCCTCGAGGCGATGGCGTGCGGGGTTCCCGTGGTCGCGTCGAACGTCGGCGGATTACCCGAGGTGGTCACCGATGGCGTGACGGGATTTCTGCATCCGCCCGGCGACGTCACGCAAATGGCGCACAGCGCGATCCGGATCTTATCGGACGCGGCGTTGCACGCGCGCATGGCCGCCGCCGGAGTGCGCCTGGCGATGGAGCGCTTCAGCGCGGATCGCATCGTGCCGCAGTATGAGGCGATCTACGAACAGGCGCTCCAGAACCCCGGCTAGTGGGCGACATCCCCGATCTTCTCCCTCACTGCCGGTCTTGCGCGATCGCACATGCGATCGGCCTGCCTTGCTCCCAAATCACAAGATCGCCAATTCACCAGATCACCAAATGCCGCGGCTCACATCAGGCTCTTAATCGCCGCTACCAACATTACCGCGCCGGCGAAAATCAGCAGCCACAGCACGCCTCGCCTGAACGCGAGCGGGCTCATGCCGATGTAGATCTTCGAGCCCCAGATCGCCGGACCCACCAGCGCCGCCGCCACGAGTCCCATTCGCGGCAGCATGTCCTGATGCACGCGGCCTGACCAAATCAGTGACGCCAGCGTCGCCGACAGCACCACCAGGTTGAAATTCTGAATGACCGCGCGGTGCTCGTCCTTGGTGTAGCCGCGCAAGGTGCACCACAGGGCCGGCGCCAACCCGCTGAACCCGCTCAACGGCGCCATCACGCCGCCCAGCAAGCCCACGAAGGCATCGGCGAATCGGCCACCGTGCTTGATGCTCGGCAAGCTGGCCGTGGCCAACATCGCCGAACAACACACCACCAGGAGCGAGCCCAGCACGAGCTTGAAGCGATTGGGATCGAGCATCGGCAGCAACCGCGTGCCGATCGGGATGCCCACCGCGCTCCCGAGCAGGAAGGGCCACAGCAGGTTCACATGCCACCCGCGGCGCACCCTGAACGCAGAAATGACCTGCCCGAACCACCCGCCAAAGACCGCCATCACCGCGGCCACCTGGGGATTGACCCCCCACACCCAAATCGACATCGCCGCCATCGCGAAGGCAAAACCTGAAATGCCTTGCACCAGGCCCGCGACCGCGGCGCCGAAAACCAATACCAGCAGTTCAACCGACATGTGACCGGCCTCAAAACGGAACGAGAAGAATGCGTCTCCCTTTATCGAAAAAGGGCGGCGACGAAAAGGATCAGTTTATGCCAGTTTCGCGATTATCGAATCAACGGCGTTTGGGCCGGACCGAGTCCCCGATAGGCGAACTTCTGGATCCGCTTGCCCTCGTAGGTCTCGCCGATGAACAGGTTGCCCTTCGAGTCGCCCGCCATGACGTGGGCGCCGTAGAACTCCCCGGCCTGGTGTCCGGCATGTCCGAAGGCGCTGACCACTTCCAGCGTGTCCCGGCGCAGCACCCAGACCTGCTGGTTCGTGCCGTCGTTGATGATCAGGTACCTTTGCGCCGCGTCCGTTGAGAACACGATGTCCCACACCGATCCGCTGCCGAGCGTCTTCTTCGCCACGAACGCTTCCTTCACGAACGTGCCGTCCTTGTGAAACACCTGCACGCGATCGTTGGTGCGGTCGCAGACATACACCAGGCCGTCGCGGGCGAGGCGGACCGCATGGACGATGCGGAACTGCGGCGGCGCCGGACCCTCGGGGTCGTAGTTGCTCGGCTTGTTTTCATTTTGCACCGCACCGCTGAACGGGCTGGGCAGCCGTTCGCCGGCCTGCGTGAAATACCCATCGTCGGGCGGCTTGCCGTAGGCACCCCAGTGCCGCTTGTAGGCGCCGGTCAGCGCGTCGAAGACGATGACGCGGTGATTGACGTAGCCGTCGGCGACGTACAGCTCGTTGGCGGCGCGATCGATGGTCAGGCTCGCGGTGCCGCCGAGATTCCCGGTGTCGTTGCTGCCGGTGTTCCGGCCCTTGTGCCCGATTTGCATCAGGAACTTGCCGTCGCGCGTGAACTTCAGGATGTGCGCGTCCTTCTCGCCGCCGCCGCCCAGCCACACCGCGTCGTCTTCGACGAGAATGCCGTGCTCGAGATCGGGCCATTCGTAGCCGGCACCAGGTCCGCCCCAGGACGAGACGAGGTTGCCCTCCGGATCGAACTCGAGCACCGGCGGGGCGGCGCGCCAGATCGATCGCGTCTCGTTGGGCTGGAGCGTCGAGGGCCGATGGACGAGCCACACATGATCCCGGCGATCGACGGCGACGCCGGCCACGGCGCCGAGGATCCATTGATGGGGGAGCGGCTTCGGCCACATCGGGTCGACCGCGAAGGTCGGCACCGGATCCCGTTGCTGGGCCGCCGCGACGGTGACGAGGCCCGCGATCACCGCCGACAAGGTCAGTCGAATCATGTGCGGATCCCCTGGGAGCATGTCTGCGTCATTTGCGTCAGCTGCGGCCTAGAATGGCCGTCGCGGCGACATCTGCACTTGCACGTCGTCGCGCGTGACGAGGACGTTGACGAACGGTTGTGAAAGCTTTGCATCGCCCGTGAAATCCACCTCGTAGCGATTGACCATCGCCTGGTGATCCGCGGCCAGCTGTTCGGCGATGGCCCTCAGGCGATCCGCCAGCGAATAGTCGGTGTTGATGGAGGCCTGCGTTCCGGCCACGTTTTGCACGAGGTTCAGCACCAGGTCGGTGACCAGCCCGACCTGCTTGCCCACCAGGATGACGGCGTGCGCGCTGCCGCCCCGCGCCACGAAGTCGTTCATGAACTTGTTGTAGGGGTCGAGGTTGACCTCCCGGTTCATCTCGCCCTTGTCGGTCGTCACGATCACGAACACCGGCCACTGGCCGGGCGCCGTCTGAAGAAAGCGTTTGTCGGCTTCGAGCAGCGTGTCGAGGAAGGCATTCGCGCCGCCGGCCGACGCCAGCAGCCCGGCTTCCCGTTTGAGCTGCAGGCGATCGGTCGTCGGCGAAGTGCGGACCCGGAGTTGGCCGCCGGTGGTGATGAACGCGACTTCGTGCTGGGCCGGCAGCGCGTCGAAGAAGATGTTCAGCGCGGCGCGGAAACTGTTGACCATCGGCGCCATCGAGGTGCTGGAGTCGACGAGCAGCACGATCCGCATCGGCGCGCGGCCGAGCGCGGCGCGCGTGACCTCGCGTGGCGCGTCGTTCTCGGTGACGCGGAAGTCCGCGGCCGTCAGGTTGAGGACCGGCGCGCCGTCCCCACTCACCGCCCGGACGAACACCCGCCGCGTGATCCGCTGCGCCGAGAGGGACAGGGGCAGCAGCACGACCAGCAGCGCCGCTACCGACAGCCGCGAGTACCGTCGCATCACGCCAACGCTTTTCCGAATAACACCAGCAGCCGGCTCCACGCCTTCTCGGCCTGCGCCTCGTTGTAGACCGCGGAGTCGGGCGGGCACCAGCCGTGCGCGGCGCCGGCGTAGACCTCGATTTCGGCCGCGAGGCCGGCCTTGGCGAACGTGTCCTTCAACACCGTCTTCGACTCCGGTTCGCGCTGGTCGTCGTTCTCGGCCACGCAACACAGGAATTGCGCCTTCATCGTTGGAATCAGCAAGTGCGGGCTGTCGGGTGCCTTGGTCACGAGCCCGCCGCCGTGAAACGTGGCTCCGGCGCCGACCCGGTCCGGCACGGCCGCGGCGGTGCGCATCACGATCGGTCCGCCCATGCAGTAGCCGGTGGTACCGACCTTCTTCCGCTTGTCGACGGCCGCCTGCG
>JBDTMB010000366.1:0-6136 GCA_039934485.1 Vicinamibacterales bacterium
GGCCCGACTTCGGTGACACCCGAGTCCGCGTCCCTCTTAGATTAGGAGGCCGCGCCCGGCAACTCAAGTGGGCTTCGGGATTAGGAGCGTGTCTGCATCATCTGCGGCATCTGCGTCATGTGCGGCCCTAGAGGGCGTCGACGCCGGCGTCGGCGGCGACGGCGTGCCGAAGCTTCTCGCGCGCGTCGATGGCGGTGGCGCGGAGCAACGGGTCCACATCCGCCGCCCAGGTGTCGAGCGTCGCCGCAAACCGCTGCAGCCGCATCTCGCCGATCGCATACGCCGCGCAGGAGCGCAGCCAGGGGTCCTGGCTGAGCGTCATCACCTCAATCGCCTCTTCGCGGTCGCCGAGCTCCGCCCCGAGGAGCTTGTTGGCCGCCGCAATCCGCTGCGCGACGGTGACGTCGCGATCGAACAACGGAATCAGCAGCGCGCGCACCTCCGGCGGCAGCACCGAGTCGAGGAACTCCACGGCGTTGTCGTGGACCACCGGATCCATCGATTGCAGCCCGACGTAGGCGCTGTGCATGTCGAACTGCGGATAGAGCAGCTTCAGCAGGCGGAACACCCGCTCGGCTTCCTTGTCCATCGACTCGCGCAGCCCGTGCACGATCGGATTGCCCTCTTCCGTAAGCGACGCGCCGAGCGTGCCGAGCACCTGGTACGAGCGATAGTGGCCCATGATCTCGGCCGCCATCACCGACTCGATCAGCTTCGAATCGGTCCGGCGCTCGGGATGCTGCTGCCCCAGCTTGTTGAGCGCCGTGATCACGTGGTAGCGCAGCACGACATCGCGATCGAGCACGCTTTCGGACAGCACCGTCTGCGCCGCGCGCGAGCCGATGGTCTGGAGCACCGCCGGGATCTGGCGGCGCACCTCCATCGGCATCTCGGCGTCGGTGAGGTAATCGCGCAGCGTGCCGACGATGCGATCGCCGAATTCGGCGAGGGCCGCGGTGATGGTGTCGACGAGGTCCGGCTCGGCCATGCGTTCGAGGAGCCGGCCCACCAGGGCGCGCTTCTTCAGCTTGCCGGCGGCGCCGATGGCGGTCTTGGCCACCTCGACATCGTCGTCGTCAACGAGCGTCCGCAACTCGCGATCGAAGACATCGGGCAGCATCGTCAGGAGCTTGGCCGCCTCGAGCCGCGTCCGCCGCCCGTCCTCGCCGGCCTCATCCACCATCCTGGTCAGCAGCAAATGGGCGGCGTCGATGTTCTGCGACGCGCCGGGGCGGGCGAGAAACGCCACCAGCGCGGCGCGGATGGAAAAATCCTCGAAGTCGCCGAGTTGCTCGATGCGGACGAGCGGATCGGTGTGGTCGATGGCGGTGAGATACAGCAGCGCTTCGGTGCGCACGGACAGGTTGGGGTCGCGGAGGAGGGTCTCGACCTCCTCCTTCACGCTGGCATCACCGGCCCTGGCGAGCAGGGTAATCGCCTGGCGGCGGATCTCGGGCTCGGTGTGATGCAGCAATCCCTTCACGGCCGGGTGGATCCTCCGATCGTGCGCCAACTCGAACAGGCTGAGCGCGTAGGAGATTTCCCGGGTGTTGCCCTTGAGCCGCGATGAGATGAGCGCGGTGGTGTCGCGGTCGAGCACCGGCAGCGACGCCAGCTCCGCGTCGACGCGATGCTGGTGGATGCTCTCGCGCAGGTTCTCCACGTACTGCCGCCGCGCCACGAAGGCGGCCACCATCCAGAAGGCGACAAGCACGATGCACACCGCCGACACCTGGATCGGGTTCAAGCCGAAGAACACCGCGAACAACAGCACCGCGAGGCCGCCGAGGGCGTCGCCGGCGCGATAGACCACCGTGTCGATGAACGACTTCACGCGGAAGGTATGGGCCGCCGGCACCGGCAGGTACAACAACTCGATGGTGGCCTTGTCGATCGAGTAGCGCAGCACCTGGTCGCTGGCCTTGAGCGTCGACGCCGCCAGCAGCGTCCCGAACACCAGCACGCCCACCGAGCTGCCCATGAGCGCGATCGGCACGATGAAGAGCGCGGCGCCGACGCCGGCGGTCCGCAGCACGCGGCCGGTAAACAGCATCTGCAGCACCAGCGACACCAGCCCCGCGGTCATGTTGAAGGTGCCGAAGAACATCGCGAGCTGGTCGGTCTGCGGGATCGACGCCTTCGCAATCGCCTTGAACTGCCAGCCGGCCACGGTGGTGGCGACGGCCGAGATCAGGATCAACGCGGCGATGGCGCGCAGGTACGGCGACCCGCGCACCAGCGCCAGGCTGGCGACGATGCCGCCGGCCTGCGGATCCTTGCCGCTGGCCGGGGTGTCGTTGCCGACATAGTCGGGACGATTGCGCCAGATGATGATGACGAGCACCGACGAGGCGATGAGCGACAGCGCCACGAAAGCGAGCATGTTCTCGGTGCCGAAACGCGACACCGCCGTGCGGGTGGCCAGCCCGCCGACGATCCAGCCGAGAATGGCGCCGCTGCCGATGAAGCCGAAGGACCGCTTCGCTTCGCGCGTCGTCATCACATAGTTGGCGAGCGTCCACACCTGCGACGGCGCCAGCACCGACAGCACGCCCACCCAGACGTAGATGAAGATGAAGAGCGGGCCCGACTCGTGCCCCGACACCGCCGCCCACCACCAGAACAGCAGGGCGTTGCTGGCAAAGAACAGGAGGCTGCCGACCTGGAGGTTACGCAGGTTGGTGCGCTGGCCGAGCCGGATATACAGGGACGCGGCGATGCCGACGAGGAAGGCGATGGCGATGTCGGCGTAGGGCAGGTCGGTGGCGCGATAGCGATCGAGAAACAGTGCATCGCGCGCGGCCTTGCTGGCGACGCTGCCCGCCATGGTCAGGAACAGGAAGACGAACAGGGGCAGCGCCCGGCGAAGCTCTTTGCCAGTGAGGCCGAGCACACGTTCCCACAAACTCAGCATCCTGGTCCGCCGAGAGTTTACCTTAGGATAAGATGTCGGCACTCCGCCAAGGCTGCGGCGGACCAGCACATGGCCGAGCGCCCCCAGTCGTTCCTCTCGCGCGTCACCAGCCCGATCGTGCAATTGCGCGACGGCGAAGGCACCACGGCGCTGCTGATGTTCGCGTATTCGTTCCTGGCGATGACCAGCTACAACATCGTCAAGCCGATCACGCGATCGGAGTTCATCTCCAGCCTGGGCGCGGACAACCTGCCGTGGGTGCAGTTCGGCTCGGGCGTGATCATCGGCTTCATCATGCAGGGCTACACCAGGGTGATGTCGAAGGTGCCGCGCCGGTGGATCATCCCGGTGACGCAGCTGGGCATGGCCGGACTGCTCTTGCTGTTCTGGTTCCTCTTCACCACGGTCGGCGCGGACTGGGTGGCGGTGGGCTTCTACCTGCTGGCGCTGATCCTCGGCATCCTGCTGACGAGCCAGTTCTGGACGCTCGCCAACGACGTCTACGATCCGCGGCAGGCCAAGCGCATCTTCGGCTTCATCGGCGCCGGCGCCAGCCTGGGCGGCGCCACCGGCGCCGGCCTGACGACCTTCTTCGTGGAGTCGCTGGGCGCCAAGAACATGCTGCTCGTGAGCGCCAGCATCATGGGCGCCTGCCTCGCGATCGTGCTGTTCATCATCCGGCGCGAAAAGGGCGCCGGCAGGAGCGACCTGGCGAAGACCGGTGAAGAAGCGTCGGTGAGCAGCGGCGAAGCGATCCAGCTGCTGCGGTCGTCGCGGCACCTGCAGATCATCGCGCTGGTGATCGCGTTTGCCGCGGTCGGCGCGGCGATCATCGAGCAGCAGCTGAACATGGCCGCGGCGGAAGCGAAGGGGGCGGCCAATTCGGACGCCATCGCCGCGTTCCTCGCGCAGATCACCGTCTACCTGTCGCTGATCGGCTTCTTCATCCAGATCACGCTGACCAGCCGCATCCATCGCGTGCTCGGCATCGGCTTCGCACTGCTGGTGCTGCCGGTGAGCCTCGGGACGACCGCGGTCATCATGCTCTTCAACCGGGCGCTGTGGGCGCCCGGGCTGGCGCGCATCATCGACACGTCGTTGCGCTATACCGTCGACAAGACGTCGCGCGAAGTGCTGTTCCTGCCGCTGCCGGCGGAACTGAAGTATCGCGCCAAGCCCTTCATCGACGTCACCGTGGACCGCCTGGCCAAGGGCATGGGCGCGCTGCTGATCCTCGTGCTGATCAAGGACTGGGGCTTCGGCCTCGACTGGCAGCGCTTGAGCTACGCGAGCCTGACGATGATGGCGCTGTGGGTGTTCGCGGCGATCCGTGCCCGCAAGGAATACCTCTCGACCTTCCGCAAGAGCATCGACGAGCAGCAGATGGCGCCGACCACGCTCATCGGCAGCGCCGCCGATCCGGCGACCGTCGAGACCCTGGTCAGCGAGCTCGCCCATCCCGAAGCGCGGCGAGTCCTCTACGCGATCGACCTCCTCGACTCGATGGACAAGCGGCAGCTGGTCACACCGCTCCTGCTCGCGCACGAGTCGCCGGCGGTGCGCGCGCGGGCGTTGAAGGTGGCCGAGGCGGCGGGCGCCGCGCTGGCCGAGCGATGGGTGCCAGGCGTGCAGCACGCGCTCACCGACAAGGACGGCCACGTGCGGGTGGCGGCGGTGCAGGCGCTGGCCGCGCTGCGCGGACAGCAGGCCGCGGAAGTGATGCGGCCGTTCCTGGCGAGCACCGATTCGACGCTGGCGATCGCCGCCACGGTGGCGCTGGCGTCGAGCGTGTCGGACAACGACGTGACACTGGCGGAAGACGTGCTGAAGCATTTCTCCGCCGACACGCGGGCCCAGAACGTGGGCGTTCGCGTGCAGGTGGCGCGCGCGCTCGGCGACATTCGCACCCCCCGCTTCCGCCCGCTGCTGGTGCCGCTGATGTTCGATGCCGACGTCGAGGTGGCGCGCGCCGCGATCGAAAGCGCCGGTGAGCTCGGCACCACCGACTTCCTGTTCGTCGCGCCGCTGGTGTCGCTGCTGCGCAACCGGCGGCTCAAGTCCGCGGCGCGCCAGGTGCTGGTGGGCTACGGCGACGGGGTGGTGGCGCCCCTCGCCTACTTCATGCAGGACCGCGAGGAGGACATCTGGGTGCGGCGCCACGTTCCGGCCACGCTCGCCTTGCTGCCGAGCGCCGAGTCGGTGTCGGCGCTGCTCGCGGTGCTGGACGACTCCGACGGCTTCCTGCGCTTCAAGGCGATGACCGCGCTGGCGCGCATTCGCCGCGAGCATCCCGAGCTGGCGATCGACGCGGACGTGGTGACCCGGCACATCGCCATCGAGGCCGGCCGCGCCTTCGGACGGCTGACGCTGCACTACAACCTCTTCGAAGCCGGCGATCTCGACAAGACGTCGCTGCTCGCGAGGACGCTCACCGAGAAGCACCGGCGCGCCCTGAACCGCACGTTCCAGTTGCTCAGCCTGATCTTCCCGCCCAGGGACATCGCCGCCGTGCGGCATTCGCTGCTCGAAGGCGAGGCGCGCACGCGATCGAGCGCCGCCGAGTACCTCGACAACCTCCTGAAGGGCGCGACCCGCAAGCGGGTGATGATTCTCGTCGACGAGATGCCGCTCGACGAACGCATCCGCAAGGGCAACGTGATCTACGGCACGCGCGCGCGCGACGTCGAAGACACCATGGCGCAGCTGCTGCATGACGACGACCAGTCGATCGCGTCGGCGGCGATTCACCTCGTGGAAGGCATCGGCCTGTGGTCGCTCGCCGACGACCTCGAGCACGTGCTGGCCTACCGCGATGTCCGCGATCTCCACGTCTTCGAGGCCGCCTCGTGGGCCCTCGCCGCCCACCGGATGAAGCCGGAACAGCGCCGCGCCCTCTGGCAGGAGCCGCTGCCGGCGATCGAGCTGGCCGATCGGCTGCGCCAGATCCCGATGTTCGACTTCACCTCGGTGGACGAGTTCTTCCGCATCGCCGCGCTCGGCCACCAGGTGCGCTACGAGACGGGCCGGCCGCTGTACGAACGCGGCACCTCACCCGCCAGCCTGCAGTTCCTGCTCGACGGCAAGGTCGTGGCGGTCGGCCGGCGCGCCGCGGAAACCGCGGCGCCGGCGGCGCTGGCGTTCGAAGAAGTGCTCGAGGGCGCCGCGATGCAATCGTCGATTTCCGCCACCTCGCCGGTGATCACGCTGTCGCTGACCACCGAG
>JBDTMB010000367.1:0-6131 GCA_039934485.1 Vicinamibacterales bacterium
CGAGCAGCGCGGCGGTGCCTGAGGTATCGTCATCGGCGCCGGGGCCACCGGGCACTGAGTCGTAGTGACTGCTCACCACGTAGACCAGCCCGGGATTCTCCGTGCCGCGGAGCGTGGCCAGGACGTTGGCGGTCTTGCCGCCCAGCGCGTTGGCGACATCGAACCATTGCATCTCTGGTTCGTAGCCAAACGACTTGTAGGCATTGAACAGGTACTCCGACGCCAGCTGGTTGCCCGGCCGCGTGATGTGCTTGGAATCGAAATCAAAAAGCGCCTTCTCATAACCAAAGATTCGCGAGGTCGACACCTGCTCGACGAGCCGCCTGACCTCAGCATTGATTGGTCGATAGGCCTTGGCGCCGGCTTCGCGAAGCGTGGCTTCGCCCCCGAGCATCGTCAGCAGCCGCCCCTGGAGATCCGCCTTCGAGATCTTCTCGCCGAGGTTGACGAGGTAGACACCGCGTTCGGGCGACACCGTGTCGCCGTCGCGTTCGGCGCCGATCAAGATCTGCTGCCCACTCGGGCTGACACTCCATTGATATTCCGGCGCGATGGTGCGGATGGTGTTGTTATGGAACAGCCGCACGCGCGTGCCGGTGGTGAGATCGTGAAGGAACGATCGCCGGTGCCGCGGCTCGCCCACCGCGCTCAGCAAGTGGCCGGCGTCCACGAACTTCGGCACCACGTCGTGCTGCACGTCTTTCGTGAGGCGCCGCTCGCCGGTGCCATCACGATTGACGAGGAACACCTCCCAGTCGTCGCGCGTCATCCCTTGATACGCGACACGCGCGCCATCGGGGGACAGCGCCGGCGCGTCGAGCCGCCCCGTGGCCTTCACGATCGCGCTCGCCTCGGCCAGCGGCGCACCGAGCATCAATTGCGATTCGGCGCCGGGCCGGGCCGTCACGTAGGCCAGCGTGCGTCCATCGGCCGAGAGCGTGGGCGCCGAGCCGTCGCGCGTGCGCGTGGTGCCGCTCGCCAGATCGATCACGCCGAAGCGCGGCGCGGCTCCCCCGCCGCCAAAGCCACCGCCGCCGGGCCCGCCGGGTGCCGCCGGACGGCGGAGCGGGTTGATGCCCGGCACGGTGTAGAGCAGCACGGCTCCGGTCGGGTCCACCGTGGGCACACCTTTCAGTCCGTCGGCGTTGCCCACGCGCGAAGGAGCACGGCCCTCCGTCACGGAATAAATATCGTTGCGGGCGGGATCATTCTCATCCGCGCCCAGGAAGTAGACCGTGCGGTTGTCGGCGCCAAAGGCGAGAGAGGTCTTGAGCAATCCCGGCGCATCGAGCGCACGCTCCTGCCCGGTCGACAGGTCACGCACGACAATCGTGGCGTTGCGCTGGACCTGGAAGTTCAGCGCCTGAATCAACGCATTGCGGTTCACACCGGCCAGCGGCGCCTCATCCAGCGCACGGACGGCCGACGACAGGTCCGGCGCGTCGCCAAGTCTGAGGTACGCCGCGCTGCGACCATCGAACGAGAAGGTCGCGGAGACGCCCGGCAGGTCAATCGCCGTCCCGCTCCCCGCGCCTGGCAAGAGGCGAGTTTGGCGCGAAATCTCGAGACCGGTCTCGTAGGCGATGAAGCGACCGTCGGGGCTGAAGCGTGGCGCGCGCCCGTCGGCGGTTAGCTCGCGGGTGCGGTAGAGCTCGCCGGTTCGCAGCGCGATGGCTTCGAAGTGCGCATCGCTTTCAGGGCCGGAAAGGATCTCGATGTAGGCCTTGACGGCCGCCGGGTAGTCGCCACGATCCCATGCCTCGTCTGCCGCAGCCCGCGCGGCTGGCGCCGCCGCGTGGGTCGGCGCCAGCGTGCCAACCAAGAGGCCGGTGAAGAGCGCGATGGCCAGGAGCCTGTTCATAGCCGCAAGTCTACGCTGTCCGTGCCTGCTCACGAGCCTCGCTGGACACCTCGCCTTCTCCGACGCGGCGGTTCTCGATGGCAATGCGGCCGCTGCCACCCTCGCGCAGAAGGCCGCAGACTTCATGCTGCCGCAGTCGCCCGAGGCGATCGTCCGTTTTCCACGTCAGTGGACCGACGACATGTTCATGGCCACCTCCGTGCTCGCGCGAGTCGGCGAGGCCACGAAAGATCCGAAGTACGGCGCCGCGGGAAGCAAGCGCCCGTCGACGGCAAATTCCACTAGAATCAACGAAAGCGTCGTGTTGCGTCTTCCGTTACTCCTGCTCTTCTTCGCGGGCGGCTGCGCCGCCCTCATCTACGAACTGGTCTGGTTCTACCTCGTGGAGCTGGTCGTCGGCGCGTCGTCGATCTCGATCGCCGTCCTGCTCGCCAGCTTCATGGGCGGCATGGCCATCGGCAGCGCGCTGCTGCCGCGGGTAGTCTCGCCGGCGCGTCATCCGCTCAGAGTGATTGCGGCGCTTGAGCTCGGCATCGGCGCGATCGGCCTCCTGATGCCTTTCGCCATGCCGCTGGTGCAAGCCGGGTATGTCGCCCTCGCCGGTTTTGGCCATGCCAGCGTGCTCCTGCGCGCGCTGGTCTGCGCCCTGGTGATGCTGCCGCCCACGATGTTGATGGGCGCGACGCTGCCGGCGATCGCGCGCTGGGCCGGCACCAGCCGCACCGGATCCTCGACGGTCGGGTTCCTCTACATGGCCAACATTGCCGGCGCCGCGTTCGGCACGGTGCTCGCGGGCTTTTACCTGTTGCGCGTCTACGACACCGTGATCGCAAGCCTGGTCGCGGTCGGCTTCAACGCCCTCGCCGCTTCGATCGCGTGGTGGATCGCCTCGCGATACGGGCACACGGCGAGAGCCGAATCGATGAGCGTCTCGATTCCGGCGGCCGGATCCCGGCTCCCGGTTCCTGTCTACATTGTGGCCGGCCTGTCCGGCCTGACCGCGCTCGGCGCCGAGGTGGTCTGGACCAGGCAACTCTCGCTGCTCTTCGGCGCCAGCGTCTACAATTTTTCGCTGATCCTCGCCGTGTTCCTGGTCGGCCTCGGCCTTGGCAGCTTTGCCGGCGCGACCATCGCCAAGCGCACCAGCAATCCGTCGCGCGCCCTCGGGGTGTGCCAGCTCCTGTTGGTGCTCGCGATCGCCTTTGGCGCGATGGCGATCGTCGACGTGCTTCCCCAGTGGCGCGCGACGGCGGCCTTCCTGCCGCAAGTGCGCGCCTCGATTCCGCTCACCTTTGCCTACGATGCGGCGCGCTGCGCCTTCGCGTTTCTGCCGGCGACCTTGCTTTGGGGCGCCAGTTTTCCGCTGGCCGTGGCCGCGGCCGCGACCGGACGCAACGCCACCCGGTCGGTGTCGCGCGTGAACGCCATCAACACGTTGGGCTCGCTGGTGGGTGCACTCGGCTTCACCCTCGTCGGCATTCCGTATCTCGGCAGCCAGCGCGCGCAGCAGGCACTGGCCGTGTTCGCCGCCATCAGTTCGGCGACGCTGCTCCTGTGGACACCACGACGCCCCAATGCGCCAGGCAAGGCGACGCCCTATGTCGTGGTCGCCGCGCTCCTCGCGGTCACCGGCATGGCAATGGCGATGGTGCCGGCGGTGCCCGGCCGATTAATCGCCTTTGGCCGTTCGGTGGATTCCTGGCCCACCATCAAGCAGTTCCTCTACCTGAAGGAAGGCGCCGTGGCGTCGATCGCCGTCACCGTGAACACGAGCGGCGCCAAGCAATTTCACATCGCCGGCAAGGTCGAGGCATCGGACATGGACATCGACATGCGCCTCGAACGCATGCTGGGTCACGTTCCCGCGCTCGCCCATCCGCACCCGCGCAAGATCCTCATCGTCGGCAACGGTGCCGGCGTCACAGCGGGGGCACTCGCGGTCCATCCCGAGGTCGAACGGATCGTGATTTGCGAGATCGAGCGCATGGTGCCGCCAAGCGCGCGGCAGTTCTTCGGCAAGGAAAACCATCACGTGCTCGACGATCTGCGGACGCAAGTGGTGTTTGACGATGCGCGGCACTTCCTGATGACGACCAAGGAGAAGTTCGACATCATCACCTCGGATCCGATCCATCCGTGGGTGCGCGGCGCGGCCACGCTCTATTCGCTCGAATACCTGCAGCTGGTGCGCGACCACCTCGAGCCCGGCGGCATCGTCACCCAGTGGATCCCGCTCTACGAAACCAACGTGCGTTCGGTGAAAAGCGAGCTCGGCACCTTTGCGCGGGTGTTCCCGGATACCACGTTGTGGAATCCCGATCTCCTGGAAGAAGGCTACGACCTGGTGGCGATGGGACGGCTGACGCCGGCGACACTCGACGAGGCGGTGATTCAGCAGCGGCTGGATGAGAGTCCCGCGGTGCGGCAGTCGTTGTCGGAGGTCACGCTCACGACCGCGGGCGCGTTGCTCTCGACGTATGCCGGACGGGCCGTGGACCTGGCGCCGTGGCTGGCGGATGCGGAAATAAACCGGGAGCGGCAGTTACGACTGCAGTATCTGGCCGGGCTCGCCGCCAACACCGACGAGCGTTACCTGATCTTCCAGTCGATCGTAAAATACCGCCGCTACCCGGCCGATCTGTTTGCCGTCTCTGCCGAACTCGAAGGGCAGTTACGGCGGTGGTATTCGCAGTAGCCTGCCTACCCTTTCTTTTTGCCGGTGCCGTTCGAGGTGAACTGGCCGCCGGCCATGTCCTGCTTGACGGTGAGCGCGCCGTCCTTCAGGGTCAACGTCATCACGACCGGGACTTCGCCGTTCGGGCCCGTCTGGCTCCACTTCATCACGAGGTCCGCGCCCGCCATGGAGATGTCGGTGATGGCCACCGGGCCGCCGCGCCCGCCACCCAGTTCAGCCGCCACTTTACCGCCCACGTCGGTGATCGCCAGGGGACGCTCCTGCGGACCACGACGGCCCTCGATCGTCAGCACCCAATCGCCCACAAACGCCTTCGCCTTCGCCGTGTCGAGCGTCGACGCCTTGCCCTGCGCCGACGACACGGCCGGGACCATCAGGCCAACGACCAACACCGCCGCTAACGCCAGAAAACCTCTTCGAATCATTGCTTTCTCCTTGGTTTGAACGCCGATCACCCCGCCGCGCCGGGGGTATCCCCACATCTTCCCTCATTACGGCCACCGCAGCCCGACTGCTTACCGGCCGGGACAACTGTCCGGTTACCGGCGCGCAAACCGGTCCGGCGAAAACAGGCCGATCGGGTGCCGGCTGGCCCGGTCCACGGCCAGATCGGCCAGGATCTCGCCCACCACGCTCGCAAACTTGTAGCCGTGCCCCGAGCAGGGCGACGCGATCACCACCTGCGGATGATCGGGATGCAGGCCGATGACGAAGTGGTGATCCGGCGTCAGCGTGTAGAGGCAGGTCACCGCGTCGACCAGGTCACCTTCCGCCAGCGACGGAATGCGGCTGCAAAGCGCCGCGCGCATCGCGATCACTTCCTCGGGATGCACCGCCCGCTCGACGTCCTCGGCCGAACACCTCGCCCCGCCGCCCGTCCGAAAGAACGCCACCTTCACGCGACCGGCCGACTCCTCGGGAAATCCGTAGAACTGCACGCCCTCGCCCTGATCCCAGATGTAGATCGGAAACCGATCGCGCGAGAACGGCAACGAGCCGGCGACCGGGTTGAACCAATACAGGACCTGCCGCTCGACTTCGAGCGGCACCGAGGCCAGCTTGAAGAGCGACGGCGCCCAGGCACCCGGCGCGATCACCAGCGTCCGCGCCTCCACGGTTTGCCGGGTCGTGGTCACGCGCACGCCGGCGCCATCCGGCCCGGCGGCCCAGTCGACGACGCGCTCGTTGAAGCAGAATAATGCGCCGTTGGCCGCCGCGCGTTCGAGATGCGCGTGAATCGCCTGCTCGGGATTCACCACCCCGGCCCGGGGCTCGTGCAAGGCCACGATCTCGGGCCCGGGTGTCAGCGGCGGGAACCGCCGGTGGATCTCCCGGGCGTCCAGCAGCTCGTAATCGAGTCCATGTTCGTGAGCGCTGCGCAGGCTTCCGCTCACCACGTCGCTCTCGGGCCGGCCGATCATCAGGCCGCCGGTCAGTGCGATGATCGATCGTCCGGTATCGCGCTCGAGGCGGTCCCACAAGTCAAACGCGCGCCGCAGCAGCGGCACGTAATCGGGGTGTTCGAAATAGGCGAGCCGAATCACCCGCGAGGTGCCGTGGCTCGATCCGCGCGCA
>JBDTMB010000368.1:0-6105 GCA_039934485.1 Vicinamibacterales bacterium
GCCTTCTGCCTTCTGCCTTCTGCCTTCTGCCTTCTGCCTTCTGCCTTCTGCCTTTTGCCTTTAATCGCGCGGCGCTGCGGCTGTCCTGAGCGATTCGACGGTTCGGCGCCACGCCACGTTGCTCGCGTCCAATTCCACGCCGCACCACCACGCCGGCGAATTGGCCACCGGCTTGGACCAGCGGAACACGCCCTGCACCACCAGCCCCAGCGTGGGCAACTCGATGTCGAGGCGCTCGCCGGTGGTGGGCGGGGCGGCAAATTGAAGGCGCATCCCGCCGTAGCCCACGTCGACGACGTGGGCCGGTCGCGTGGCCACTTGCGCCGGCAGCGCCGAGGGGCGGCGGAACCAGTGGCGCGTCCGCTCCAGGTCCGTCGGCGATCGACCAGCAAGGAGCGCTTCGACAATTTCGCGTAACTGCTCGCCCGGCGTCGACTGCGGCACGAATTGCGCCCCAAGCTGCCTCGCCTCGGCCGCCATGCCGGCGTCCCCCCTCGTGCCAATCGCGATGACTGGCCGGCCGGGGTAGTCCGCGCGAAACCGTACGGCGAGATGAAGCCCGTTGTACGGGCCCAGCCGCACGGCGGTGATCAGCAAATCGGGTCGCCCGTGAGAAGCCTGGCTCAGCGCCTCCTCGAAGGACGCCGCGTGCGTCACACGGTGACCCGCCTGGATCAACATCTGCTCGACTGCGGCAGCCGATACCGGATCCGGATCCACCAGCAGGATTCTGCCCGACATGTTCGGCTCGCTGCTCCTACTGGTGGTGAAACGGTCTACGGCCTGGCGATCGTGATCGCCGGCAGGGTCCAGGATTCCGTGTGCGCCGGGTTCTTGCTGTCGCCGAGCGCCTTGAGGACCTCGACCTTCAGCCGATACACCCCGTTCTTGAGGCTCTTGCCCTTGCCGTGGCCATCGTCTTCGGCTTCGAACGTCTTGCCGTTCCACGCCAGGTCGAAAGACTCATCGCTGGTGCTGTTGCGGCCCAGGTACTCGCTATCGATCGCGAGGTCCTGAGACTTGCCCTTGCTGTCCAGGACCTGCACGCGCACGCGGCGCACCGGATGGTCAAGATGTAACCGGATCACCGGGATGTCGTTCCCCACCAGGCTGTATTTCAGATTGCCGGCGGCATATCCCGACCCATTCCACTTGACCATCGACGGCGCGGTGCTTGCCTGGATCGACTGGTAGTCGCCCTTGAAGCCCGCGTAGGGCACACGCATGGCCGGTCCGCCGCCCTGCGGCGTGAACACGAGATACCCACCATACAGGCTCCGATCCGCCAGGCCAGGATCGGGCGCGATGGTGACGCGGACCTCCGCGCTCTCGCCCTTCTCCAGCGTCACCTTGGTCCGGCTGAATCCCACAGTCGCCGGAGCATAGTCGGTCACGGGCGCGAAGGTGTCTGACAATGTAACCAAGGCCGAATCGTGCGACAGGTTATAGGTCACCTTGGACCGCCCGTCGTTGGTGATCCGCAATGTGCGAGTGGCCGGCCCGGCCTGGCTCTCGCCGAGCGCGAGCGCAGGCGGGGTGACGTTGACCCCGGCCAGCGCCGCCACCGCCCGATCGATGCGGAGCATCCCGGCGCCCTGGCGATGGACCTGGTCGAGCAATCCGTACGAGGGGTCCTCTCCCCACAACCGGGGCTCGGCGCTGTTCATGAGCGCCGTGCGCACCCAGCCCGCGCCATCGTTCCCGTCCCGATCGTTGTCGTCGCCTTTGCCCTCGCCCCAGCCTTTGTCGTCGTGCCTGCCCTTGTCGTCGTCCCGGCCCTTGCCGTCGTCTTCGCCCCTGCCACGCGGCGAGGCTTTCCGGCGAGCCTCGATCAGCAGCGCGGCGGCTCCCGCGGTGTGCGCCGACGCCATCGAAGAGCCGCTCAGCTCTCCGTAGCCACCCTGCTCGAGGGGCAGCGTCGACATGATCCCGCCCCCCGGCGCGCCGAGGTCAGGCTTCACGCTCAAATCCGGCGCCAGTCCCCATGACGAGAAATCCGAGATCATCCCACCCTCGCGGGTCCACGTCATCGTCACGTTGCCGGCGGCCAGGCGGGCGTCGATTGCGGCGCCATCGTCGTAGGTAATGAACACGACAGGGATCGAGGGCGATCCGGGCAGCATGGGCATGAAGTTTCTCAGGAGGATCCCGCCCATCTCGGAGGCGGGCTTATCGTAGATCATCACGCCGGCTGCGCCCGCGGCGGTCGCATTGTCCACTTTGAGTTGGTAGGAGCACGTGCCGCGGCGAATCAGCGCGACCTTGCCAACGAGGCTCCCGGGCGGCAGCGAACTGCACGCATCGTCGATCTTGTCGGGCGTCCCCGTGCGCGCCATCGCAGCTCCACCGGAGAGCGGCGCGAGCGGCCCAACTCCGGGCCCTGCCCGCTTGTAGACGATCTTCCGATTGTCGGGCGCGAGCGTGAAGATCATGTACTGAGAGTCGAAGGACGCCACGCCGATCACCGTGCTGCCCACACCAGGCGCGCCGGCGGCATACAGGCCGGCCGCGCCGCGGTCGCCAATGGCGGAGACGACGACGATGCCCTTCTGCACCAGGCGGTCGGCGGCCTGGGCCACCGGAGACTGCGACCACTCGAAATCTGAAGGGACCGATTCCAGGGCCGGGCCAAGACTCATGTTCAACACGTCGGCGCCGTCCCGCTGCACCCGCTCCATCGCCGCGAGGACGATGTCGGAATCGGACGTTCCTGCACAACCGAAGACGCGGTAGGCGCCAAAGGTCACGCCGGGGGCCACGCCCTGTACCTCCGATCCGGTGGCGCCGACGATGCCGGCGACGTGGGTGCCATGGCCGTTGCAATCATCCGGATCGCTGTCGGGCATCGGCACCGGATGCAGGGCCGCGTCGTAGGCATCGCCGACAAAGTCATAGCCCTTCTTGACGCGACAACCGGGCCCGAAGCAGCCACCAAGGTCGGGATGTTGATAGTCGATGCCGCTGTCGATCAGCGCCACGTGGACGCCAGCCCCGGTAATCCCTGCCGCGCGCACGAGGTCCGCACCGGTTTGAGCCTGGCTTTCGGTTTGGGCCGGCCCTGCGAGGCGGGTGACGCGAACCACCGGGTAGACGGCCTTGACCGCCGGGAGTCGTCGCAGTTCGCCGGCATCCTTCGCGCTCATCCGCAGCGTGAGGCCGTTCCACAGGGTGCGGAAGTGCCGCTGCTCGACGTAGTGGAGGCCGGCCGCCTTCGCGGCGGCGTGGAACGCGGCCTCTTCGCGTTCGAGCACGGCGAGGCTGGTGCCGTCGGCAGTTGGCGGGCTGGAGAGCTCAACGTGCCACGAGCCTGGCTGGGGCGCGGGTTGTGACGCTGCCTGTGGCGGTGCAGCAAAAACTGTAAGGATCAGCGCCACGTTGCCGGCAGCGAGCACTCCTGCGATGATTCCGCGCTTCATAAGGCCTCCGAAATGTCCTTCGCCGCAACCATGCGCGCGAAGTCTAGCGATTCTGCGATCCCTCACGACCCGCTGCCGCCGCTCGAGACAGTTACGGACACCGTGCCTGTCGCGGTACCGCCGTGACCGTCGCTGATGGTGTAGGTGAAAGTGTCGGCGCCCGCGAAGTTCAGTTTTGGCTTGTAGCTGACCTTACCGGCGTTGAGCCCGGTCATGATCGCCACTGTTCCACCATTGGCACCCTGGGTGACCGCCGTGACCGTCAGCGTCTCGCCCACATCAGGCGCCGTGCTGTCGTTGGCCAGCACGGGGAGCGGCGTGGCGGCGCTGTTCACCAACACCGCCACCGAGTCTGGATTGGCGATCGGCGGGTTGTTCCCCCCGGCGCTGATGGTGATCGTCGCGGTCGCCGAGTTCGCCGTTCCGTACGTGTTGGCCACTCGCACCCAGTAGCTGGTCGTGACGGTCAGCGCCGGCGTCGTGAAGCTGCTGCCGGTGGCGCCGGCGAGCGGCGTCGCCGTGCTCGGGCTCGTGCCCTGATACCACTGATAAGTGAGAGGCGCGGTCCCGGTCGCGACCACACTCAAGACGGTCGTCGTGCCGGATGGGCGCGTCTGGCTGAGCGGCTGGGTAGTGATCGCCGGCGCCAGGCCGACGGTGATGGTGGCGGTGGCCGAGTTCGCCGTCCCGAACGCATTGGTCGCGCGGACCCAGTAGCTGGTCGCAGTGCTCAGCACCGGCGTCGTGTAGCTGCTCGCCGTCGCGCTGGCGATCGGCCTCGTCGTGCTCGGGCTCGTGCCCTGATACCACTGGTAACTGAGCGTGGCCGTTCCAGTGGCGGCCACGTTCAGGGTGGCGGTTGTGCCCGAGGCGATCGCCTGGCTCGCCGGTGGCGTGGTGATCGTGGGCGCCACGCCGACGGTGATCGTGGCGGTGGCCGAGTTCGCCGTCCCGAACGCATTGGTCACGCGGACCCAGTAACTGGCCGTACTGCTCAGCGCCGGCGTCGTGTAGCTGCTCGCCGTGGCTCCCGCGATTGGGGTCGTCGTGCTCGGGCTCGTGCCCTGATACCACTGGTAGCTGAGCGGCGCCGTGCCGGTCGCCCCGACGTTCAATGCCGCGGTCGTGCCGGCAGCGATCGTCTGGCTCGCCGGTGACGCGGCGATCGCCGGTGCCGCGCCCACCGTGAAGGATCGATCGACGGGGACCGCGGCGTCGTAGAGACCATCGCCCGCCTGGGCGGCGCGAACGGTCACGACGCCCGTGCCGGTCAGCGTCACGACGGTGTCGAGGATCGTCGCCGGGCCGGACAGGATGCTGAAGCTCACTGGCAAGCCTGAGGAGGCGGTGGCGCTCACGGTGAACGGCGCCGTGCCGTAGGTCTGATCCGCCAGCGGGCCGAAGGTGATCGTCTGGCTCGCCTTCGAGACGGTCACGGTGAAGCTCGCAGTGCCCGTGTTGGCGTGGGCATCGGTCGCACTGCAGGTCACCGACGTCGTCGCGATGGGGAACGTGCTACCGGATGCCGGCGTGCACGTCACCATCGCGATTGCACCGTCGATGGCATCGAGGGCGGTGGCGGCAAACGTCACCACCGCGCCCGCTGCGCTCGTCGCCGCAAGACTGAGATTCGCCGGCACTGTCACCAGCGGAGCCGCGGAGTCACTCACCGTCACGATGAACGTCGCGGCACCCGTGTTGGCGTGACTATCCGTCGCCGTGCAGATGACCGTCGCCGCGCCAATCGGGAACGTCGATCCAGGGGTTGGCGTGCAGAGGGCCGTGAGGGCGCCATCGATGGCGTCAACCGCGGTCACGGTAAACGTCGCCACCGCGCCGACCGCACTCGTCGCCGCCAGGGTGAGATTCGCGGGGACGCCCACCACCGGCGCGTCGCTGTCACTGACCGTCACCGTGAAGCTCGCCGTGCCGGTGTTGGCCTGACTATCGGTCGCGGTGCAAGTAACCGTCGTCGCGCCAATCGGGAACGTCGATCCAGTGGCCGGCGTGCACGTCGTCGTCACCGCGCCGTCGATCGCATCCAGCGCGGTCGCACTGAACGTCGCTACCGCGCCAGCGGCACTGGTCGCCGCCAGGGTGAGATTCGCAGGGACGTCCACGACAGGGGCGTCGCTGTCACCGACTGTGACCGTGAAGGTCGCGGTGCCGGTGTTAGCGTGACTATCGGTCGCCGTGCAGGTGACCGTCGTCGAGCCAATCGGGAACGTCGATCCAGAGGCTGGCGTGCAGAGGGCCGTGAGGGATCCATCGATGGCATCCACCGCGGTCACGGTAAACGTCGCCACCGCGCCGGCCGCACTGGTCGCCGCCAGGGTGAGATTCGCGGGGACGCCCACGACGGGCGCGTCGCTGTCGGCGACCGTCACCGTGAAGCTGGCGGTTCCGGTATTGCCGTGCGCATCCGTGGCGCTACACGCCACCGATGTCGTGCCGATCGGGAAGGTCGATCCCGACGCGGGCGTGCAGGTCGCCGTCACGGCGCCGTCAATCGCGTCGAGCGCGGTCGCCGTGAACGTCGCCACGGCCCCGGCCGCGCTCGTCGCCGCCACCGTCAGATTCGCGGGCACCGTCACCGCCGGCGCCTCGCTGTCGGCGACCGTCACCGTGAAGCTGGCGGTCCCGGTGTTGCCGTGCGCGTCGGTGGCGCTGCAGGTCACTGATGTCGAGC
>JBDTMB010000369.1:0-6081 GCA_039934485.1 Vicinamibacterales bacterium
ACCGCGTGGCTTGATCCGCTATGTCGAAATCTATACCGGGATTCAGCCGGTCATCCTCGAGGCCTTCCTCGAGCGGCCGGTGCAGCCGCCGTTCCTCGGGCTGCCCGGCATGCTGCTCGGCGCCACCACCCACCTGTCGGCGACGACCAGGACCCAGGTCGCGGAGCGTCGCTTCCTGGATCAGTGGGCGCATCGCTTCACGATGGTGGTCTTCATCGAGGACGCCTGTGACGAGGAGGTCACCTTGGCGGTGGTCGAGCGCATCGTCGGCGCGAACAAGCCGGCGCACACGGTGCACACGTTACGCCTGGTGCGGGCCGACGCGCGGGTGGGCACGACGCGCGTGGGCATCGACGCGATGCTCGGCGCGAGGGAAGCACCGTCGACGCAGATCGGCGGTTGTCCGGCGCCCGACGGGCCCGGTCGTCCGGGCAGCGTGCTTGGGACCGATGCCATCCTGGGCGAGCAACGACCGGTGTATGCGAGGCGCGGGGCGCTCACGCTGTGAGCGGCCGGCAGCCCGCGGACATCAAGCGGCGGAGATCTGAGATCGGGCAGCGCCAGTTCGGGTTGTGAGGGAGACGAGCATGCACGACATCAACAGCGGCGGGTGCGGGTGCGGGTGCGGATCGGGCTGCACGTGTGGAACGCTGCCCGCCGAGTTCGTCCGCGTGCGCTACTACTACGGCCAGCGGCTCGGCGTGATGGAGCTGGGCGACCAGTTCCTCTACCACGCCGGCAAGATGGCGTTCCACAACGTGCGCCTGCACGGCGCGGGCGTGATCTGCGGGCTGCGGGCCGAGAAGCAGAAGCCGCCGGCGGGGACGCAGAGCACCGTGTTGCGCATCTCCACCGGCGCGGCGCTCGACCCTTGCGGCCGCGAGCTGGTCGTCGGCATCGACCAGTGCATCGACGTCGCCGCCTGGGTCGGCCTCAACCGGAGCCGCCCCGCGCTGGCGGGGTGGACCGCCAACACCACCCAGACGCTGCGGGTGGCGATCCGTTATCGCGAGTGCCCGAGCGATCCGTCGCCGGCGCCCCGCGATCCGTGCGGCTGCGACAACGGCGGCTGCGAGTACGGCCGGGTGCGAGAGGCGTTCGAACTCGGGTTGTTCACGGCCGACGAGAAGATCTGCGCGGCGGCCGGTGCCCCGTCGATGGACGCGCTGCTGGCGTCGTTCGACAGCGGCGGCGGGGCGGGGCCATCGGCCGACCCGGCGCGGTCGAGCCGCCAGCGGCTGGCGGCGTTGCTCGCCCAGGCGTGCCCGATGCCCGCCGATCCGGCGTGGCTCTGCCTCGCCTCGTTCACGGTCACGCTCGACGGTTCGGCCGTGCCAATCGACCTCTCGGATCCCGACAACACGATTCCTGAGCGCCTCGTGCTGCTGTCGACGCGCGCGATACAGGACCTGCTGATCGGGCTGGCGTCCGATGCCGCGACGTCGGGGCTGCTGTCCTCGGGCCCGCGGCCGGGCCCGCTGCAATTCACGGCGAGCGCCACCGACCCCGCGAAGGCCGGCGAACTCGCGGTGCCGGTGGTCCTCGCAAAGGCCGGGAGCCCTGCCGTGGATGTCCCGCTGGTGGATGCGACCTTCGACCCCGCAACGATTAGCGTTGCGCGGCTCGACGCCACGGGCTGGACCGATATCACGCCCGCCGGCGGCGTCGCCTACGACAACACGACGACCCCGCCGCGACTGGTCGTGACGTTCACCGGGGACCTGGCCCCGTCGCAGCCGTTCCTGCTCGCGTTCCAGCCGGCGGCGACCAGCCCGACGGTGGACGTCAACGGCGCGCCGCTCGGTCCGTTCACTCGCCCTCTCCGCTTCGTCCTCGATGCGTCGGGCTCGCTTGCCCTTGACGCGACCGCCTGACCGCAGGAGCCCGTCCATGAACATCGACCTGACGAACTATGTGATTGCGGGCGCCAGTGCCGGCGACTGGATGAAGAACGCCGACGCGTTCCGCGCCGGCGAGCTCCGTCTCGGCACCGGCGACATCGTGACGCTGGCCGGACCGCTGCGCGTCTACGTAACGATCCAGGCGCGCAACTTCTTCAACGTGCTCGGCGCCTCCGACGTCGCCATGCAGACGCGAGACGTCTACAGTTACCCGCTCGACATCCCGCCGGGGCGGACGTGGACGTATCCGTCGCCGCAGGCGCTGGCGTCCTTCACGCCCGCCGTTGGGCGCGACACGCCGCCGCTCGACGCGGCCGGTGCCGTGCTGACTGGCGTGAACCCCGCTGCGACTGACGCCGCTCGGCGTCTGGTGACCGCCTCCGCGTTCAGCCGCGAGCTGTTGTGGGGCGCGAATGCCGGCTTCGCGATCGTCATCCGCCCGACCGGGCCCGATCAGTGCGCCGATCCGTGCGCGCCCGATCCGTGCCGGCCGATCGATCCGTGCGCGCCGCGCAAGAAGGACTGCGAGTGCGGCGGGCGCTGCGGCGGTGGCTGCGGCTGCGGGTGCCACCAGGAGCACGGGGCCGACGACCTGCCCTGCGACTTCGCCACCGGCCGCGGCTCCTCGCTCGGCGCCTTCTTCCCGGCGGCGTGCGAACCCTGCGCGCCAGGGGCGTTTGTCGGCATGCCGCCGGTGAAGGGACCGTCACTGGTCGTGCCGTCCGCACGCGGCGGGACCTTGCGCACGCGCTACTTCAACGGCATGTTCATCACCAAGGAAGACCTCTGGGCCGACCAGAACAACAACCGCATCAAGCACGCGCTCATGAACCGCGCGATGGGGCAGGGCGTGGTCTGGGGGCTCGACCTGTGCCTGGATGGGGCCACGGTCTGCGTGCTGCCAGGCTACGGTGTCGACTGTTGCGGCAATGACATCGTCATCTCGTCGGCCTATCGCGTGGACGGGCAAGCACTCGTGCGCGATCCCGCCGCGGCGGCGATTGTCGGCAAGCGTGGACCACAGCGCATGAATCTGCTGCTCGAGTATTACGAGTGTCCCGAGCAGCCGCGGCCCGTGCACGGCGATCCCTGCTCGACCGACTCGATGAGCTGCGAGATGTCGCGGATCCGCGAGACGGCGCGGCTGCGCCTCGTGCCGCCGTGCGAGGTCGATGACTCGGGGCCGATCAGGGATTTCCTCGACGAGATTCGCCGGCTGAAGGGCGATCCGCTCGTCGGCCCCATTCTCGGCGGTGCGGCGGCGGTGCCCGCGCCCGGCCCTGGCCTCTTGCCGCAGGTGCCCTTCACGGTGACCGTCGAAGGGCTGGACCAAGGCGGCGTCGTCGGGGCCCTGACGCTGGCGCCCAGGCTAACCACTGACGCGCCGTCGACGGTCATGGGCGACGCGGTCGGCACACCGAACCGCTCGATGATGAACCGGGTCCGCGTGACCATCACGGCGAATCCAGGATTTACCTTGGTGGCCGGCAACGTCGTCCGCCAGACACCGCCGGGCGCGATCGTGCCCGCGCCAGTCAACACCGCGACGACGGTGTCGTGGGAGGACGTAATCCCGGAGCCGTTTGAGTCGAAGCTGGTCTACCGGTTCGGCGGCTGGAAATACCAGGCCGCCGGCGGATCGCTGACGTCGCCAGGGACGGACCTCCTGATCGTCAAACTGCCGGCGCCGGGCCTCCGCATGCGAGCGCACGTCGAGGTTGGTCCTTCGCTCGTCGAAGCATCCCAAATCCAGCAGCCGCCGCGCTTCCCCTGTTCCGCGGAGGCGTGCGATCCGGAAGGGAAGCCGCGCTTCCCCGTGCCACTGCCCTGGCTCCACGCGGATCCGTCGCATCCTGATCAGGCTGCGGATCCCAAGGTGATCATGCTCGCGATCCTGTACGCGCTGGTCGTCTCCAAGACCTCCACACTCAACGCCAACTCGACGCCGGCAGTCCAGGCGGAGATGGAGAAGCTGGGCGCCGCGCTGAACGCGACCGCGTGGCAACTGTTCTATGACGAAGTGCCGGAGGCGCGCCGCGCCGACCTGATGGAGGCATTGCGGCGATTGCTGCAGGCGTGGTGCAAGTTGTTGCTGTATCCCGGACCGCGCTGCGAGTGCGGCTGCGAACCGCACGGCGTCATCATCGGCTGTGCCGTCGTCGAGGGCGGCACACTGCGGAGCGTGGACCCGTGGGGCGGCCGTCGCTGGGTCGTGCATTATCCGCTGCTGGCCTACTGGGGCAAGCAGTTCGGCCTCCAGCCGTTCGACGCGATCGCGTCGAAGTTCTTCGACCTGCTGTGTTGCGTCGCACACCTGCAGCCGTCGCAAGACGGGAATGTCATCCTGCGCGACGCGGCGATCTTACGCGCGGCCGTGCCGGCGGTGCCCACACCGGTCGTGTCGCTTGGCGCGTCGGCGCTGGTGATGGATCACCCGGCAAACATCGCCTCGCGTCTCGCCGAGCTGGGAGTCGCCGCCGATCGCACGATTGTGGTCAGCCAGGCCGAATTCGTGTGGCGCGTCGTCCAGGCTCTCAATAACCCGGCGGCCACCGCTGTGCCAGGCGCGGGGGTGGTGCTCTACAAGGTGCAAGGCCTGCCGGAGATGCACTTTGTTGCGCCCGAGACGGCTGCGGCGACGACGAGGGCGAGCAGCCAGCCGCCGCCATCGAGCCCGGTCGCGTCCGGAGGGTTGGACCGGCTGACGCGCACGGTTCGCACCGCGCTTTCAGCGCGCTCCGCGAATACGGCGATTCCACCGCTCCTGCGTGATGCGAGCGAAATGCTCGTCAAGGACCTGCTCGTGCACCAGTCTCCCGAACCGGCGAGCGACGCCGGTCGCGCCGCACGGGGCGCCCTCGCCGACCTGGGCATCACGAACGTGGCGGCGCTGCTCGTCGAGAGCCCTGACAGCCTGCTCGTCGATGTGCTCAACGGGGCCAATGCCGCTGGCCTGGCCGATCTGCTGGAAGTCAGCGAGAAGGCTGCCGCGAAGACCGCCAAGACGGTCGGTGACGCGCTGGTCAAGCTGGCGGGCGACCGCCTCGTTTCTCGCGAGGACCTGCGCGATCCCGCGCTCGCCGACACCTTCACCAGCACGGTGGGCGATGCCCTGAAGGGCGCCGTCTCGCGCGAGGCCATCGCGACGGCCGTGGCGCGCGCTGCGGGCCGCGTGCAGTAACGCCGCGCCATGGACTCCCACGTGTCGGAACTCGCCCTGCGCGTTCGTGGCGAGGACACGGACGCCGCCGTGCTGGGCGCGTCAGCCGAGGCGTTCGCGCGGGACGTGCTGGCCCGCTGCGACGAGGTGCTCGAGGGCCGGGCGCCGGGCCGCGTGCTGCTCATGCGCGAGCTCGACCTGTCGCTGCGATTGCGTGCGTCGAGCCTCGGCGATCCGGCCGACGTCGAGGCCGTCGCCCTCGCGATCGCCGACAACCTCGAGCAACGCTGCGCGCGCAGCGATGAGGTCGCCGCTTTTGCGGACGAGATCGGCTGGCGGGCGGCGCATGTTGCGGCGTGGGCGAACGGGACCAGTCGCGGCGACTGGCGGTTCGAGGCCCTCGAGGTGGCGGGCGAGCCGCTGCGGCTGCTGCGCGACGCCGCCGAGCCCCGACCGGTCGTCGCCCTGCTGCAACGGTTGCTCGACCAGGGGCGGCTCGGCGAAGTGGTGCAGGCCTTGCCCGATGATGTGGTCGACGCGGTGGCCGCGACGCTCCGGCGTGTGGGGCTCGACAGCGCGACGCCTCCGGCGATGGCCGAGTCACAAGGTGCCGGGTCCCTTGCGCGCGGTGACGGCGGGCCGCGATCCGCTTCGCGCGACTTCGTGGTCGCGTGCATTCGCGTCTCCGGTGCGGGTGGTGCGGGGCGCGACCACGCGGACCGCCGCGAAGGGTCGAGGCCCTCCGACTCGGTGGCGGTTCCTGCGGGGGCGCTGTCCGCCATCGACACGCGATACGGCGGCGCCTGCTATCTGCTTTCGCTGGTACTCGAGTGGGGTGTCGCCGATTCGTTGTGGACGGCCTGCCTGCCCGAGGGCTTGGTCATCGCGCACGCCATCACCGAGTTACTGGGCCCCGAGGCGGACGGCGACCCGATCGCCGCGCTGCTTGGCGGCGCACCCCCGGCCACTGCGAAGCTGACGCTGTCGAGCGTCACGACCGGCAGCGGCAGCAGCGACAGG
>JBDTMB010000370.1:0-6065 GCA_039934485.1 Vicinamibacterales bacterium
GTAGAACGTGAAGACGTTCTCCATCCAGCCCGGCCCGGTCATGCCCTCGGTCTCTTCCGGCTGGAGATGCGTTCCCGTGGCGACGATGAGGACGTCGTAGGGGAGCGTGGTTCCGTCCTCGAGATGGACGACGTCTGCCTCGAGTTCGACGTGGTCGATGCCCGTCTCGTGGAAGGAAATCCCTTTGTGGAGCTGGCGCGCCGCATTGTGGAATCGGCGCTGAAGCGCGGCGGCGGATGGTTGACGGCGGTGGAGGCCAACACGCTCCTGGCCACGGTCGGGATCGCCACGCCGCTCTCGCACCTGGTGACGACGATCGACGGCGCGGTGGAGGCCGCGGCGATGCTGGGCTTCCCGGTGGCGGTGAAGGCCGTCGGCGCCGCGCTCCTGCACAAGACCGAATTCAAGGCGATCCGGCTCAACCTCGCCGACAAGACGGCGGTGCGCAAGGCGGCGTCCGAGTTGCTGTTGGCGCTCGGTGACCGCGTGGAGGGACTGCTGATCCAGCGCATGGTGAACGACGGCGCGGAGATGATGGTGGGCGCGCTCAACGACGCCACGTTCGGCCACGTGATCGTCTGTGGCAGCGGCGGCGTGCTGGTGGACTTGCTGGCCGACTCGGCGTGCCGTCTTCAGCCGGTGACCGACCTGGATGCGAAAGAGATGGTGAACGGACTGAAGGGCGTGCGCCTGTTGCGCGGCTTCCGTGGCGCGCCCAAGGTGGACGAGGCGGCGTTTGAAGAAACGATCCTGCGCATCTCGAGCCTCGTCACCATCTGCCCGGAGATCCAGGAACTGGATGTCAATCCGCTGAAGGTGCTGCCAGGCGGCGTCGCGGCGCTGGACGTCCGCGTGCGCGTGGCCTAAGAAGTAGGAAGTGAAGAGTTGAAAGTGAAAAGTGAAAAGTAGAAGGTCTGCTTTCCACTTCCCACTTCTCACTTTTCACTTCAAAAGCAGCATCGCCCCGCCGGCCGCGGCCATCGCCGCCAACGGCACCGCCGTCTGCCAGGCGAATCGCCGCTCGCCGATGGCCAGCGCGATGGCTGCCTTCATCAACGAGTTGGCGATCACGCCTACCAGGATCGCCCGGCAGGCGATGTCGATCGACGCGCCGGTTGAGGTGATTCTCGTCATCGACAGGGTCAGCGCATCGACATCGGTCAGGCCGAGCACGAACCCGCCGGCCATCAGGCCGCTTTCGCCCAGCCACAGCCGCACGAAGTGCACGGCGAACAGGACGACCTGGAAGAGCGCCGCCATCTCGAGCGCGGCGCGAAACTGCAAGGGATTTTTCTGTTCAGCCACCGTGACGGGATCGCCGCGCATCGAGCGCCACGCGATCGCAAGGCCGATGGCGGCGGCAAGAAACGGCGTGGCGAGATACCACGCGAGCGTGGGCACCATCGCGGCGTTCAGCACCGCCACCGCGGCCGTGACGCGCAGGAACAGGATCGTGCTGGCCGCCACCGCGCCGGTCGCAAGGGGTGCGGCGAGCGCCTTGTGCTTCTGGCTCAATCGCGCAAACGTCAGCGTGACGCTCGTCGACGATACCAGGCCGCCGATTAATCCCGTGAGCGGGTAGCCCGCTGCGCCCACGGTGCGCTGCGCGACCAGCCCGAGGAAGCTCATGCCCGAGAAGAGGAGCACCACCATCCACAGCTCGCGGGGCCGCACACCCGGCGCCGGACCAAACGGACCGACCGGCAACAAGGGCAGGATGACCACGGACATCACCGCGAACCTCGCGGCCGCCAGCATGGTCACCTCGTCGAGGCGCCTGACCAGCCGGTGCAACCGCGTTTTTTCAGCGAGCAACAACACCGTGATGGTGGTGAGCGCCGCCGAGGTGCTCGGATACCCGAGCCCCGACAGCGTGCCGGCGCCAAGGACCGCCAGCGCGGCCACCTCGGTCGTGGCATCGATGTCGATTTTGCTGGCGCGAAAGTATCCGACGACGATCAAGGCGAGGGCGCCGGCTTCGAGCACCGCTGCCGTGAGCGCATAGCCGTCCGCGGTGACGAGCCCCGCGATGCCGCCCACGGTCCCAAGCAGCGTGAAGGTCCTGATGCCGCCCAGGCGCGCGTGCGGGCCCGAGGCGTGTCCCGACCGCTGCCGCTCGACGCCGACGGCCGCGCCGCCGAGGATGGCGACGGCCAGCGCGGTGAACATCCCGTATTCCGGATTCACTGCTTGGTCACGTCAATGGCGAGGCCGCGCGGCTGTTGAAGGACCGCCGCCACCGCCTGCCAGTCGATTCGCTCCGTGAGTCCCCGCATGTCTGCGTAGTTTCGCACGTAGGCGGCCGGATCCGGCGCCAGGCGATAAACGTCGGCGTGCGCCTCGACGAAGACCTGTCCGTCGATCTCGGCGACGAGCACCGGCTGGTAGGTGAGGCGACCCACGGCGCCCGGACCCACCCTCGCGTAGACCTGGGCGATGTCGTCCGGATGCATGCGAATGCAGCCGTGGCTGGCATAGCGGTAGATGCTGGCCGGGGCGATGGTGCCATGGATGCCGAGGTTCTCAATCGACAGGCGGATCCAATAGGCACCCAGGGGATTCTCGGGCGACGGCGGCATCCTGGTGATCACCTTCTTGCCCTGGTTCAGCATCTCCCGCTGGATCGAGACGGGCACGTCCCACGTCGGGTTCTCTTCCTTGTCGACGACCATGAACGCCCCGACCGGCGTCGGCCAGCTCTTTTGGCCGACCGCCACCGGAAACGCGCGCACCGACTCGCCATCGGCGAGGTACAGCATCCGCTGCGCCACATTGATCGTGATGCTCGCGCCCGGATCGAGGCCGGCGATGTGCCGGTTGTCGACGGTCAGGGTCTGACCGATCGCCAGCCTGGCGCGTGGATCCAGGCCGTTGCGTTCCCGCAGGGTGTCGGTGCCCGTGCCGAATCGCGCCGAGACGCTGGCGAGCGTGTCGCCGCGCTGGACGACATACTCGCCGACCCCGCCGGTCAAGACCTCGCGCGCCGCCACCTCCTGTGCGATGGCGTGTCCACCCGGGCACACCGCCAAGGCGGCCACCACGAAGAGGGCGGCGCGGGCCATCAGCAGATCTCGGCTTCGGTCTCCGGAATCGGCACCAGCTGCGGCGAGACCCGGATCCGGTTGTTGACCTCGGTCACTCCCGGCGCGTGCATCACGGCCTTCTCGGCCGCTTCAACCTCCGTCCAGGAGTCGACCTCGCCGTCGAGCGTGACCGTGGAGCCCTCGATGACGATCGTCAGGCACTTGGCATCGATGTCCGCGCATCGATGCAGCGCGCCGGCGATGCGGCGCCGCAGATCGGTGAACGTGGCGGCGGGCAGCACCTCGACGTGATTGGCGATGCCCCTGACGCCGCGAATATGGCGAACCGCATCGCCGGCCAGCGCGCTCACGAAGAGCGTGGGCGCGGTGCCGGTCAGCACCACGTGCCCGCCGTGCACGACGAACTGGATCGACTGCGGGATCGCCGACGACAGCCGCAACGTTTCGCTGATGTCGGCGGCAATGTCCTGGTCGGTGCGATCGAGCCGCAGGCGCACCTGGATGTCGTTGGCGACGACGCGCACGCCGCGGACCCGCTTGGCGGCGCGTTCGGCGGCCAGCTTGCCCGCGTAGGTGTCGATAAACCCGATCAGCGTGACGACGCCGTCGTGGACGATGACGCCCACCGAGTCGGCGTCGTACTCGGAATCCCACGCCAGTTGCTGGGTGACCGCCTCTTTGATGAGGGCGTCGTTTTGGTTAACGGTGTCGCTCGACATGGTTCCTTCTTTCTCGCACTCGGCTTATGGTTTTGTGGACGAGTCGATGGCGCCGGCCAAATTGCCCGCCGGCGGACGCGGCTCGGTATCGTAGCGGGCGCGGATTTCCTGCGCGATCGCGGCGGCCGCTTCGGGCGCCGGCCGGTCTTCCTCGATATTCCAGATCCGCTGCGCCAGTAGTCGATCGCGGAAGACTTCTTCCAGCCAGCGAGAGAAATCGTGGCGGACCAGGAACGGGCGCAGCCGCTCCGGACTGGTCGTCGTCAGGATGCCGATGAACTCCTTGAGCGACCTGGCGCGCGCGCCGTTGTGGCCCGGCTCGCCAAACCTGAACGCAAGGGCATCGCTGATCGGCATGTCGAGATACTTCGAGCGATGGCGGACGTGTTCGGTGAGGCGCGACGCCAGCACGAAGCGGCGCAGCCTGCCGCGCGCTTCGGCCGGGCCTGGCAGCAGGACGCCCTCGTTCGATTGCAGCCCCGACAGCAGCGTGGTGAGCGCCGGGAGGTCGGCGGGTGGGACACATCCCGACGCCACGCTCTCGATCTCGGAGGGATCGGTTTCACGCAGCGCGATGCCGATCGTGTCGGCGACGCCGCAGACGACCGGGGCCAGCGTCGAACTGCGATAGGTGACGAGGATGTAGCCGGCCAGCTCGGCGTCAAACAAGTCGGGGTCGCGGATGTCGGCCAGGAAATAGTGGACCTCGTCGAGCACGATCTTGTGCGGCAGCCCGTGCTGCCGCCGCAGGGCGTTGAGCAGCGGCATCACGCCGCGGACGTAGGCCACCTTTTCGAGGTGGCCGAGTTTCGACAGGTCGATGACGACGCTGGCGTCGGGATGCTGAAAGACCCTCGAGAGCTCCCGTGCCGAGGGCGGACCCTCCGCGCCACCGAGCTGAATCACCCCGGGGAGCGAGCCGAGCGACCCGTAGTCGCCCTCGGGATCGACCACCGCGAGCGAGTAGCCCTGGAGGATGAGCTGCTCGCAGAGCAGTCCGGCGAGCCACGATTTTCCCGTGCCCGGTTCACCCGTGATCAGGATGCTCCGGCCGCGAATCGCCAGGCGGACCGGATCGCCGCGATGCTCGCGGCCGAGGAGCAGCGAGCGGTGCGCCAGCCGCGCCGTGGCGAGGCGCGGCCGGCTGGCCGCTTCGATCAGGTAGCGCCCGACCGCGGACGGACCATCGCCGACGATGACCTCGTCGGCGGCGGCGAGGAGCGGCGGGCTGCCCCAGCTGACGGCGGCGCCGATCTCACACGCGGCCAGCAGGTCGTGATCGTTTTCCGCGTCGCCGATGCCGATGGTGTTGTGCAGCGACAACCGCAGCGTCCACAACACGCGCTGCAGGCCGGTCGACTTGGCCACCGCCGGCGGCAGCGCCATCAGGCGTCCGCGGTTGAAGACGATGACCAGCGGCTCCTGCAACATGCGGATGGCCTCGATCACCGACGGCGCATGCACCGCGTCGGTTTCGACGACGCTCGAACCGAGGTCGAAGGGAATCGACCGGCGGCGAAGCTCATCCAGAAACTTCGGGGAGGGGGCGGGCGCGATCGGGATCGTCTGATCGCGGGCGGGGAAGTGGAGCACGGCGCCGTTTTCCGCCACCACCGCGTCGAAACAATCCACGTTCCCGGTGGTTCGCAACAGGTCGTCGAGCCGGCGCCCGGTCACGAGGATCACCTTGACCCCGCGGTCACGCACCAGCGAGATGGCGTCACGGTTATCCGAACCGAGCCTGCCGTCTCGTGTGAGCGTGCCGTCGAAGTCCACCGCAAACGCCGCAAGGCGCATCGCGTACTCCTATCAGGAATGGCCCGGCCGTCAGTCCACGGCGCTGTCCCACGTGGCCATATCGCGCGCGCGGCGGAGGTCGCGGTTCGAGCGATGCTCGGGCTTAAGCGCCAGTAGCTCCAGCAGGTCCGACACCGTGACGATGCCGGCCACCTTGCCGTTGGACGAGGTCACGACCAGCGAGCCGAGCGATTGGCCTTTCATCAGGGTCGCCGCCCGTCGCAGCGTGGTTCTCGTCGTCACGGTGATGGCCGGGCTGCTCATGAGGTCCGACACGGTGAATTTGCCCAGGACCTTCGGGAGCCTGGCGCCGCCGAGGTCGCGCTCCGACACCACGCCTTCGACTTTCGTGCCGTTGGTGACCACGAGGTGATGAATCTTGAGCTGGTGCATGCGGGTCCTCGCCTCGGACGCGGCCACCTTCGGTTTCACGGTTTCAACGGCCTTGCTCATCACTTCGTAGACTCTCATGGCGGACTCCTTGAGCCAGTTCGTCTGGTGTTGG
>JBDTMB010000371.1:0-6057 GCA_039934485.1 Vicinamibacterales bacterium
GCGAAGCTTCCGAGCCAGACGCATCGGGCAACCTGTTCCTCACCAACGTGCAGCAGCTCTATGAGTCACGAGACGCCGAATGGACGCCGCAGAACGCCATCGAGGCACTGCTCGGCAAGAAGCCCGCGAAGGACTTGGCCACGTCCGGCCAGCGCTCGATGCTTGAGCGAGTCAAGTCGCTCAAGGACGTCATGGTCATGAATGACGAGGCTCACCACGTCCACGACGAGGACCTAGAGTGGAGTAAGTCACTGCTCAGCATCCATCGCGCTTTGCCAAAGGGGATCGCAATTTGGCTGGATTTCTCCGCCACTCCCAAGGATCAAAGCGGCATGTACTTCCCTTGGACAGTCTGCGACTACCCGCTTGCCCAAGCAGTTGAGGACCGAATCGTCAAGGCGCCGCTGATCGTGACGAAGGAGGACGACCCGAAGCAACCCGCGGACGACCCCGACAACATCACAGCGGAGAACGTCGGTGAGAAATACGACTACTGGCTAAGTGCCGCTGTCGGCCGTTGGAAAGAGCACTGGAAGGTCTACAAGAAGTTGGACACTCGACCGGTACTCTTCATCATGGCCGAGAAGAACCTTCATGCCGACGCGATCGGCGAGTACCTATGGAAAACCAAGGAGTTCGGCTTCAAGGAACCGGAAGTCCTCGTCATCCACACAGACGCTGCTGGCGAAATCACGAAGAAGGATCTCGATACGGCGCGTGAAGCGGCGCGGGATATCGACAAGGCCGAGAACAAAACCAAGGTGATCGTAAGCGTGATGATGCTCCGCGAAGGCTGGGACGTCCGGAACGTCACCGTAGTTCTTGGGCTCCGGCCGTTCACCGCCAAAGCCGAGATCTTGCCCGAACAGGTAATCGGTCGAGGGCTCCGTCTCATGACGCAGGTGAGTCCCGATCGGACCCAGACGCTGGAGGTCCTTGGCACCCGCAATTTGCTCAACGTGCTGCGGACGCAGTTGGAGGCCGAGGGCGTCGGCGTTGCCACGACGAAGACACTGCCGCCGCCGCCCATCATCGTTGAGCCAGTGAAAGAGCGAATGGCTTTCGATATTGCCATCCCGATCACCAAGCCGAGCCTGGTGCATGACATCCGGAAGCTCTCCGAACTGAGAGTCACCTCTCTTGAGGCTATCTACGACCAAGCGGACCTTGCTGAGGTATTCCGCGTCAAACTGAAGTTGGAGTTCGCGACCACGGAAACGGAAGTGCACCAGACTGATTACGTGGCTGGGGAGCTGCCGACGTCGCAGGAATTGCTCGGTAGCATCACGAACAAGGTGATCGACCGCGCCAAGTTGCCGAACCGTTTCGCGGAACTGTATCCCGTCGTCAAGGGATACGTAGTTGAACGATGCTTCAAGCGCGAGATCGATGCAGACAGCGAAACGATGAGGTCGCATCTTGTCCGTCCGGAGATTCAAGAGGGCATCGCCAAGTATCTAGCCCGCAAGATCGCTGAGCTAACGATCGAGCGCCGCGCCATAGAGTTCGACAAGGCCGACTACAAGCTGTCGGAGACAAGGCCGTTCAGCTGGCGGCGCAACCTTCCGCCCCTTGTATCGAAGAGAACCATCTTCAACTTTGTTGCCACCTACAATGACTTTGAACGACGCTTTGCTGAGTTTCTCGACGAGGCCGATGACGTGCTGCGGTTCGCAGCATTGGGCACGACCGAGCAAGGCGAGTCAGGTTCTCAGTTCCGCGTTGACTACCTGAAACCTAGCGGCGCCGTTGGCTTTTACCATCCGGATTGGGTCGTCGTCCAGAAGCAAAAGACCGGCGTCACTAACTGGATCATCGAGACCAAGGGACGGGTCTGGGAGGGCACCACGGCCAAGGACGACGCCATCACGGACTGGTGCTCGCGCGTCAGTGATGCCACTGGGGCAGTCTGGCGGTACGTTCGGATCAACCAAACCGAGTTTGATGCAGGGAAGCCGACGGTCCTTGGAGATCTTGTCCGTTGAAACGACGCCCCCGTTGACGAAGATGAAGAAGATGTCTGGGAGCGTTAAGGGGACATTAGGAGACGAGGAGGGGCAGCATGAGTGACGATCCACGACCCACCAGTGGAGGAGCGCCATCGACTGGGATTGCCGAGTCTCCAGCGTGGCAGATCCTTGAAGGCAAGCTCGCCGAAGCGCTTAGGCGTGCTGGAAGAAGACCAATTCCTCATCATTTCGCTCAAGAGCGGCTGGGCGTACGTCCAGTGTGCTGCACAGTGCTCCTTTGGCTTGCGCGCGGAGGCGATGAGCAATAACTATCTCCATGGCTCACACGCAATCAGCGACGCCAAAGTGTCGGCCTTGCAAGCGCTAGGCTGGCTGGCTCCCACAGGGACCCCTGACGAGGCCACGCCAAAGCTCCAGCCGGACGGCTCCCCGAACTTCTTCCGCGATTTCCCTCGGCCGGTTCCTTTTGAAGGCGTGGCCCGAATGGCCGTGCGCGCTCTGATCGACGTGTTTGATATTCCACACCCGGGATTCCTTGACGATCAGGCGTTCGACAGGAGCAAGCGGGCCATCCTGATTCCCACGCTCGGACTCATGAGACGGCTCCCGGCGCCGCCGCCAGCCAAGCCACCGGTGGACACAGTCGAACGGGTACGAGGACTCATGCTGGATGCCATCAGGAAGGCCGCCGGAGATTCGACACTCGAGTTCCAAGACGACGGCCACCTGGCCCTGCGGTTCGGAAGCGCGCTGGTGATCGTCCGCGTACACAAAGAGCCATTCTGTGTCCGCATCGTCTCGCCAGTCTTGGCCAAGGTCGAGGCGGACGATCTTCTGATCGATCGATTGAACGAGCTAAACGCTCGGGTGCGATTCGCTCGCCTGTTCGTGGAAGACGGCACCGTCTTCGCAGTGACGGAGGTGTCCGCCTCGCCGTTCGTGGCCGAGCACGTGTTCGATGCCTGCGGTTCGCTCGGCAGGCTCGCAGATGAGATCGATGACATACTCCAGAAACAGTTCGGCGGTCGAACCGGGTTCGGGCAATTTCGGTCTACCTCGCGGGTGCACTGAGGTAAGAGAAGGGGCCGTCGACATGACCGACAAGCTGCAAGTAACGACTTGGGGTGGTGGCAAGACGATCACGGTTAGCGAAGTGAATCAGCTGTTTCCCCAACTCGGCGTGCCCCACTTCCAGCGTGGGCGCGTGTGGGGCTCAGATTCGATTGGTGCTCTTCTTGAGTCCCTCTTCTACAAGACGCCGTGCGGCAGCTTTGTGTTCTGGGAGTCCGGGGACAACGCCGAAAATGGCGTTGCCTTAGCCGGACCGGAAGCGAACGCATTGAAGTACTTGGTCATCGACGGGCAGCAACGAATCCGCAGTCTGCACGAGGCTTTTACGGATGCCCCACTTAGCGCAGATGACGATTCCATTGCTCTGGAGCCCGGTGAAGGAGGGCGGCCAAAGCAGTGGTGCGTCAATCTCGCAAAGGCCCCTGGATTCGAAGGCCTGGTGAAGTCACGAGCTCGAGAGTTCCCTCTCTTCGTGTTTACTGTGAATCCAAAACTCGCCTCGGATCGCTCGCCCCTTCGCAAGAACGTCCTGCCATTGGCGGACCTCCGCAGGATGTCAACCTGGGAGGCCGCCGCGAAATACCACGACGTTCTCCAGTTCGGGGACGGCATCTCCAAGGAAGAGGGCCTTAGAGCCGCGGCTCGGTTCTACCCGGCGCTGCACGAAGGCATTCGCACGATTGAACAGCAGGAGTTCTTTGTGGCCCTGCGCGAGGACACACACAACCTCGCTGAGATGGCCGGTCTATACAACCGGATTAACGCAGGTGGCAAGCAAGTCGAAGTGGAAGAGCGCGCCTTTGCAACACTGGTGGGCCTGCAGCCGAAGAACGCGTCCATTTCTGACGGCCTAAGACGGGTGTTCTCGGTGATCCATGCTGACGGGCAGAAAGGAATGGATCGCGATGCCTTGCTCAAACGTCAGGAAGAACGCGCGTTCGGCTTCAAGTTGTTCGTCAGGGTGTTTCTCCAAGTTTGCCAGTATCACCTGGGCTACCGTCAAGGGCGGTCCAGCTTCTCGTTCGATCTCGTTGGTCGCGACGACTTCCAAGCGGCGTTTGAACGGCTGTCAAGTGAGGACGTCGGTGCATTGTGGTCTGAGACGGAGCGAGTGACGCAGCATGTGAAGAGTCTGCTCGAGAACGAGCTGTTCTGCGACGACCTGCGCACCCTTCCTGACGCGACGGGGTTGATGCCTGTCATGCAACTCCTCATCCAGTACCCAAAGCTCACCCAGGACGTCTACCGACCACTGCTGGCTCAGCTCTGTCTCCAAGTCGCTCTGGCTGCCGCCGACACTCGTGACGTACTCCGATGGGTCGCCGAGGCTGGGAATCCGACGCAGAATGCGCTTGAAGTCATCCCGAAGCTGATCGAAGAGACCAACGCTATGGCGTCTGCGCGTTTGGGCGAACTCGACGAGGCGAATTCCATCCAGAGTCGATACGTCCTTCTGCTCTATTGGCTGGAGCGACGCCTTGGTGCCCGTGACTTCCGATACGACTTGGTTTCAAACCCGAGGAAACCGCTGGCGCCGCCAGAGCTGGTCCTGAACAGGCAGGCCCGGCCCGAGAAGCAACACCTTGTCCCTTTCTCGCATGCCTCGACCATCTTCGGGGTTGACGTGCGAAGGACAGGGTCGCACCCGTTCAACAACATCGGCAACCTCACCTATATCTCATCTCAGCTCAACGGACTTGGTGCGCTCAGCGATGACTTTGCCGACTTGGCTGGGGAGTATGAATGCGACAGAGCGAATGTCGCCGCCCACTTATTGCTGGGTGGTGACGAGAAAAGCGCGTTGGCGCCCTACAAGTGGCTTAGGGAGCGGCTTGACGAAAGGAATGGCAGTCCAACCAAGCACGTCCAGCCCAAACCTGAAAGGGTGGTACGTGAATTCGCTCGGCTGACTGCGGCTCGGCGCGAACTGATTGGTGCGGCCTTCAAGGATTGGCTTGAGCGGCTCGGAGCAGACGCGCTGCGAGCGCTGAGCGTGGAATCGATGGATGAACTCAGTCAGGCGGCTTCCGCTCACCACCGCATCGAGCCATGCGCCCCTCGCTTCCCGACGGACCCGCATGCCGCACACGTCGTACGACAACTGGGCCTCAGCAACGATATTGAAGACCGTGTGCTCGCTTTGCTGAGAAAGGTGAAGGCTTCGGTGGTCGGGCAGGTTCCGGGCCAGAGGGCACAGGCTCGGATACACATACCGATGACAAAGAAGAAGCACGTGTGGCTCGAAGTGCAGGGCAATGGCGTCCTGTTGAGACTGCGCCACGTGAAGGGGCCACTGCGGGCGGGGCTGTTCGAAGAACTCGGATTGTCGGACGCGGGTGTTTCGGAACAGCGCCTGGATCCGGTCCCTGATCTCCTCGTGCTGCGCGACTATTGCGCCAGGCACGAAGGCGAAATCGCGAGGGCCGCGACTGCGTCGAAGGGGAAAAAGCAGCGAGGACCCGACGAGCCCAGGCCCGAAATTGCCGAGCTGAACTATCCACAGAGAGTGACAGAGCTTCTCAATCAGCTAGGCGGCACAAACCACGGCCAGCCGCGCCAAGGCGCAGACTTGTCTCTCCGACTCAGTCGCACAAAGTCCGACGGAGGCAAACAGCAGGTCCTCCGTGTCGACCTGCGAAGAGGCGGCAATGCCCTCGGCTTCAAATTCACAGGGGGGCTCGCCGAGAGGTTTGGGGCTGACCTCAGCGACCGTGCGACGAGAGTCAAGAAGACGGCAGTGTGGTGCGATGAAACGACTGAGAAAGGAATGGTGGAAGTGCTCAGCTGGGTAGCTGCCCAACTTCGAGGCGACGGCGCGTAGCTGTCGTTACTCAAGCTGCCTGAAGACTTAACAGGTGAGAGTCCCCGTCCATTCAGAGAAGCGCCACGATTTCAGACTGCGAGACGTAAGCTGCTGTCGCACGACGGCTGGTGTTCCCTCGGGCCCTAACGGGCCGCGGCCGAAGGGTTCAACTTCACCGGCTGCGCCAGGGCGCCGTTACCAGCCGTGTCCCAG
>JBDTMB010000372.1:0-6057 GCA_039934485.1 Vicinamibacterales bacterium
CTGAACGTGGACATCGTCATGCTCGGCCGCGGCACCTTCGAAGGCCGGACGCTGAGTGAGAACGGGCGGCCGCTGGCAGGCACCAACCTGCGGATTACGAGCCTCACCGATCAGAGTCAGTACGGCGCCATCACCGACACCAACGGCCGATTCCTGATTCCGCGGATTCCGGTGGGCAATCTCCTGGTCGAAGCCGTCAACACCAGGGAGAACTCCAGGATTTTCGTGAGCGAAAACATCCGCGCCGCCGGTGAGACCACCACCCGCGACCTGGTACTGCTCAGCGTCGAGACGACCCAGATCACGGTGCGGCAAGGCGCGATCCGCGGCCATATCCTCCGCAACGACGGCGCCACGCCGGTGACCGGCGTGCCGGTGATCGTCTACTACACGTCGAACAGCCAGCCGGGTGCACTGTGTCCGCCCCCCGCAGCCGAGTGCGCGATTGCGATGGCCAACGCCGACGCACAAGGTGCCTTCGCCTTCACGGAACTGACCGCCGGTCAGCTCCGGATCGAAACCTTCGATCAGGCGTCGTTCCAACGGGGCGAGGTTCGGACCGTGCTCGCTGCCGACGGCACCAGCGAAGCCAACATCGTCCTCACCGGCGGGCTGGGCACCGTGCGCGGCGTCGTGCTGGATCCCGAGGGACTCGGCGTGGCCGGCGTGCGGGTCGGCGGCGGCATGAGCCTGACCACCACCGATGCCACCGGCCAGTTCACGCTGGTGGACGTGCCAGTGGGACGCGCCACCCTCGTGGCGGTGAGCGACACGCTGGGATCCCGTGGCACGGCCGACGTCGATATCTTGCGGCCCGGTGAACAGGTCAACGCCACGATCGTCCTGCAGTCACTTGGCGGCGTCGGCGGCGTCATTCGCCTGGCGGATGGCACCACGCCGGCCGCCGGCATCAGCGTGTACGTCTTCACGAAGAGCCAGGGCGGGATCAACGTGGCTGGCACCGTGGTGACCGATGCGCAGGGCCGCTACTCGCTGCCGCACCTTCCGCTTGGCGACTACTACGTCTCCGCATTCACATCCGATTTCAGCGACGGTAATGTCGGGCGCGTGGCGATCAAGTTCAACCACCAGGTGGCCAAGGCCGACGTGACCTTCCGCGGCGGCGGCGGCACTGTCACCGGAGTGGTCTACGACGATGACGGCGTGACACCGTTGCCGGCGCGCGTCAGCGTCTCTGGCGATCAGTTGGTGATCGCGGGCGGCCGGGTTGGGGTCGCCTTCCAGCACGTCGCGAATTTCCGTATCGTCGACACCGACTTCACCACCGGGCGGTTCTCGCTGGGCGGCTTGTGGGTGGGGCCGTTCACGTTGCGGGCGGCGGGGCAGTTCAGTCCGGATCCGATTGCGCTCGACAACACGATGCCGGCGGCTGGCGCCACGGTGGTGATGGACATCCGCCTGCAGTCGACGAGCCAGGTCGCCGGGCGCGTGTTCCTGCCAGACGGCGTGACCCCGGCTGGCGCGAACCTGATCGTCAAGTACAAGTCCGACGAGTTCCGGACGATTTGCTCGACTGGCTCGAGCGGCGAGGACTCGTGCACCTCGATTCCTCAGGGCATCCAGGAAGAGATTGTCGTCACCGATGCCGACGGCCGCTTCGGCGTGCCGCTGGTCAATGCCGGCACCTTCACCTTGACGGTGGAGGAACCCGCGACCGGACGATCCGGACAGATCCACGGCAGCGTCAAGGCCGGGGAGCGCATCGACGTCTCGGTGCGCCTGGTCGGGCTCGGCGCGATTAACTTGCGGATCCGCGCCAGCGACGCCGTCACGCCGATTCCTGGTGCGCGCGTGGTCATCCAACAACTCGCCTTCCCGAACAAGACCCTCACCGCGTTCGCCGATGACGACGGCGTGTTGCCGATTGGCGGCGGCGATTCGTTCTCCGAGGGTGCGTTCGTCGTCACCGCCACCGACGTTCGGAACGGGTTCACAGGACGCGCCTCGGGCCGTATCGAGCACGACGGCGACAACATCGCGCTCGACGTGTTTCTCTATACGCAAACCGGCGTCGTCTATGGCAACGTCTACCGTTCCGATGGGCTCACGCCGGTTGCCAACGCCGAAGTCGTCGTCGCCGGGGTGGGCGGGCCGCTGGCCTTCACGCTCACGAATGCCGCCGGCGGCTATCGAGTGGAGCAGATCCCGCTTGGCGCCGTGACCGTGGATGTGTTCGAGGCGGCCACCGCTCGACGCGGGTTCGCCACCGGACTGATTCCGTTCGACGGACTGGAACTTCCGGTCAATGTCTGGCAACTGGCCATGGGCGTGGTGCGCGGCACCGTGATCGACCAGGCCACGATGGCGCCGCTGCGCGGCTGGGAAATCGATCTCTCGCAGACCGCGCCAGGTGGCCGTCCGTTGCCGTCGCTGCGGTCGATGAGCAGCGTCGACGGCAGCTTCTCGTTCCCAGGGGTCTCGAAGGGGTCCGTGACGTTGTCGGCGAGGCAAGACGGCGTCAACGGATTCGGCACGGCGACGGGTTCGCTCGAGCGCGAGGGGCAGGTCGTGTCGATACCGCTGTTGGCGCGCATCGTCCGGCCACTGTTCGGCGGCATCGAGGGACGCGTGTTCGACCCGACCGGACAGCCGGCGGCGAATAGCCTCATCGACATCTGTGCCGGGACCTGTTCCACCTTCGCACCGCTGGCCACGCTGACGTCAGCGGCCGACGGCGCCTTCAGCGTCGGTCAACTCCCGCTTGGCCGCTACGAAGTCCGGGCGCGCGCGCAGGCCAGCCTCAACGTTGGTTCGTCGCAGACGGAGATCGCGTTCGACGAGGAAGTGGCCGCGGTGACGGTGGTGATGATCGGGCTCAGCGAGATCACCGGCCAGGTGGTTCGCAGCGACAACTCGCCGGCGGGCAACGTCGATCTCCGGCTCGAGGGCGAGCCAAGCTCTGGTTGCGCGGGCGCGTGCCTGAGGTCGGCCGACTCGAACGGGTTCTTCACGTTCAGCAACGTGCCGGCGCGATCGTTCACGATCACGGCGGTGGACGCGGTGTCGGGCTTCAAGGGCGTGGCGGGCGACAGCCTCAACCCTGGCGAGACGCGCACCGTGCGTATCGTGCTCGAGCCCACGGGCAGCGTGCGCGGCCGCGTCTTGCGCCAGAACCTGAGTCCCGCGGTCGGTGTCACGGTGGACCTGGCCACGGCGGGCCGCCACCTGTTCCTGCTCACGGATGCCAACGGACGGTTCTCCTACGAGACGACGCCGCTTGGCCCGTTCACCATCGCGTTCGAAGACTCGGTGGGCTCGGGTGTGGCTTCGGCGGTTGGCACGATCCTCGGCGCGGTGGACATCGGCGACGTTCGCCTCGATGAGGCGCCGCCGGCCATCGGCACGGTGACGCCTGCCGCGCTGGCGACCGCCGTTCCCCTCAACCAGGCGATCACGCTGGTCTTCACCGAGCGGGTGCAGCCGGGAACGATCACGACGGCCAACATCACGTTGAGCGATGAGCTCGGCAACGTGCCTGGGACGCTGGCAACTGGTGGCGGCGATACCACGGCGACGTTCACGCCGCTGACCGCGCTTCGCGAATCGACGCGCTATTCGATTCGCGTCACCGGCGTGCGCGACCTGGTCGGCAAGGTGATGCAGCCCGACCACGTCTCGACGTTCATGTCGGTGGACCTGACGCCGCCCAGCTACCTCGATATCAGCCCGGTGGCGAACACCAGTGGCGTGCCGCTCTACAGCCCGGTGCGGTTGAAGTACTCCGAGCCGATCGACCCGACGCGCACCAACGGTCCGCCGATCACGCTCACCGGTCCCGGTGGCGTTGTCGATGGCCGCATCGACTATCTCTTTGGCAACACCGTCGCGGTGTTCACGCCGGCGCGGCCGCTGGCGGAAGATGCCGTGTATCAGGTCCATGCGGCGGCGGCGTCGGACCTGGCTGGCAACGCACAGGCGCAAGCGCTGGACTACACCTTTGGCACGACCGATCGCACGCCGCCCACGGTGGCGTCGCTCGCCGCTCCGTCCAGCGTGATTGAAAACACGATCGCCAGGGTGATTGCCGACGTCGGCGCCTCTCACGATGTCTCGTTCGTCGACTTCTTCATCAACGACGGGTTCGCCGCGACCTCGCGCACGCTGCCGTTTGCGCTGAACTTGCAAGCCATCCCCGCCTTCGGTCACGTCGGCGATCAGATCCGCGTGAGCGCCATCGCCACGGACACCTCCGGTAATCGCGGCACGGTGCCGGCCACTGCCGCGATCACGGTGCTGGCGGATCAGCCGCCCGCGGTCGTCATCACCACCCCGGCGTCGGGGCTCACCGCCGCCAACGGCGCACGGATTGTCGTCACCGTGAGGTCGACGGACGATGTCGGCGTTCAGCAATCGGGCTTCAAGGCGCAGACCGGCCGCCCGCAGGATGGCGCGATCGCGGCGCTGACGTCACCGGCGACCGACCATACGGAAGCGTTTGGCTTCAACGTGCCTCTCAACGCCGCGCCTGGCTCGACGATCCTGATCGAGGCGTCGGCCGCCGATACCGCCGGCCACGTGGGCCAGGCCGTGCCGGTGTCCATCTCGGTGCTCGATGCGGTTGCACCGACCGTGCACATCACCGGCGCCAGCACCGGCCAGGCCGTGAGGCCGGGTCAGTCCACCACCATCATCGTGTCCGCGCAGGACCTTGGCGGCGTTGGCCGCATCGACTTCTCGACAACCGGAGTGGTCGTGCTTACCGATGCGCGGACGATCGACCCGGCCCCAGCCAGCGCGCTCGCGTCGTTCACCTTCGTCGTGCCCGCCTCGGCGCGGCCAGGTGAGAGCATCACGTTGCAGGCGTCGGCGACGGATCGCGCCGGCAACGTCGGTGTTGCGGCCAGCGTGATCCTGCCGGTGGCGGACACTGTGGCACCGACCATCCAGCTTCGCACCGCGTCGGGCCGGCTCGAGATGGTGCCCGGAGCCGTGTTGAACCTGATCGCCGACGCCTCGGATGGCATCAGCGTGTCTCGCGTTGAACTGGTCGGCAGCGGTGCATTCACGATGGCCGACGCCAGGCCGGTGACACCGCCGGCGGGCGATGCGCAGGTGCCGTTCTCGATTCTCGTGCCTGACACGCTCACGGCCGGCGCGGTGCTGAACCTCCAGGCGCGCGCCTACGACCTGGCGGGCAACGTCAGCAGCCCGGCGTTCCTGTCGGTGAGCGTCAGCATTCTTCCCGGTGTGACCTTGCCGGCCTCCACGATTGTCAGTGCCGGTAATTCCGTGCCGGTGGTCGTGACGCTGCCTGGCGGCGCACCGCCGGCTGGCGTGTTGGTGACGTTCACCACGGCCGACGCCACCGTTGCCACGGTGACACCCTCCGCCGTGTTCAGCGCGGGCGAGACCTCACGCACGATCGCCGTCGCTGGTCAGTCGGGCGGCACCACGCAGGTCTCGGCGCGCATTCAGGGCGTCGAGCGCGCGGCGATGACGGTGGCGGTGGCGGGTGGCAATGTCGACGGCGTGGTGTTCGATACGCTGCTGAACCCGGTGGCCGGCGCGCAGGTCACGGTCTCGAACGGCCTGGGCACTCCGGTGGCGACGGTGTCTGATGCCGACGGTCGCTACTCCGTGAGCGGCATCTACGGGCCAGAAGTGACGGTCCGCGCCTTCGACCCGCAGACGTCGGTCCGCGGCTTTGTGACCGCGACGATGAATCGCGCCAACGGCTTCGCCCACGTGAACGTCGTGCTGATCCCGGCGGGTTCGATTCGCGGCACGGTCCACCGTGCCGACGCCGTGACGGCGGTGGGCGATGGCGTGCGTATCGACATCTACGCGTCTGGCCAGCTCAATAACCCGCTGGCCACGACCTTCACCGACGCGGCAGGCGGATACGAGTTCCCGCTCGTGGCGATCGGATCGTACGTGATCGATGCGTCGGCCAGCGACGGGCACCGTGGCCGCTCCAACGCCACCGTCGGCTCCGGCGCGGACGAGGTCATCGCCAATGTCACTTACCTGGGACTGGGTTCGGTGATCGGCACGGTCTTCGACGCCAACGGTTCACTCGTACCGAACGCGCTCCTG
>JBDTMB010000373.1:0-6052 GCA_039934485.1 Vicinamibacterales bacterium
CGGCGGAACTCGACAAGACCTACCTCGGCAAGGTGCAGCGCATCACCGACTTCGGGGCGTTCATCGAGATCATGCCCGGCACCGACGGCTTGCTTCACGTCTCGGAAATCGCGCATTACCGCGTGAAGGACGTGCGTGACGAGCTGAAGGAAGGCCAGCAGGTGCTGGTCAAGGTCATCAACATCGACCCGACCGGCAAGATCCGCCTGTCGCGCAAGGCGCTCATCACCCCCGAAGAGGGTGGCGCGCCGCCCGCCGGTTCGGGCGGCGAAGGCGCACCGGTGGGCGAAGCGCCGCAAGGCGACCGTCCCCCGCGCGGCGACCGCGACCGCGGCCCGCGCCGGCGCTAACGACACGCTCCCGACGGGAGGCACTTCTCGTCGGGAGGCACTTCTCGACGGGAGACACTTCTCGACGGGAGACACTTCTTGTCGGGAGGCACTTCTTGTCGGGAGGCACTTCTCCTCGGGAATCCTCCCGACAAGCATCCCCTTCCCGACAAGCATCCCCTCTCCCGACAAGCATCTCGTCGGGAGATACTTCTCGTCGGGACGCACTACTCGTCGGGAGGCACTACTCGTCGGGAGGCACTTCTCCTCGGGAATCCTCCCGACAAACACCTCCCCTCCCGACAAGCATCCCCTTCCCGACAAGCATCCCCCCTCCCCTCCCGACAGGCATCCCCTCTCCCGACAAGCATCCCCTCCCGCTACAATGGGACCATGCTCCGCAAGATGGCGATGGCCGCGACCGGGATCTGCCTCGTCTCAGCACTGGCGGGCGCACAAGAACAGGCGCCGAATCGGCGAGAGTTCACGCTGACGGCGCGTGAGCACGTCTTCACGCCGAACCGGTTCGAGGTGTCGCAGGACGACCTGGTCAAGATCACGCTGACCAGCGAAGGCCGCCCCAGCAGCTTCGCCATCGACGCCTACCGCATCGCCAAGCGCGCCGGCGGCGGGCAGACCATCACCTTCGAGTTCCGCGCCGATCAGGCCGGTACCTTCACGTTCTACTGCAATCTCACCGGCGATGAGGGCTGCAAGGACATGAAGGGCACGCTGGTTGTGAAACCACGTTAGGCGCGGCGAGAAGTCCGCCTTCGACATCGCCGCTTCACGGCGCAGAGGCCGGCGGCCCGAGCACGGCCAGCAGCGATAACGGATCCACGCGCGCATCGCCGGCGCGCACGGCCCAATGCAGGTGGGGCCCGGTGACACGTCCCGTGGCGCCGACCAGGCCGATTCGCTGGCCCGGCGTCACCAGTTCGCCTTCCCGCACGTCGATCGTCGACAGGTGCGCGAGCGTCGAGAACACGCCGAGACCGTGGTCGATGATCACGGTGTTCCCGGAAAAGTACAGTTTCCGCGCCACCGCGATGCGGCCGGCATTCGGCGCGCGAATGGGCGTGCCGGCCGGACTCAGAAAATCGGCGCCGCCATGTGCGGTCCGCGGCTTGCCGTTGAAGATGCTGCGGCTGCCGAACGCGCTGTTGGCGGCTTGCGGCACCGGGCGCATGAATGGCGTGGTCCACAGCCGGCCGGTGGCTGATGAACGCCAGGTCGCGGCCAGCAGCGCCGACTCCCGTTCGATGCGCGGCTGCTCCGACGCGGGCGGCGTCACGAACGCCTCGTCGACCGTCAACCGCCGCGTGCGGAAGGTCCGCGACACGATCCGCAGAACGTGTGTTCCCCGCGCGCCATTCGCGGCCGCGCCGCTCTCGGCGGTGACCCGATAATTACCCGGCTTGACGTCGAGATCCACGCCAACGATGGCCCGCCATGTGTCGCCGTCGCGGTAGGTGGCCACGTCGCGATCGAACGCCCGCACGCGAACGGCGTCCGAGACCCCCGGCCCGGCGATCGTCAGCACCACCACCTCGCCCGGCCTCAGTGATCGGGCCCGGGCCGAGATTTCGATCGGCCCGGTGGCCTGCACCAGCGCCTGCGCCAGCACCGCAAGCGCGGTGATTACGATACGTTCAGTCACAGCTCTTCTGAGAGGCCGCGTCCTGCCGGATTCACCTTTGCAGCCTGGGCAGCGACATCCCCCTTCTCACTTCCTGGGAAACTGATCCGGGTTGTTCGTGAAGAGCGCATCGACGCCGAGGGTGTAGAGGTAGTGCGACATCTCGGCCGCGACGTCGGGGAATGCGGTCTTCTCGTCGGCGCGGAAGGTGTACGGCGTCACGCTCATCCCTTCGGCGTGGGCCCATTTCACGAAGTCGGGGTTCTTCAGGACAATCTGCTTCGCCGGACCGAAGCCCTGCACGATTCCCTTCCAGGCCTTGATCTTTGCGGCCGAGTCGAAGCCCTCCGCCTCGCCGATCAACAACACCACCGGCACGCCGATCTTCATCTGCGCGAGCTTGCGCGCGCTCGCTTCGCCGAAGGTCTGCAGGATCACCGGTGTTTTGGGATCCGCCTGCGGACCGCGCAGCCCGTGTTTATCGAGCGCCGCAGCGACCAGTTCCTCGAACCTGACGTCGCGCCCGGCGTAAATCTCCGGCGTCTTGAGTTCGGGGAACAACCCGGCCTTGCCCTTGATGAGCGCCACCGCCTCGTCGAAGGTCACGATCTTCTCGTCCTTGAACGTCGGATCGAACCAGGAGCCGGCATCGAGCCGCTTGATCTCGGCGAGCGTGAAGTCGTTGGCCACCCAGGCCTTGCGGGTCCGGCCCTCGAGCGCGATGGTGGTGAATCGCGACGGGAACACCTCTTCGACGTTGGTGGTGCGCTCGAGGCTGGCGTCGTGCAGGCAGATGAGGACGTTGTCCTTGGTCACCGCCAGGTCCTGCTCGACGAAGTCGGCGCCCATCTCGATCGCCTTGCGGTACGCCGCCAGCGTGTGCTCCGGCGCGTAAGCGGACGCCCCGCGATGGGCCACCACGGTCTTCTTCGTGTACTGTGCGTGGGTCATGACGGACATCACCAGGAAAGACAGGACGAGTGCGACGCTACGCTGCATGATGCTCCTCGCGGGAAAACGCCTTGGCCGCGTCGATTCGCTCGCGAATCGGCGGATGTGAATAGAACAGCCACCGCACCAGCGGCGACGGGTACTCCTCCGCCAGATTCTGCTGCGACAGGCGCTTCATTGCCGTGACGAACGCGTCAACATTGCGTGTCGTCGTCAGGGCGTAGCGGTCGGCGGCGCGCTCCTGCGCGCGCGACAGCGCGTTGACGAGCGGCAGGGAGATGAAGGACCACACCCCGCCGGCGATCAGCAGCAGCGGCAGCGCCGCGGGATCGGCCAGGCCGCGGAGCGCGAGCGGATCGGCAAAGGCCCTTAGCGCGAGGTTGGCGACATAGAACCCGCCGGCCAGGACCACCGCCTGCAGCGCAATCCCCCGCCACAGATCGCGGTGGACGTGGTGCGCGAGCTCGTGGGCCAGGATGACTTCGATTTCGTCCTCGGAATAATCTGCGAGCAGCGTGTCCGACAGCAGGATGCGGCGGGTCGGCCCCATCCCGGCGAGCGCGGCGTTGGCCTTCTTGGTGTGCCCGCTCAGCACCCATTCGAACACGCCCACCACGTCGGTCCGCGCCTTCTTGGCGAGCGCCAGCAGCCGATCGACGAGCTCGGGACGATCGAGCGGCTTGAAGCTGTAGAAGATCGGCAGCAGCACGACGGGCGCGAGCCGGGCCAGGACGACCATGGCCACGGCGAAGATCGCCGCGGAGATCATCCACCACTGGTTGGGCCAGTGGCGCAGCGTCGCGAAGACGACGCTCGATCCCAGGATGGCCAGCAGGGCGCCCACGCCAAAGCCCTTGGCTTGATCGGCGAGCCAGTGACCAGCCGATTGCGTCGACAGCCCGTACTCATGCTCGAGAAGAAATCCCAGGTAGAAGGCGAAGGGCAACTCGATCAGCTGCAGGATGAGCATCACCGCAGCCGTGAACGCCATGACGGTGGCCATCTCCTCGAGACCCGCCGGCACGACGCCGGAGGTCATCGAGGCCCGCTCGCGCAGCCACTCGGCGCCGCCGGAGAGTGACATCACCAGCAGGACGCTGCCGGCCGCGATGGTCCCCAGCAGATCGGCGCGCCGGCGCAGGCGATGATAGCGAGTGGACTTGTCTTCGTTCACGTCCGGGGCTCAGCGCTCAGGGCTCGGGGATCAGCCAATGCGCCAGCGTAACATGGCATCCCTGATCCCTGATCCCTGATCCCTGATCCCTAAGTCCCCTTCCGGCTGCCGCTCATCTCGAAGCGGACGCCGCCATTGACGGTGTGGACGTTGACCCGGGCGCCGCCGCCGTTCATCGTGCCCTCGAGGCGCCGCCGCGAGTCCTCTTCGCTGGTCCGCGTGATGCCAAGGCCGTCGTCCGCTCGCACACCGCCGTTCACTGCGCGGCCGCTGAGGGTGGCCTTGCTGTCGGCGGTCAGACCCAGTGACGCACCGCCGTTGACGGTTTGCAGCTCGATTTGCTCATCGCCACCGAGCGGGGCGCCCAACTCGATGTCGACGCCGCCGTTGACGGCCGAGGCGTCGATCAGGGTCGCCGCGATGTCCTTGCCGGTGACGCCGCCGTTGGTGGTCTTCAGGCGCACTTCGCCGGTGAGGCCGGTGACGCGCACCCCGCCGTTCACCGTGCGCAGGTCGACGTGCACGCCCTTCGGCACCTTGATGGTCCACTTGAATTCGTGGCCCGACATCCCACTCAAGCGCGGGGGCCGCACTTCCACGCGGACGCGCTGGTCGCCAACCTCTTCGCGCATTTCAATCGATTTGAGCACTTCCTTGGCGGCCTCGTCCGTGGTGGCCTTGGCGGTGCGCTGGGCGCTCACCTCGATGGCCGCGCCCGAGGCCGGCTCCGCATCGATCCGGCCGTTCACGTTGATCAGTTCGAGCCGCCCGCCGGCGGGCACGGTGTAGGTCCTCGTCCAGTTATCCGACGCCTGGCCCGTGGCCAGCCCCAGCGAGAATCCCCCGCCATCGGCGCCGGCCTTGATGTCGCAAGCCGAAACGCTGAAGCCAACCGCCAGAATCACGCCCAAAAAGACGAACTTCGTCCGCATGGAGTTACCTCTGGGGGGTTATACGGCTGCAGCCGCCGGTTAGTTCATCGGTGACAGTTCAATTTCCAACCTGCTCCTACTTCTTTCCGTTGTCGTGCGCGACCGTTACCAGGGCCGTCGTCGTTGAGGTGTTGCCAGCCCGGTCCGCGCACGCGATCGCAATCGTGTAGACGCGGCCAGGCCCATCACCGGCACGCTCCGCGCGCAGGTTCAGGGTCAAGGCACCCGTGATCTTCCAGTCCGGCCCCTTGCCTTTATCGTTGTCGTGGTCATCGTGGTCATCGTGGTCATCGTGGTCATCGTCGCCGTCGTCGTGTCGCTCCCCGATCCGCTCGTTGCTGCTCACGGTCGTGATTCGGCACACCGGTGACGCATCAGTGAGGTCTGTCACTCTCATCGCGATGGTGATCGGCACCATCTTGCCATTCGGCGGCGAGAGCGACGTCTTGCTGGGCACGGCGCTTACGATCGACGGTGCGGTGGTGTCGCGCACCGTCACGGTCAGCGCTGCCGATCCGGCGTTGCCGTACCGGTCCGTTGTCGAACAGGTGACGGTAGTCGCGCCGATCGGGAACATCGACCCCGATGCCCGCGAGCACGTCACGGAGGTTGGCACACCGCTCGCATCGACGGCTGTCGAGGTGAACGTGGCGACGGCGCCGCTGGGCGAGGTGGCCTCGACCGTCATATCGCCGGACGTCGAGACGACGGGCGGCGCCCCGGCGAAGGTGCGGATGAGGCCGGCCGGCCCCAGGTTCGCGTTGCCCGCCGCATCGGCCACGACGCCCGCCGGCACCGCGACGGTCACCTCACCTGGAGCGAGGGGAATGAGGCTGAAGGCATACGTCGCGCCGCCGCCCGTGAATCCGGCGACCGTGGCATTCGTGACCACGAGGGCGCTCGCATCGAAGCCGGTCACCGGCTCGCTGAAGACGACGCTGACCGGGATGGGCGAACCACTCGTCGGCTCTGGCGCGGTGGAAGCGATCGCCACGGTCGGAGCCGTGAGATCCGTCGTCGTCGTCAC
>JBDTMB010000374.1:0-6018 GCA_039934485.1 Vicinamibacterales bacterium
AACGCGGGCGCCACCGACGCGGCGCTGCGGCCGACGGCGTCGAGATTGGCCGGGACTTTTCGCCAGCCCAGCAGGGTCTGTCCTTCTTCGGCCGTGATCCGCTCGACGATCGCGCGAACCGCCGCGGCCGCCGTGGGATCGGTGGGCAGGAACACCAGGCCGGCGCCGTACGAGCCGGCCGGCGGGAGCGGGAAACCCAGCGTCTTGCGGAAGAACCGGTCGGGCATCTGGACCAGGATGCCGGCACCGTCGCCGGTGCCGGGGTCGGACCCGGTGGCGCCGCGGTGTTCGAGATTGATCAGGAGGTCGAGGGCGTTGCGGACAATGGCGTGGGAACGCTCGCCCTTGATGTGCGCGACAAAGCCGACGCCGCAGGCGTCGTGCTCGTCCCGTGAATGGTACAGGCCCTGGTTTCGCTGGTCACCAACGTCGTCTGTGCGTGCGTCCATGCCCTTTTTCCCTCACTGCCACGCCCATTAGAGGGAAATCCCACACATAACAAAAGCGCAATCTACCTATGCGAAGCGTGCAAAAAACTGATGGACCCAGCCCGCGCCCGCGAGATGCAAATGGTGCGTGAAACAGATGACTGGCGGGGGCCTACGGCGCCGGCAACTCGATCAAGACCACATTGGAATTCTGCCGGGACCGGTCGAACACGATGGCGGTGCCGTCCGGCGTGATGTCGAACGCCCGCAGTGCGCCGTGATCGGTCAGGCGGGTGAGCGGGCGGGACTTGCCGGTCGTGAAATCGAGCAGCCAGAAGTCCTGCGCGTGAATGCCGGGCAAGTAAACGAGGCCGGTGCCGTTGGGCAGGAAGCGATAGCCGCCGGGCCGGACCATCACCGGCGGTAATTCGACCGGCGCGCCATCCGGGCGCACGGCCAGGAGTTGCACCTGGCCGACGTACGACCGCCCGGCATAGACGATCAGCCGGCCATCCGGCGACCACACCGGATTGACGGCGGGTCCCGCGACGATTTTTTCCGGCGTGCCGCCGTCGACCGGGATCCTGAATAACGCCGGCCCCTTCGCGTCCAGTCCGCCGGCGATGATCGACCGCCCGTCCGGCGACCAGTCAACGGGGCCCTCACCGGCCGCGCCCTGCACGTCGATTGACGGAGCCAGCGTCCGCCGGTTCGAACCATCCTCCGACATCACCCACAGGACGCGCTTGCCGCCTTGCCTGACCACCACGGCCACCAGCTGTCCGTCCGGCGAAACCGCGGGCGCCTCGGACAAGGCGCCTTCTACATTTCGCCAGACCTGGGCTCCCTGTCCGGCCTCGACCTTCCAGAGTCCGTCGCCGGTCCCGCGCGCGGACAAGTAAAACATGGCGGTCCTGCTGAAACGCGGGCCCTGCGCTCGCCCGGTCGGCACCGGCAACGCGTACGGCTCTGCATCCCCATCGCCGGCCAGCCGATCGATCAACGGCACCCGCCACAACGTTGAACTCGGGTTGGCGATGGTGGCGACGATCCGCCGGCCATCGCGGCTGGCCGATACCGACATGTATTGATCGACGCCAGACGACACCCGATGCGTCGCCTTGCTGTCGACATCGAGGGCCCAGAGCCACGGCCCCGAACCGTCCTCTTCTCGCGCGACGTAGAGCACCGTGCGAGGGTTGATCAGCACGGGATAATTCACCGCCGCATGCTGGTTGGTGAGCCGTTCCGCCGCGCCCCCTGAGGTCCGGACGCGCCAGATGTCCACGTTCATTTCATTCTGCGGTTCGACTCCACTCACAAAATAGATCCACTGGCCGTCTGGTGACCACACGGGATTGTTGTTGTGCAGTCCGGTGGTCCCGTCGATGCCGTCACCACTTCGAGGCAGCGGGATCTCGCGGGGGTTGGCGCCGGCGCCATCGGCGATAAACATCGGGTCGTCGCCATCGAGTGGCTTGTCGAAGAACGCCAGCCGGTCGCCGTCGGGAGACCAGGCGGGAGTATTGGCGCCCGCCGGCAGGAACACCCGCGGCGCGCCGCCGGTCAGTGGCATCCGCAGCAAGGGCTTCCGATCCCCGGGATTGAACCAGATCTCCGAGCCATCGCCCGTGAAGCCGAGTTTTCGCACGATCGACCCGCTGGCCGCAAGCGGCGGCACCTCGCGGGTGAGGTTGGAAAAGAAACCGCTGCCGATCTGCGTGAGCCAGATGTCGAACTCGCCTTCGCTATCGGCGAGGAACGCCACGAACTTGCCGTCGGGCGAAATCTCGGCGCCCTCTTCCGCGCCAATCCAATTCGTCAGTGGTGTAAACCGGGCGTTGGCCAGCAGCTCTTCCGGGGCGGGCACCGGCCGCCGGCTCTCGCGCACGCCAACCGCCAGCGCGAGGATCGCCAATGCGGTCCACGGCAACCACCTCGCCGGGTGGGTCACGCGATCGCGAGGCGCGGCGTCCGACGCGCCGGGCAGCACCTCATCGATCGCGTCAAGCTCCATCCGCGAATCGCCGATGTCCCTCAGCCGTGACTTGAGGTCCTTGGCCAGGCAGCGGAGCAGCAGCCGTCGGACGGGCGCCGGAGTGGACGCTGGCAGCACCGACCAATCGGGCTCGCGCTCGAGGATCTTCGCGATCGAGTCCGAGACCGTCTCCCCGGCGAACGCGAGGCGCCCGGTCAACATTTCGTAGAGGAGGCAGCCAAACGCCCAGATGTCCGTCCGCTTGTCCACCGTCAGGCCCCGCGCCTGTTCCGGACTCATGTAGGCAGCGGTGCCGATCAAGCGGCCATCGCGCCGGCCTTCGGTGGGGCCGGACAGGTGTGAGAGATCCGGCCGCGCCGGCTCGCTGTCGATCGGCTTGGCGAGGCCGAAGTCCAAGACCTTCACCACACCATCGGGGGTGATCTTGATGTTCGATGGCTTGAGGTCGCGATGAATGATCCCTTTTTCGTGAGCGGCCTCGAGGGCCTCGACAATCTGCCGGGCCAGGGCGACGACCTCACGAAACGGCAGGGCGCCATCGGCGCGCCGCAACCGGTCGGCGAGCGTGTCGCCCTCGACGAGCTCGAGGATCAGGAATCGCACATCGTCGGCGACTTCGAATCCGTAGATCGCGCAGATGTTGGGATGGTTCAGCGCCGCCAGCATCCGCGCCTCGCGTTCGAAGCGCGCCAGCCGATCCGCGCTGCTCGTGAACGCCGGCGGCAGGATCTTGATCGCCACGTCGCGACCCAGCTTCGGATCGTGCGCACGGTAGACCTCACCCATGCCGCCCGCGCCAAGCAGCGCCTGCAGGTGATAGCCACCGAGCGAGCGGCCGGCCATGGCGGCGGGCGCCAGGTTGGCTTCGAGTTCCGCCGGGGAGACGAGGGCAGGGCCGTCGAGCAAACCATGGTCCGACGGTGGTTGGTTCAGCAACGACTCCACGTCGCGCTGCAACTCCGAGTCGTCGGGGCAGGCGGCGCGCAGGAAGGCCTTGCGGTCGCCACGAGGCAGGGCCCCGGCCGCATGATAGAGCTCCTCGGTCCGCTTCCAGCGTTCAGGCGTCATCTGACCGATCGCCGCGCCGCGGTGCGCGCGCTTGGTGGCCGCATTGTAGCCGGTTTGGTTGAGCCTGCCAGTTTTGCCGGCCCGTTTCCGCTTTCTTAGATGAAGACGGTTTTGCGGACGCTGGTCCACCAAGGAGATATCACATGAAGATCGGGCGCTCTTGCGCTATTGCTGCTTTGTTGCTCGGCACGATCCCGTTCACCGGCACCGCACGCGGCCAGGGCGGCCTCGTGAAAGTCACGCCGATCGGCAGCCACGCCGGCGAGCTGTGCGTCCGGGACCGGGCCATGCTGTTCGAAGATCCGACGGGCGTGCGGATTCTCTACGATCCCGGCTTCATGACCGACGAAACGGATCCGCGGCTGGGCGACGTCCACGTCGTGCTGCTGACGCACGCTCACAACGATCACATTGGCAGCCGGCGCGATCGGGGCGGCACGTGCGCGGCCCCGGCGATGGGTCCCAATAACCTCAATTCCAACGTCGCCTCGATCGCCGCGGCCAAGAACTCGGTGCTGATGACCGCCACCGAGGCTACGGTGTTCCTGGGCGTCAAGATCCAGGCGATCCGCGGGGTGGCCACGCCGGTGTGTGTGACCAATGGGTTGGACGACGAGACGACGGTGCCGTCATCGTCGGCCTGCACCGCGCCACTTGGCGTGGGCGGCACCCGCTCGGTGAAGCGGGCCGGCGCGGCGGCCTCGGTGCGCATCACGGGGGTGACCGCCACCCATCCGAGCAACATCCCCGCCGCGCTGGTTGACGCGCCCGGGCTGGCCTCTGGCACGACCGCCTATGCGGGGCTCGCCCAGGGCTTCGTCATTCGTTTTACCAATGGGCTGACCGCTTACCTCACCGGCGACACGGGAGTCTTTGGCGATATGTCAACGGTCATCGGCAAGTTCTACAACCCCAACCTGATGGTGATCAACATCGGCCCAGGGGGAAACGGTCCGACGGCGCTCGGACCCGAGGACGCCGTGAAGGTGATTCAGAATTTCATTCGACCGACGACGGTGATGCCGTCGCATGTGGGTGAGCAGGCGACGTCAGGCGGCAGGTTGCTGGGCAACACGCGCACAGAACTGTTCATGCGGTACGCCAAGGCGTTCACCGAGGTGGTCTTGCCCGTGAGCGACCTCACCTTCTCGTTTGACGGGGACGGCCGCTGCGTCGGCTGCCCGCGGTAGGAGCCGCCGATGACCAGGCGAACAACCCGAGCGATCGAACTCTTCATGATCGGCGCCGTGCTGGCGGTCAGCGCGGCGTGCGGCGAACGGCCCGCGGGCTACGCGGCTCCCGCCTCGCCCACCCCGATTCCGACAACCGTTGGTGCCCCGCCAACGACGACGGTAATCAGCGTCGGTCAAACCGTGCGCGCCACGGTGACGCCGGCCGACGCGCCGTGCGACCTGGGTCACGGCCCCCAGCCCTGTGTGCGGTACAGGCTGGTGCCGGTCGTGGCCGGGGGACTGCGCGTTCAGCTCAGTGCGCCAGGGCCGAATGAGTTGGCGTTGCTCATCAACGGCCTCGTGACTGGATATGGAGTCGAACGGGTGGAGACCACTGTCGTGGTGAGGGCAGGCCTTGCCTACGATGTCACCGTGGCCCTTACTGACGCCAGGTCCGGCAGCACCAGCCAGGCGTACGAGCTGACGACTTCGCTGACGCCTTAGGGGACGCCGGTGCGATCACCGCGCATCTCGCGCTGCAGCCACGCCTTGGCGAGCTGCCAGTCGCGCATCACGGTGTCGGGCGAGACCTTGACGACCGAGGCGGTTTCTTCGACGCTCAGCCCGCCGAAGAACCGCAATTCGATGACCCGGCTCTTCCGCGCGTCGAATTTCGCGAGCGCCTCGAGGGCATCATCGAGGGCGATGAAATCCTGGCGCGGTTCCTCGCCGACGGCGAGCGCCTCGTCGAAGGCCACCGTCGCTTGCCGGCCGCCGCGCTTCGCGGCGCCGCGAGCCCGCGCGTGATCGACGAGGATGCGGCGCATGACGCGCGCGCACACGGCGAGAAAATGCGCGCGGTCGTGGCACGTCAATTCCTTCGCTTCGATCAAGCGCAGGTAGGTCTCGTTGACCAACGCGGTCGCCTGCAGGCTGTGGCCGGGACGCTCGTGGGCCATGTGCCGCTGCGCGATCTGGTGCAGCTCGCGATGTACAAGTGGAATCACGCGATGGAGGGCATCGTCATCGCCTTGGCCCCATTCCAGGAGCAGATCGGTGATCGCCGGCGAGGGATCGGGAATACCGGGATTCTAGCCCGATTGGACTATTCCGGTACCAGCACCGGCGTCACCGCGTCCTGGTCTTCTTCGCCGGTCCGGATCCGGTAGAACTTTTCGACCGGCAAGACGATGATCTTGCCGTCGCCGACATTGCCCGTCCGCGCCGCCCCCAGGATCGCGTCCACCGTGGGCTTGACGAAATGATTCGAGACGCCAATCTCGATCCGGACCTTTTCGGCGAGGGCCATCTTCACCCGGGTGCCGCGGTAGTTCTCGACGTGTTCCATCTC
>JBDTMB010000375.1:0-5991 GCA_039934485.1 Vicinamibacterales bacterium
GCTGGTCACGATGTTGGCGATGATCTCGGTTTCGGCGGGATACGGCACCGACGGTTCGAGGACACCGACCACGGTGGCGGTGCGCGGACCGAGGCGGATGGTCTGGCCAATCACCGAGGGGTCGCTGTTGAGCGAGGTCGTCCAGAAACGATACGTGAGCACCGCCGCGCCGGCTGCGTTGGCGCCGTCATCTCCCGCGTTGAGCAACCGGCCGAGCACGGGACGCAGGCCCATCACGTCGAAGAAGGAGCCGCTGACGACGCCGGCCTGCACGACGCGGGGCTCGCCAAAACCGACCATCGGAAAGCTGATCGTCGAGAAGTCGCCGAAGGCGCTGATGGTCGTGACACGCGACGTGAGGTCCGCGATCTCCGGCACCGAAAACGTCATGTTGTTGGCGCCCACCGCCGGCGAACTCTGCCGGATGTAGATCAAGCGGGACTCGTCGCGGTTGGCGAGCGGACGCAACAGCACGCCGCGCACGACGCTGAAGATCGCAGCGTTGGCGCCGATGCCGAGCGCGAGGGTCACGACGACGGTCACGGCCATGCCCTTGGCGCGCCGCAGCGAACGCAAGCCGACCCGCATCTCCTGCCCAAGGGCGGCGACGGCGTCGAACCAGCGGCTGTACCACACGCGGCGCATCGAGTCGCGGACGGCCGGGACGTAGCCAAATTCCCTCAACGCGGCGAGGCGCGCCGACTCTGGAGACTCGCCCCGCTCAATCCGCTCGTGGATACTGAGGGCCAGGTGGCCGCGGATTTCGTCGTCGAGGTCATGCTCGTCGGGGCGCATGGATTACTCCTTACCCGCCCGTGCCGGGTTCATGACGCGTCCGATCGCGTCCACCAGTTGCGACCACCGATCCCGCTCGCGCGAGAGCTGGGCCTTCCCCGCCGCCGTCAGCTGGTAATACTTGGCGCGCTGGTTGGCCTCGCTCACGCCCCACTCCGCCTTCAGCCAGCCGCGCTTTTCGAGGCGGTGCAGCGCCGGATAGAGGGAGCCGGTTTCGACCTTGAGCAGGTCGTCGGATTGCGAAGAGATGGCCTGGCCGATGCCATGACCGTGCTGGGGCCCCCACTGCAGGGTGCGGAGGACGAGCATGTCGAGAGTGCCCTGGAGCAGTTCGAGGCGCCGGTCGTCGGGGGTCTTGGCCATGGTAGTAGGCGGTCTACAGCTATGACGTAGAGCTTCTACTACTTGTTCCCGCAGGCGCGCAGGCTTCGTCTTCGCTCGCCTGGCCGGTTGCGCGGGCGTCGGTGGGCTTGAAGCCGAGCCGTTCGCGAATGCGCTGACGGAAGCGCGTCCGCTCATCGGAGGTATACCGGCGGGAACTGGAGCCGGAGAAGCCGTGGCCGCCAAAGAGGATCCGGCAAAGCGCCAGCAGCCCAAGCCCTTGCCAGAAGGTCACCGCGGGGAAGCCGAAGAGCGGCGGCAGCAGCCAGTTCCACAACAGCTGCACAACTTTGCCGCCGATGAAGACGAACAGCAGCATCCCCACGATCGCGGCCGGAATGATGAAAAGCCATTTCTTTCGCATGTGTCGGTTCCTCACGGTTTCGTAAGCTCGTCGAAGAGACCGCGTAATCGCTCGCGCAGGTGCCGCACCGCGTAGCGCTTTCGCGACAGCAAGGTATTCACGCTCACGCCAGTCTCGGCGGCCATCTGCTTGAAGCTGCGCCCGTCCAATTCGTGCGCCACAAACACCCGGCGCTGCTCCTCCGGCAACTCGTCGACGGCCACCTCGAGCGCCTCGAGCACCAGCCGGCGATCGTAGAGCGCCTCCGGCCCGGCATCGGGCGACGGGAGCAGGTCCTCCATGCGCAGCATTTCTCCGTCATCACCGGCCTCGCCGGCATCGCTGAAGCGCTCCGGCTTCTTCTTCCGAAAGAGATCGGTAATGCGATTGCGCGCCACCCGGAACAGCCAGCCGGTGACGTGGTCGATCGGCATCAGCAGGCGATTGGCTTCCACCAGTTCGAAGAAGACCTCCTGCAGGATGTCCTCGGCGTCGCGCGGGTCGGGCACGCGCCGGCGGATAAAGTGGCGGAGCCGGGACTGTTCCCGCCTGACCACGTCGGAGATCTGCTGGTCCTGATCGGGCGCCATGGGGTCCAGGCTCGCCGCGTCCTTCACTTACAGTGTTAGACGGATGACGGGGCGTGGATATTGTAGGTCTCGCCGCAACGCTTCGAGTCGGTCGCCGGGATTCATCCACACCGGCGATGCAAAGTCGCCAATTCCCGGATCTGCTGGTCGACGCGATCGATGACATCGTCGGGCGTCGAGGTGCCGGCCGTGAGGCCCACGGTGCCGGCGCCGCAGAACCATTCGCGGCGAAGATCCGCCTCCGCCTGGACGTGGTGCACGTGCGCACAATGGAGGCGGCAGGTGTTCACCAGTTCACGCGTGTTGTTGCTGCCGGCGCCGCCGACGACGATCACGACGTCACATGCGCGCGCCAGTTCGACGGCCGCGTCCTGGCGCTGCTTGGTTGGCAGGCAGACCGTGTCGATGAAACGGACGTCGGATTGAGGGAATCGCCGTCGAATCAACCCAACCAGGTGCCGCACTCGGTCGATCGGCTGCGTCGTCTGCGCCGCGATGCCCAGCCGCGGACGCGCGTCGAGCCCCATCACATCGTGCTCATCCAGCACCACATCGAAGGCGTCGAGGTCGTCGGTCAGCCCCCGCACTTCCACGTGCGCACGCTGGCCGATGATCACCGGGTGGTAGCCGTCCCGCAGCAGCGCCCGAATGGCCCGATGCGCGACATGGACGAGCGGACAGGTGGCTTCGACGACCTCCAGGCCGAGCGCCCGAGTTTTGGCGAGCGTCCGTTCCGAGGTGCCGTGCGCGGTCACCATGACGGTGTGGGTCGTCACGTGCGCCGGGTCGTGGGCGACGGCAATCCCCTTTGCCCTCAGGTCCTCGAGGACGGCGGAGTTGTGAACCAGGTCGCCGAGGATGGTCAGGGGCGCCGCCTGGGCGCGGCCGGTGGCCAGTTCGATGGCGTCCCGCACGCCGAAACACATGCCGAGATGTCTTGCGCGAATGATCTGCATCACCACCTCTCAACTTTGTAAAACAAAGTATAGAGATATCAGATTTAACTTTGTAATGCAAAGTCAATTCCGGCCCGCTCGCCGCCGTGCGGGCCGGCCTCGTCACCTCGTATAATCGCGACCGATGCCCATCCCATCGGTCTCCCGACGCCAGTTCCTTGCCACGGGGAGCGCGCTGCTCGCCGCGACCTACGTCCCGGATTGGGCCGAGGCCTTCCAGCCCGGTGCGACCGACGATGCCAGGCGCGCCGAAGCCGCAGAAGCGGCGCTGTCGCGCGCGGCCGCCCTTGGCGCGTCGTACGCCGACCTCCGCATCAACCGCTACCGCCGGGAATCGATCGCGACCCGCGAGCGGCAGGTGCAGAACGTCTCCCGATCCACCAGCTACGGGCTCGGCCTCCGCGTGCTGGTCAACGGCACCTGGGGCTTTGCCGCCACCAACGTCGTGGATCCGGCGGCGGCCCGCGCGGCGGCCGAGCAGGCCGTTGCGATCGCGCGGGCCAACGCGGTGCTGACCACGCGCAAGGTCGTCCTCGCCGCGGCCGACAAGGTCGTCACCACGTGGGCGAACCCGATCAAGCGCGATCCCTTCGACGTGCCGCTCGAGACCAAGACCGCGTTCCTGATGAAGCTGAATGAGACGGCACTGGCCGTGACCGGGGTGAGTTTCGTCAGCTCGCAAATCCTGTTCGTCGACGAACAGAAATACTTCGCCTCGAGCGAAGGGTCGCGCATCACGCAGCGGCTGGTGCGGACCTACCCGCAGTTCTCCACGACCGCCGCCGATCGCGCGAGCGGAGACTTCCAGACCCGGGCCGTCGTCGACCGGGCCAAGCTGATTGGCTACGAATACGTCGAGGATTATCCGTGGCTCCAGGACGCCGAGCAGGCCGGCCACGAGGTGGTCGAGAAGCTGAAGTCCAAGCCGGTGGTGCCCGGGCGCTACGACATCGTCGTCGATCCGTCGCAATTGTTCCTGGCCATCCACGAATCGGTGGGCCACTCCACCGAGCTCGATCGGTCGCTGGGCTTTGAAGCCAACATGGCCGGCACCAGCTTCCTCAAGTCCACGGATGCGGGCACGCTCCGCTTCGGCGCGCCGATCGTCAACCTGGTCGGCGACCGCACGCAAACGGGCGGCCTGGCGACGACGGGCTTTGACGATGAAGGCGTCAAGGCCGAGCGGTGGCACCTGGTCCGGGACGGGATGTTCGTGGACTGGCAGACGACGCGTGAACTGGCGCCGCTCATCGGGCAATCGCGATCGCACGGCTGCCTGCACGCCGACGACTGGTCGAGCGTGCCGTTTCCGCGCATGCCGAACGTGTCGCTCGAGCCGGCGGCCACCGAGGTGTCGCTCGACGACCTGTTCAGCGGCATCAAGCGCGGGCTGTTTGTCGAAGGCCGCGGCAGTTCGTCGATCGACCAGCAGCGCTACAACTTCCAGTTCGGCGGCGCGGTCATTCGCGAAATCACCAACGGCAAGCTCGGCGCGATGGTGCGCGACGCGGCGTACCAGTCGCGGACGCCGGACTTCTGGGCGTCGTGCGACGGGCTCGGCGGGCCCTCGACCTATCGGCTGTGGGGGACGTCGGCCGACGGCAAGGGCGAACCGGGCCAAACCAACGCGGTGAGCCATGGCTGTCCGCCGGCGCGGTTCCGTAACATCACGGTGTTGAACACGGGAGCGGCGTGATGCTCAATCGCGACGACTCCCTCCGGATCTGCGAAACCGTGCTGGGCCATGCGAAGGCCGCGGGCGCCGAGGACGCCTCGGTCTCGGTGCAGAGTACGGTGGAATCGCACGCGCGGTTCGCCGACAACCGCATCACCACGAGCGGGCGTGCCGAAGATGTCGGCGTGACCGCCACGGTGTGGGTGGGTAAGCGCCGCGGCGCGGCCACCGGCAACGACCCAACTGGGGACGCGCTGAAGAAGCTGGCTGACGAAGCGGTGCAGATCGCGCGCGTCTCGCCGGTGCAGCGCGAGTATCTGCCCACGCTGGGCCCGCTCACCTACGCCGAGAACAAGGGCTTTGCTGCGGCGACCGCAGAGGTCGATCTCGCCGCGCGCGCGAAATCGCTCGAGGCCGTTCTCACCGCCTGCCGCACGGAGAAGGTGACGGGCGCCGGCTTTCATACCGCGCGCGCATCAGCCGCGGCGACCGCCACCGCCAACGGCAATCGCCGCTACTTCCAATCGAGCGAAGGCGGGTTCAGCATGACGGCGCGGAGCGCCGACGGAACCGGCTCCGGTTATTACGCCGGCGATCACTTCGACCTGGCCCGTCTCGATGCGAAAGCCATCGCCGATCAGGCGGTCGGCAAGGCCGCCCGCTCGCGCCAGGCCAAGCCGATCGAGCCGGGCGTCTACCCCGTCATCCTCGAGCCGCAAGCGGTGTCGGACCTGATCAGTTTCCTGACCGGCAGCTTCGACGCGAGAACTGCGGACGAGGGGCGGAGCGCCTTTTCGGGCAAGGATGGCAAGACGCGAGTCGGCGAGGCCATCTTCAATGAGCGGCTGAATCTCTACAGCGACCCGATGCATGCCGAGATGCCGGTGGCGCCCAGCACCAACGAAGGCATCCCCGCGTCGAGGATCTCGCTCATCAAGGCCGGCGTGCTCGAGAACCTCGAGTACTCACGCTTCTGGGCCCAGGAAAAGAAGCGCGACGCCACGCCGGGGGCGGTGAACTACATCCTGGAGAGCTCCCAGCCGCCGACGTCGATGGACGCCATGATCAAGGGCATGGAGCGCGGGCTGGTGATCTCTCGCTTCTGGTACGTGCGCCTGGTCGATCCGCGCACGATCATGCTGACCGGACTGACACGCGACGGGCTGTGGTGGGTCGAGAAGGGCCAGGTCCGCTATCCGGTGCGCAACCTGCGCTTCAACCAGAGCGTGCTGGCGATGCTGGCGCCGTGGA
>JBDTMB010000376.1:0-5977 GCA_039934485.1 Vicinamibacterales bacterium
TGGGGAATGACCGCTGGAGCGTACCATGGGGCCGGGGCCAGCTCGGCGACTGGGGCTCGTTCCTCGACCAGACGTCCTACTTCGGCTACGTGTTGCCCAGCCTCACGGCCCTGCTCATCGCGCGCCGCGGGTTCAGGTCAGAAACCATATTTTCGATCGCGGCGTCGCTCATCATGCTGGCGTTTCTTGCGCAGGGCGGCGGCCGACGCATCATCATGGTGACCGTCGGCGCCGCGCTGATTGTCTGGGTGCAGGCGCAACCGGGCATGAAGATCCGGAAGATCCTCGCGGTCGGCGCCGCCAGCGTCGCCCTCGTGTGGGTGATGCAGTTCATGTTGAATGTGCGCACGAGTGGATACGCGGAATACAAGTACCGGGGCAACACCTTGGAATACGTGCACGTCGATGACAACTTCCTCCGGCTGGCGCAGATCATCCAAATGGTTCCCAGCCGCCACGACTACGTCTACCTCCGACAGATCGTCTTCACCCTGGTGCGGCCGATTCCCAGAGTGTTCTGGGCCGGCAAGCCCGTCGATGCCGGGTTCGACCTGCCGTCCGAAGTGGGCATGAAGGGCGTGAGCCTGTCGAGCTCCATCGTCGGCGAGTGGTACCTGGCGTGGGGCTGGGCGGCGATCATCTTCGGCGGATGGTTCCACGGTCGACTGGCGGGCACGGCAAGCACGCTGCGCGATGTGGGCATCTCGGCCAAGAACCCAATCGTGTACGCCCTGGCGGTGATGGTGCTCGTCGCCGGGCAGCGTTCGATGCAGGACTTGATCATCATGAGCTATGCCCTGGTCGCCTGGTGGGGTGTGAATCGCCTAGTCAGCCCGCGGACCGTCGTCACGGCGTGAGGATTCTTCACGTCGCGGCGTCCTACCTTCCAGCGACACGCTATGGCGGCACCATCGTCTCCGTTCACGGTCTCTGCAAGGCCCTCGCGGCGCGGGGCCACGACGTGCACGTGTTCACGACGAACGTGGACGGCGCCAGGGATTCCGACGTTCCGCTGCTGACCCCGGTTGACGTTGACGGCGTCAAGGTCTCGTATTTCCCCTCCAGGAACCTGCGGCGGCTCTACTGGTCGCCGCCGATGGGGCAGGCGCTGGCCCGGCAGATCGGCGATTTCGACATCGCGCACCTGCACGCGCTCTTCGTGTGGCCGGTGTGGGCGGCGGCGCGGGCCGCGCGACGGGCCGGCGTCCCATACGTCGTGGCGCCGCGAGGGATGTTGGAGAAGGGCCTGGTTCGGCGCAAGAGCCGTTGGCTCAAGACGGCGCTGATCGCCGCCGTGGTGCGGCGCGTGTTGGAGCAGGCCGCGGCCGTTCACGTGACGAGCGCGCGGGAGGCGGCGGAGGCGGCGACCTTTGGATTCGCGTTGCCCCGGATTTGCGACGTGCCCAACGGCGTGGACTTCGACCAGCCGGGCGATCGATTGACGCCGCCAGCCGCGTCGATCGCCGGACTCATCGATCAGGGGCCCTACGTCCTCTTTCTCGGGCGCGTGAGCTGGAAGAAGGGACTGGACCGGCTCGTGGCTTCGCTCCCGTTTGCGCCCGGCCTGACGCTGGTCATCGCGGGCAACGACGAAGACGGCTACCTGGACACCGTGATGAAGCAGGCGGCGGCGGCCGGCGTGACCGCGCGAATCAGGTTGACCGGCCACGTTCACGGCGCCGACAAGCACGCGCTGCTGCATCGCGCGCAACTCCTGGTGCTGCCGTCGTACTCGGAGAACTTCGGCAACGTCGTGCTCGAAGCGATGGCGGCGGGATGCCCGGTGGTGGTCACTCCCGAAGTCGGGGTGAGTGACGTCGTGCGCGACTCGGGCGCCGGCTGGGTGGTTGACGGGGTGCCGGCCGCGCTCGGCGCCGCGCTGGCCAAGCTGTCAGCCGATCCCGAGGCTCGCCACGCCATGGCGGAACACGGACGGTCGGCCTCTGGCGCCTACACGTGGGCGGCGGTGGCCGAGCGGATGGAATTGTTGTACCGGGAGATCGCGTCATGACCGAAGCCACCGTGACATCCACGAGCGTCAACGCCGACGAGTGGGGGGAAGCACGTCCGGGGCCGCTCAACGGCAGCGTCGGGGAGGGATTGGCGCAGTTGCTCGAACGAATTGTCCGCGAGCAGCCGGGCGTGCGCTCGATCTGCGATTTGGGCTGTGGGAATGGCTACCTCGCCGGCCGGCTCGGCAAGCTTGGCTACCGGGTGGTCGGCGTCGACGCCTCGACGTCCTATCTCGACGTGGCAGGCCGGTACTACGCCAGCGACAACGTGAGCTTCCGGCGCGCCGTGTTCGGCGTCGATGCCGCGACCGAGCTGCTGGATGAAGGGGCTTTCGACCTCGTGATTTCCAGCGACGTGATCGAGCACCTGTATCGCCCGGCAGACCTGGTCGAAACCGCGGCGCGCCTCCTGCGGCCCGGCGGCATCCTCGTCGCCGGCACGCCGTACCATGGCTATTTGAAAAACGTCGCGATCAGCGTGCTGAATCGGTGGGATGAGCATCACACGGTGGACTGGCCGGGCGGGCACATCAAGTTCTTCAGCGTCAAGACGTTGAGCCAGTTGGTGGCGAACGCCGGATTCTCCGGCCTCCATTTCCGGTTCTACGGCCGCGCCCCGTGGCTCTGGAAGAACATGATCTGCATCTCGAAGAAGGCCGGCTAGGTGCTCGCTCGCATCACGCCGCTCGTCCTGACGTTCAACGAGGCGCCGAACCTCGCGCGGACCCTGGAGCGCCTCGCCTGGGCGGGCGACATCGTGGTGGTGGACAGCGGCAGCAGCGATGGGACGCGGGAAATCGCCGCGCGCAATCCGCGCGTGCGGGTGTTTGAGCACCCGTTCTCGTCGCACGCCGAACAGTGGAACTTCGGGCTCGAGTCGACCGGCATCCGCACCGAGTGGGTGCTCGCGCTCGATGCCGATTTCGTGTTGTCCGAGCCGCTCGTGGACGAAATCGCCGCGCTTGATCCGGATCCGGCGACGTCGGGTTATCGCGCCTCGTTTGCCTACTGCATCGGCGGCACGCCACTGCGCGGCGCGGCGTATCCCCCGGTCGTGGTCCTCTACCGTCGAACCGGCGCGAGGTACGTGCAGGACGGGCACACCCAGCGGATTCGCCTGGATGGCCGGGTCGACGCGCTGACCGCCACCATCGCGCACGACGATCGCAAGCCGCTGGCGCACTGGATTGCGGCGCAGGTCCGGTACATGCGCCTGGAGGCGGAGAAGCTGGACACCACGCCGGCCTCCTCGCTGGGCCTGCTCGATCGGCTTCGCCGCCTGCTCGTGGTGATGCCGCCGGCGATGTTCGTCTATTGCTATGTGGTGCGAGGCGGCGTCTTGTCGGGACGCGCCGGGCTGTTCTACGCGCTCCAGCGCGCGACGGCCGAGGCGATCTTGTCCCTGTCAATCCTGGAACGACGGTTGTTTGGTGACGGTCGCAGGCGACACTAGGAGCGGGTCTGAGTAATCTGCGTCATCTGCGGCCTAGACGCGTGACCGCGGCGGCCGCACCGCCGGCGCCGCGACGGCTAAGGCCATCGCTCTCCAGCCTTAAGCGGAACTGGCGAGCCGGCCAAACAGGGCGCGGCGCGCCGGCTGGTGCCGGAGCAGTGCCAGGATGAAATCCCGGTGATGGTTGAAGCGGGCCGTCTTGCGGACGAGGGGCAGGATGCCGTCGGCCTGGGCGAGGCTGAACAGCGCGTCGATGTCGGCGTCGCGCATGCGTTGGGCAACGAACCGCAACGCCAGCTGCGCGTTGAACTCCGATTGGAAACGGCCGCGCCATTGACGCTCGTACGCCCGCAGTGCTTTCGCCGATAGGTCCCCCGCCGCCAGCTGCAGTCCCAGCACATTCCCGGCGATCTCGCCGCTGACCATGCTGTAGTAGATCCCGCCACCCGTCGTCGGCTTCACCAGGCCGGCGGCATCTCCGACCGCCACCACCCGATCGCCATACGTCCGTCGCAAGCTGCCGAGCGGCAGCATGCGCCGGCGGGGAGCCGGCGCGTCCGGCACGGCCACCGACCAGCGCTCACGGACCCGGTCGAGCATCCGGGAAAAACCACCAACCGCATCGTCATCGGCCATCACGCCGATCCGTGCGAAGGTGCCGTGCGGACGGTGGACCGGCACGGCCCACGCAAACCCCTTGGGCGCGATTTCGGATCCGAAGTGGATCTCGACATCGCCCACTCGATCGGCCGGCAGTTCCATTTGCGCCGACTGCAGGAAGGTCGACGGCATACCGAGGCCCAGGCGCTTCTGAAACGTGTAACTGGCGCCACACGCCAGCACCGCTGCGCGCGCCGAAATCGTTTCACCGTCAGACAGCGTGATCGAGACGGCGTCGTCACCGGGCTCAACCGCGGTGACGCGACGGCCGCGATGAATCACGGCGCCGGCGTGAGCCGCGCGATCGGCCAGCGAGCGGTCGAACGCCGCGCGGTCGATCACCACGGCCTCAGTGGATGAGGTGGTGAACTCAAAGGCGTGCCCCGCCGGCGCCACGAACTTCACGGTGGACAGCGGGTTGAGGATCGCGCCCGGCGGCAGATCCATCGAGGCGGCGATGTCCGACGCCAGCACACCGGTGCAATGGACGGGAATGCCGATCGTATCGTGCTCTTCGAGGACCACGACCTGCCAGCCGCCGGCGGCCAGGACGCGCGCCGCCACCAGTCCGCCCGGTCCTCCGCCGATTACCACGACGTCGTGCATGTGACCCGATTATACAGGGCGTATCCCGGTCACCAAGTCAAAGCTTCGGTCCGCGATCTTCCCATCGGCCGCGCACGGTGATCCAGAACGATTGCGCGATCAGCCGAAGGTCGAGACAGAAAGTGGCGCGACGTTGATAGAAGAGGTCGTACCGGAACTTCTGGTTGCGCGGCAGGTCGCGCGGCGCATACACCTGCGCGACGCCGGTCAGGCCGGGCCGCACGCGATGCCGCGCCTCGTACCCGGGAATCGCCGCCAGCGGCAGCACCGAACCATCGGCGGTCGTGTCCGCCTCACCCGGTCTCAGCGGCCGCGGTCCGACGATGCTCATGTCGCCGAGGAAGATGTTGAGGAGTTGCGGGAGCTCGTCGAAGGCGGTGGCGCGCAGCACGGCGCCCGCCCTGGTGACGCGCGGGTCGTTGACGGTCGCCTGCACCGCGCCGGTCGATCGTTCGGCGTCGGGGATCATCGAGCGAAATTTGTAGACGAGAAAGACCCGGCCATGGCGCCCGACCCGCTCCTGCGTGAACAGCACCGGACCGCCGTCCTCGAGCTTGATCGCGATCGCGATCGCCAGGGCCACCGGCGAGAACACCAGGAGCCCGGCGCCAGAGACGAGGACGTCAAACGCGCGCTTCAGCATCGTCCGGCCATCATCTGGCGCAGGGTTTCCGCATGCGCCGCCACCTGCCCGTCCCTCGCGAAGTGAGCCGACGCCTCGCGGGCGCGCCGGCCCGTGGCCAGGCGCCGCGCCTCATCGCCGGCGAGGGTGAGAATTTTCGCGGCGAGGTCCGCGGCGTCGCCGGGCACGGCCATCAGTCCGCAGTCGTATCGCCGGGTGATCACCGCGACTTCGCTGGAGTCTTCGACGGCGGCGATGTACGGCCGGCCCGCCGCCAGGATGGGGTAGAGCTTGCTCGGCACGATGTTGCCGGCCAGTCCTGGCTTGAGCGACACCAGGCAGACGTCGCTCGAGGCGTAGGTCCAGCGGAGCTGTTCTCTGGGTTGGAACGGGAGGAAACGGACGTTCGCCAGCTCGCGCGCGCGGGCCGCCGCTTCGAGTGCAGACTTGCGTCCGCCGTCGCCGATGAAGAGGATCAGGATGTCCGGCCTGGCGCGCAAGCGCTCGGCGGCATCGAGCACGACGTCGAGATTCTGCGACAGGCCGATGTTGCCGGCATGAAGCACGACGAACCGATTCTCCAGGCCGTGGGCCTGGGCGAACGGGTTGCGCTTGTCCGATGGC
>JBDTMB010000377.1:0-5969 GCA_039934485.1 Vicinamibacterales bacterium
GAAAGGCACCTCACTTGCGGAGAATGCGCGTGCCCTGGCCCTGCTCAACATGGCCAGCAACGACAGCATCGTGGCGGTGTTCTGGACGAAGTATCACTACGCGTTGTGGCGGCCCGAAACCGCCATCTTCGAAGGCGCCTTCGACAACAACCCGAAGACCGCCGCCGACTCCACCTTCGCGCCCTACATTCTCACCCCGTGTTTCCCCAGCTATCCGTCGAATCACGGCAGCGCAAGCGAGAGCGCCGCCGAGATCCTGAAGCGCATCTTCGGCGCCAATGGACACACGATCACCATGGCCAACCCCGGCGTGCCGGGGCTGACCTTCCACTACACCGGGTTCAAGCAGATCACCGACGACATCAGCGACGCGCGGGTCTACGGCGGCATCCATTTCCGATTCGATCAGGACGCCGGCAGCCGGCTGGGCCGCGACGTCGCCAAGTACGTGTACAAGCACAACCTCCGTCGTGCCCACCACGATGATGATGACGACGATCAGGAGTGAACGTCGCGAGCGTCGCGCGCGCCCTCGACTCTGAGCACGGGGGCAGCAGAACAAAGGCACAGCCGGGTCGGTGAGGCCCGGCTGTGCACGCTACGGCGGGCGTCAGCGTTCGGATGTCCGGCGACTGAAGCGGCCGCGATCACCGCCCCTGCCGCGAGCGTGACGAATCGAGGCCCGCCAGCCGGCCGCCTGCACACGATTGCGCGCGCACAGTTCACGACCACCTCAACCGACTGAGAGAGATCAGTCACCGTGGCCGTCTATCCTGAGTAAGAGACCCATCGAATCGATGTTCGCCCGCTTCCCGATTTGCGCCGATCGGGCAGCGGCCGTTTGGCGAAGGCCTGTGCGGCCGGCCTCGAGATGTCGATACTTACGATCGGAGGACTGGCGCGAGCAACGCTCGACCACGATGGAACACGCGCACAATCGGCAAATGGCCAGAGGCACACGCGCGCCTCGGCCGCGAAACCAGACACCCCCCCGCCGGTTTCCGACGCAACTCTCGCTGTACCAGGAGATCTTCGCGTCCGCCCCTGACGGCGCGCTCCTGATCGACCCGGAGACGCAGCGGCTGCTGGAGTTCAACGACGCCGCCTGCCGGCAACTGGGCTACACGCGGGAAGAGTTCTCCGGCCTGCGCATCGCCGACTTCGAGGCTTCACAGACGCCCGATGAAATTCGGGCGCACATTCAAGAGGCCTTGCTCACCGGGATCGCCGAGTTTGAGACGCTGCACCGAACCAAGACGGGGCAGAAACGGCACGTGCGAGTCTGGGCCAAGACCATCGACCTCGACGGCTACACCGTATTCCAGGTGGTTTTCCGCGACATCACCGAATACCGACAGGTCGAAACCGCCCTGCGTCATTCCGTCGACCTACTGGACCACACCGGCCAACTGGCGAAAGTCGGCGGCTGGGAGTTGGATCTCGAAACGCAGGTCCTGCGATGGACGCGCGAAGTCTATCGCATTCACGAGGTCGAGCCTGACTACCAGCCGACCGTTGCCGAAGCGATCCACTTCTACGGGTCAGAGGCGCAACCCATCATTCGCAGCGCCGTCGAGGCAGCCATCGATGCCGGCACGCCCTTCGACCTGGAACTTCCCCTGATCACAGCGCGTGGACGGCGGATTTGGGTGCGTAGCCATGGGGCCGCCGAGCGCCGCGACGGCCGGACGATTCGCCTTTCGGGCGCGTTTCAGGACATCACCGAGCAGCGGCGGACCGACGCATTGCGCCAGCTGCAGAGCGCGGCGCTCGACGCCGCGGCCGATGCGATCGTCATCACCGATCGCGCCGGCAACATCGTGTGGGTCAACCCGGCCTTCAGCCAGTTGACCGGCTTCACGAGCGACGAAGCCGTGGGGCGGAACCCCAGCGACCTGGTCAAGTCGGGGAAGCACGAGCAAGCCTTCTACCAGGACCTGTGGAGCACCATCCTGGCCGGCCGCGTCTGGCGCGGCGTCATGACCAACCGGCGAAAGGACGGCAGTCTCTACACCGAGGAGCAGGTGATCACCCCGATGCGTGATGCCGCACAGGTGATTACCCACTTCATCGCGATCAAGGAAGACATCAGCGATCGCCTGTCGCTCGAGGCCCAATATCGCCAGGCGCAGAAGATGGAGAGCGTCGGCCGGCTCGCGAGCGGGATCGCGCACGACTTCAACAACATACTCACCGTCATCAACGGGATGGCCGATCTGGTCCTCGAGCGGCTCGACCCGGGCGATGCTGCCCACGCCGATGTGCAGGAGATCAAGCACGCCGGCGACCGTGCCGCCACCCTGACGCGCCAGCTCCTGGCGTTCAGCCGGCAGCAGATCCTCGCGCCGCAGGTGATGGATCTCAATGCCGCCGTCACCGGCATGGTGAGCCTGCTCAAGCGGCTGCTCGGCGAGGACGTCGACCTCGTCGTCGTGCAGTCGCCGGACCTGGGACGCGTCAAGGCCGACCCCGGACAGATCGAACAGGTGATTACCAACCTGGCGGTGAATGCCCGAGACGCCATGCCCCTCGGTGGCACGCTGACCATCGAGACGAAGAATGTTGAGCTCGATGACGACTACGCAGGCCGGCATGCGGAGTCGGTCCCGCCAGGCTCGTACGTCCTCCTGGCGGTGACCGACACCGGAACCGGGATGGACGACGACACGCGCGCGCGATTGTTTGAGCCGTTCTTCACGACGAAGGCCCGCGGGAAAGGCACCGGGCTGGGCTTGTCGACCGTGCACGGCATCGTGAAGCAGACCCAGGGATTCATCTGGGTCTACTCCGAGCCTGCACATGGCACGACGTTCAAGGTCTACCTGCCCGTGGTGACCGAGGCCGAGCGACCGCCTCGAACCAAGTCAGGCACGATCTCGAGCGCCACCGGCACAGAAACCGTGTTGCTCGTGGAGGACAATGAAGGCCTGCGCCAGTTGGCGGCGCGGCTCCTGCGACGTGGCGGGTACACGGTGCTCGACGAGGTGAGCACCGCCGAGCTGGCGCTAAGCGTGCTCGCCAGTTACAGCGGACCAGTGCACCTCCTGTTGACGGATGTCGTGTTGCCCGGCATGAGTGGCCGGCAACTATCGGAGCAACTGAAGCAGAGCCGGCCGGATCTGCGGACCCTCTTCATGTCGGGCTACACGGACGACACGATCGTGCGGCACGGTGTGCTCGACCAGGACATGCCCTTCCTGAACAAGCCGTTCACCGCGGCAACGCTTCTCCGGCGCGTGCGCGACGTGCTGGATGCCTGACCGCCTGGCCGCGTAGCCGCGAAGGCGGAGCGGTGGCAACCGTTGCAGCATGGCAGACCAACGAGGAGTCCGCGTCGCGATTGTCGCTTCGGCGGCCGGCGCCGCCGGCTTGGCCCTGTGGCTCGGGTACTCCACCAGCGATCGTTGGTCGCGTTCCTCACCGCCCCCAATCCCGCCAGCCCTCACGCAGCCCACTCCGCCGCCGCAGGTGACGGGGCCCGACGCCCCGGTGTTCGTCCGGTTCACGCTCGATAACCGCTACCCGGAGCCGGGGTCGCAGGCGCAGCCGGCGGCAACACCGGCGGCGCCAACGGATCAACAACTCCTCGATGCCGCATTGCTCGTGCTCCCGCCGCGCAGGATCCCACTACCGGCGCCGATCTCGCTGGCCGGACTGATCAACCAGCAGTACGGGCTCGTCGCGGAGAACCACCCGTCCGCCGTCAACTCTCTCTCGACGGCCATTCGTTTTTGGAACGACGATCGCATCGCTGGCGAGGTGCTGTCCCCCGGCCCGGACGGCACGGCACGGGTGCCGCTGCTGGCGCCACTGGCCATGATCGATGACACCCTCTCTTCGCAAGTAACAGTGACGGCGGGGCGTACCTTTGAAACTCAAGCGGTGCTGACCCAGCCAAGCGGCACGCCGCTGACGGCGACGAGCGAGGTTCGGCCGAGGTTTTCGAACTACTTCGTCCGGGCGAAAGCGCGGGACCTGGACAACGGACAACCGCTGCAAGCCCTGGCCAGGAGCCCACGCGGCCGCATCTTGGCTAAACCGATTGAGATTACCCTTGCCGGACAGGGAGCCCGGCCGGCCCGGCCGGCGTTCACGCCTCCACAAGACGTTCAATGGCAGGCAGCGGTCAAGAACGGCGGTCGCGAGGTTTCGCTGTACATCTTCGACAGCGGCTGGCCCAGCGAGACCGCGATGCGTGAGTCGACGACGGAGCTGCTGGCGATGGCCGCCGCCGCCCGCCGTTGGTATCATTTTCCGCCAGCTGCGGTGTCAACGCCGGGCAGCTTTGCTGAACCGTTGGACGCACACGTGAAAGAGGTCGAATCGTCGATACGCGAGCTCCGCACACTGCCGAATCACGTGAAGGTCATCTACGTCCCGATGACCCACGACCAGGGCGCGGAGCCCATTCTGCGCGAGTTCGTGACGCTCGGCCTGGCCATTGAACATTTCAGGAGCTCGCGAACGGGGCCGCCGCAGGCGAGCGAGGGCGAACGGGCGTTCCGCGCGGTGACGACCACCGATGTGGACAACGCGCTGCGGACCATCTCCACAACGACACTCAAAGGCAAGCTGATCTCGGAGTTGGCGTTGTTCAACGGCTTGTACCTCGTTGCTGATGTCAATGGCAGAGTCCAGGATGCCCCCGATACCAGCCTGCCCTACTTCGTCAGCCAGTCGTGGACCACGGATGATCGAGAGGTGCTCTTCAAACTGCCCGAAGTATCCGGTGGCTTTGTCGTCGCCGCCGTCGGCAATGACGACGGCGACAATATCGCGCTCAAACTGGCATTTGCCGGCTGGTCAGGCGAGCGGCCCTATGTGCTGGCCGTGATGACCTTCGATGAGCAGGGCAACCTCACCTGCAGGTCATCAACGGTGAATCTGTTCGCGGATAATCCCGGCGCCGTCGGTTATTTCGGGCAGATCTCCTCACCCGATCGGTGTGCCAGCAGTTACGCGACTCCCAGGGTGGCCTGGTACCTGGCCGCGAAAGAGTCGCTTCGAATCGGAGCCGTTCGCTATCACGATCAATGGGTGGGCCAGGTTCGCGCCAGGATTGTCGGCGCACGAACCCAGGGCGCACCGTCGCCGCAGGCGTTGTTGTTCGATCCCGTCAAGTACTTCAGCTTGCCGTAGTCATTCCAAGGAAGGCAACCGCCATGAGCCGTCTTGTCGTCGGAACCGGTGTTTTGATCGCGTGTGCGGCCGCGTCGCCGGCGCTCGGCCAGCAGGCGGTGGACCTGGACTTGGCGGGTTCCACATCAATGACGCTCCCGGCGCCTGGAACCCCGGTCAAGCTGCGCGTCATCAACCGCATCCCCTCGTTGGACTACAGCGTGGTTGTGGAGAACCGGCTGATCGCGATCGCCGCCTTGGATCCACTCGAACAAGGAACGAAGCTCGCGGGATCGACCGCCTGTGACGCCGAGCTGAGCACGGCCAAGAAACTCAGTACGTCCCCGCCGAAGAGCGAACGCGAGGTCAAGACCATCGCGGACGGGGTACGTGCGAACCTCGAGGCGGGCATCTGCAGCGACTCGAAAACCGTTCAGGAGATCAACCTCGCGCTGGCGAGGACGGTCCTGGACATTCAAGGCAATTTCGCGGTCACTGAAGGCCACGAGGTGGTGTTGACGATCAGCCGCAAGGAGGGCGACAAGACCCTGACCTGGCGGCTTACCGTGCAAGGCGAGTCGCGCGGCAAATGGCTCACGACCTTCGGCCTGGCCTTCGTCCCCGATAAGGACAAGAAGTACTTCACCAAGGGGACCGGCGCCACGGGCGGCGCGCCGTTTGCCATCATGCCGGAGCAGGAACTGGGCGGTTTCAAGCCGATGCCGTCCGTGTTCTTCACCTGGATCGCACGCAGCCGGCAGGACAAGAACTGGGCGGTCGGGCCTGGGGCAGGTTTCGGGCTCGAGGGCGGCAGTCGCCCTGCGGTCTTTGCCGGGCTCAACGTCACCTAC
>JBDTMB010000378.1:0-5960 GCA_039934485.1 Vicinamibacterales bacterium
CCGAGGGGCCATTCTCTCAGGCTTCAGGTGGTCCGAAAAAGGCCGGGCAGGTCACCAGTGCCGTCGTCGGCAACCGCAGGGGTCTCGTCGGGTTTTGAACCGACGACGGAAAATCACGATGCGCCGCCGAAACCGGTTCCGGAGGGGATGGCTTGGATTCCCGGCGGCGAATTCTCCATGGGCGCGAATGATCCCCCCGACGCAGACGAAGTCGGGATGAAAGCCACCGCCGACGGCCGCCCGATTCACCGCGTGTACGTTGATGGCTTCTTTATGGAGAAGACCGACGTCACCAACGCGCAGTTCGCCAGGTTCGTGACGGCCACCGAGTACGTGACGGTCGCGGAACGAACCCCTCGCGCAGAAGATTTCCCAGGTGTACCTCCCGAGAATCTCAAGGCCGGTGGCGTTGTATTCACTCCGCCGGCGCATGCCGTCCAGCTGAACAACGATCTGCAGTGGTGGTCGTACGAAGCCGGCGCAAATTGGCGCCACCCGACAGGTCCCAGGAGCGACCTGCAGGGCCAGGACGATTATCCAGTTGTCCAAATCGCCTACACGGATGCGGAAGCGTACGCGAAATGGGCCGGCAGGCGGCTGCCAACCGAGGCGGAGTGGGAGTTCGCCGCGCGGGGCGGTCTGGCTGGCAAGCCATACGTCTGGGGTGACGACTGGCGTCCGAGCGGGAGCTGGATGGCCAACACCCACCAGGGACACTTCCCCGATCAAGACACCGGCGAGGATGGTCATCCCCGGATTGCGCCAGTTGCACAGTACCCTGCAAATCCCTACGGTCTGTATGACATGGCAGGAAATGTCTGGCAGTGGACGACTGATTGGTATCGTCCTGATTACTATCGCGAGCTGCGAGCTGCCGGTTCCGTCGCGCGCAACCCGCATGGACCAGACCATCCGTTTGATCCCGCGGAGCCTGGCGTCGCAAAGAAGGTGCATCGGGGAGGCTCGTTCGTATGCACCAGCCAGTACTGCTCCCGCTATATTGTCGGAACGCGAGGCAAGGGCGAAGTCAGCACGGGCACGAATCACCTCGGCTTTCGTTGCGTCATGGACCGGCGCCAGAAATCGGAGTAGCTATGACTTATCTCAGCAAACGGAAGTGGACGAGTGTGCCGCTCTTCTTTTTCACTGCACTGACGCTAATTGCGCAGGTGGACCGTCCAGAGGCGTCGCAGGCCAAGCCACCGGTTGCAGCAGTAAGAAAACCCAACATCGTCCTGATGCTCTCGGACAATCTGGGCTATGGCGAGCTGGGCGTCTACGGCGGCGGCATTCTCCGCGGCGCCCCGACTCCGCGCATCGACAAACTTGCCGGCGAGGGAATGCGGCTCCTGAATTTCAATGTCGAGGCGCAGTGCACTCCGTCGCGCTCCGCGCTGATGACGGGCCGTTTTCCCATTCGATCCGGCACTCACTCCGTTCCAAGAGGAGGCGTTCCCGAGGGGCTGACGCTCTGGGAGGTGACGCTGCCGCAACTCCTCTCGGCGCAGGGCTATGCCACTGGCATCTGGGGCAAGTGGCACCTCGGCAGCGGCGAAGCGCGGCTTCCCACCAATCGCGGATTCGATGAGTGGTACGGCATCCCGCGCACTTACAGCGAGACCTTCTGGCCGTCGCTGAACAACACCAATTCGATCTGGCCGTCGATTGGCTCAAAACAAGGCTGGGACCCGACGCTGGTCCCGGCCCAACCCATTTACGACGCGCGCAAGGGTGAAAAGCCGCGGCAGGTCGCCGAACTGGATCTGGATCACCGGCGGACGATGGAGAAGGAAATCACGACGCGCGCCGTTACCTTCATCAAGAAAAATGCCAGCGCGGGCAAGCCGTTTTTCGCCTACGTCCCATTCTCGTTGGTCCACATGCCGACAGTTCCGCATCCCGAGTTTGCGGGCAAGACCGGAAACGGCGATTGGGCCGACTCCCTCGCCGAGATGGACTATCGGACGGGGCAGATCCTCGACGCCATCAAAGAAGCGGGGATCGAAGACAACACGATCGTCATTTTCACCAGCGATAACGGCGGGGAGGCGACCCGCCCGTGGAGGGGCGACAACGGTCCGTGGCGTGGCACGTATTTCACGGCGATGGAGGCCTCGCTTCGCGCGCCCTTCATCATCCGCTGGCCCGGCAAGATACCCGCGGGCCGGGTCAACAATGAAATCGTGCACATCGCCGATCTTTTCACGACACTGACCCAACTCGGAGGAGCCGAGATCCCGAAAGATCGCGTCATTGATGGAGTGGACCAAACGGATTTTTTCCTTGGCAAACGGGACAACTCAAATCGCGAGGGGTTCGTGGCCTATGTGGCCGACCGTCTGCACGCGGTGAAATGGCGTAATTGGAAAATGCACCTCATTTGGCAGGAGTCGATGTACGACCCGCCCCAAATACTGCCGCTCCCCAGAATCATCAACCTGCTCACCGACCTGAAGGAAGAGGGTGACGAGCTAATCGTCAGCGGTTGGGTCGCGTATCCCATGATGAAAATTCGCAATGATTTTGAGGAGAGCTTGAAGCAGTATCCGCCGATCAGGATGGGTACGGCTGATCCGTATTCCCCTCCGAAGTGAAGCCGTAGCTGACGTGCCCCCATTCACGGATCCACTCGCAACGTCAGTCCGACCGCGTCCGTCGCCGCAGGCCCAGCCCTCAAGCCGGCTGAGGGCCCAGGCGTTAGAGCATCACCCCGGAGCCGACGCGTTTCGCGGATTGACGACTATGAACACTCTGATGTATATATCGCGCAATGCCTGACAAGCCGAGAAGCCTCGATCCGCTGTTGCCGCTCAAACCCAAGGTGCTCCACACCTTGTTGGCGGTGGCCGACGGCCCTCGGCACGGCTACAGCATCATGCAGGAAGTGCTGGCGCGCACCGACGGCCAGGTTCGGCTCTGGCCCGCGGGGTTGTACGCACTGCTTCGCGAACTCGAAAAGCTTGATTTGATTGTGGAGTCGGCCAAGCGGCCCGCCGCCGACGAAGACGACGAGCGGCGCCGCTACTTCGCGCTGACGCCGCACGGCAAGCGCGTGCTCGATGCCGAGGTCCGGCGCCTCGAAGCCATCGTCCATCACGCCCGCTCGAGCCGCGCGTTGCGCAAGGTGGCTCGCGCATGACGGTCGATCGGCGCGCGATCCGGGAAGACGGCGAACGGCTGCTCGAAGCGGCTCGCGGGCGCGGCCGCGTCGCCTTGGCCACGACCTGGCTCGCGCTGCTCTGGGATCGCGTCGTCGTCGGAGCCAGGCACGATCTCGCACAGGCACTGCGGACGCTCGTGCGATCGCCGGGCGTCACGGCCGGCATCTCACTCCTCCTCGGACTGGGCGTCGCGGCCACGGCCACGCTCTTCGCGTTTGTGGACGCCGTCCTGCTGCGGCCGCTGCCTTACGATCAACCCGATCGGCTCGTCATGATGTGGGAGTCGAATGTCGGCCTGGATCGCCTGCGCGAGGGCCCGTCCCCGGGCAATGTCGTCGACTGGGTCGCCCGGAATGACGCGTTCGAGGCGATCACCGCCTCGATGACGGTCTCGGCCACCCTCCGCGGACGCGACGGCGGCACGCCGATCGCCGGGGTGCATGTCACGCGCGGATTCTTCGACGTGTTTCGCCGCCAGCCACGGCTTGGGCGCACGTTCCAGGCGGACGAATACGAAGGCGCGACGTCGATCACGTCACGCCAGCCGTCCAGCGGCGAGCCGGTCATCGTGCTCAGCTATCGCCTGTGGCAGACCCTGGGCGCCGACCCCGGGCTCGTTGGCCGGACGGTCGATGTGGAAGGGCGCGACTGGCACGTGATCGGTGTCATGCCCGAAGACTTCGCGGTGCCCGACGCGGCGGCGGCGTTTTGGGCCCCGTGGGACATGCCGGTGTCGTACCGTCCGCGTTTTCCGAACGGCCCCCCTCGGGACGCCAGGTTTCTGCGCGTCGTTGGCCGGATGAAAGCCGGGATGTCCATCGACGGCGCAGAGGCGCGAATGCAGACACTGGCCGGCGGATTGGCGGCCGAGCATCCGGACACCAACGCCGGTTGGAGTGTCCGGCTCGCCCCGCTCGCGGATGAAATCGCGCGCACCAGCCGCCTCGAGCTCCTCCTTGTCTTTGCCGCGATGTTCTGCCTGCTGTTGCTGGTCTGCGCCAACGTCGCCAGCCTGGCGATCGCGCGTGGTGTGGCCCGCGCGAGGGAGATGGCGATTCGCCTGGCGCTCGGCGCCGGCGGGAGCCGCGTCACGCGACAGTTGATCGCTGAAAGCGCGTTGAGCGCGGTTGTCACCATGGTCATCGCCATCGTGCTCACGACCTGGTGGGTGGACGCGGCCCTCTCCATCGCGCCGGCCGGCATTCCACGCCTGTACGAAGTGGCCATGAACACCCGAGTCGCGTCGTTCGCCGCCGTCCTCGCGCTCCTGGTCACCGCGATCGGCAACGCCGTGCCGACCCTTCGCGCCAGCCGCACACCGATTGCGGGCGCGCTCAAGGACGGGGCGGCCCTTTCGGCAGGCGCCTCCGGCCGGCTGCGCGCGGGGCTGGTGGTGGCCGAGATCGCGGCCGCCGTGATGTTGCTCGTCGGAGCCGGGCTCCTGGCCCGGACCTTCGCGGAGTTACGACGAGTGGATGTGGGCTTCGACACGCGCAACCTGCTCGTCTTGCGCATCACACCCGATGCCGCGCGGTATCGCACGGGCGCGCAAGCGGCCGACTACTACCGTCGCGTGCTCAATGCCTTGCGCGAGGTTCCCGCGATTCAATCCGTGGCCGCGGTCACGTCCCTGCCGATGAGCACGATCGGCTCCGACTTCACCCGGCCGTACTGGCCTGAGCAGGCCCGCCCGGAAGGCAACGCGGTGCCGTCGGCCAGCATCCGGATGGCCACACCTGGATACTTCGGGACCCTGGGCCTGCCCTTGATTGCCGGCCGCGAGTTCACCGACCGTGATGACGCCGAGGCTCCCCGCGTGGTGATCATCAACCAGAAGCTCGCGCGGAACACGTGGGGCACCGAGAACCCGGTTGGACGCAACCTGGTCCTCGACTACCAGCGCGGGCCCTATCCCTATGAAGTAGTGGGCGTGGTGCGCGACGCTCGTTTCGACGGGCCGCGAAGTGAGCCGGTGCCCGAGATTTTCATTCCGCACGCGCAGAACCCGTACCTCGTCATGAACGTGATCGCCCGGACCAGCCTGGATCCTGTGGCCGTGGCCCAGACGGCCCGTGCCAACGCGCTTCGTGTCGACCCCGATCAACCCGTCCACTCGGTCACCACGATGGAACAACTGCGCGGCGATGCCGTGCAGCTCGATCGATTCTCCATGCTGCTGATCACGCTCTTCGCGGTTGGCGGGCTCATCACCGCGGCCGGTGGGGTTTACGCCCTGCTCGCCTACACCGTGGCGCTTCGGCGCCGTGAAATTGCGTTGCGGATGGCGCTCGGGGCGTCACCGCGGCGGGTGGCCAGGTCGATCGTGATGGAATCGCTGGTGCTCGCCGCCGCCGGCGGCACGATCGGTCTCGTAGGTGCGGCGGCCGGCAGCCGTTTTGCGCGCACGATGCTGTTTGGTGTGGCACCGCAGGATCCCGTCACGCTCGTAACGGCCGTTGCCGTGCTCCTGGTGGTGGTCGTGGCGGCCAGTTGGTTGCCGGCGCGGCGCGCCGCACTGATCGACCCGGGACGCGCGATGAGGATTTGAGGCCTCCCTCGCGATCTCGCCTAGAATCTGGGCAGATGCGCCTGTTCCTCCTTCGCCTCGCTGCCGTCCTGATCCTGGTGCCGGCGTTGGTGGCCGGACAGTCCGCCAGCCGCGATCGCCGGCCGAACTTCGAGGGCACCTGGAATTCGGCGACCACCACGCCGCTCGAACGTCCGCAGGAGCTGCAGAACAAGCCGTTCTTTACGCCCGCAGAAGCCGCAGAGTGGGATCGAGAGTTCGCGCGACGCAAC
>JBDTMB010000379.1:0-5940 GCA_039934485.1 Vicinamibacterales bacterium
GACCGTCGAGCCGGGCACGCTGGTGGCCGACCAACTAGGCACGAAGCGGCCGCTCACGGCCGAGCGACTGGCGCGGCTGCTGCGCGACGCACCACGGCGCGCCGACGGGCGGATCCGCGTGACAGCAAGCCGGTTTATCAGTGGCAAGCCGATCGGCCCGTTCCGCTACTTCGACACCAGGAGCGACGACCCGAACGACGTCATTCCCCACGAGCACCGGCGGGAATTGCGGGGCCTGCGCGTGTTCTCGGCGTGGCTGAATCACGACGACACGCGGGCGCAGAACACCCTCGACTCGTGGGTCCAGGAGGGGAGTGGCCATCACGTGCGTCACTACCTCATCGACTTCGGTTCGACGCTGGGCAGCGGCAGCATCGAGGCCCAGCTGCCGTGGTTGGGGTTCGACTATTGGCTGGATCTCGGCCTGGTCAGGCGAAACGCGCTCGGATTCGGCGCCCATGCGCCCGCCTACTACAAGGTGATGTTTCCGGACTATCCGTCCGTGGGCCGATTCGAGGCCGACGCCTACGAGCCCCACCAATGGAAGAACGACTACCCCAATCCGGCGTTCGTGCGGATGACCGACCGCGATGCCTTGTGGGCGGCGAAAATCCTCATGACCTTCAGCCGCGACGAGCTGGCCGCTATCGTCAAGACCGGACAGTACTCGGACGCGGCTGCCGAAGCCTACGTGCTCAGGACTCTTGTCAAGAGGCAGCAGAAGACCGGCGCCTACTATTTCAACCGCATGAACCCGCTCGACCAGTTCAGCGTCGCCGCCTCCGAGCTCCAGTTCGTCAACCTCGCCGAGCGGTACGGCCTGGCCGCCGCGGGAACCCGCTACCACGTCGAATGGTTCAGTTACGACGACACCACCGGTGCGACCGAGTCGTTGGCACCAGGTGTGACGACCGACCTCCCGCGGTCCCAGGTACCGGAAACAGGGCGACCGATCCTCCCGGGCCGATATCTCAAGGCGGTGGTTCGCTCGCTTCATCCCGACCACGCGCCTTGGGCAACACCCGTCGCCGTTTACCTGCGACCGGCTGCCAATGGCTATCAGGTCGTGGGCATTGAGCGCTGATCGGCCCGCCGGCCTCAGCGGCCGGCTTCGATCCGCACGAAGTTGATGCCGGTCGCGCCGCGCGTCACGACGGGTACCGGCGCGAACGTCGCCCAGCCGTGGCCGACCGTGGCGACGCGCCCGACGACGATGCCGATCGTGGCGCCGAACACGACATCGCTCAGGTAGTGCTTGCGACTCTGGATCCGTGACGCGGCCACGTATGCGGCCAGACCATAACCGGGCACGCCAACCTTCCATCCAAAGTAGCGCTGCAAGACCGTGACCGTGGCAAACGACGTGGAGGCGTGGCCCGACGGGAACGATCGGGCCGTGCCATCCGGCCGGGTACGATCGACGGTGAACTTGATGGCTTGCGTGATGGCCTGCGTCAGAATTTGGGCACGAACCAGGTCCGCGCCGAGGGCGGCCGCTGCCGGCTGGTGGAATGCCCGGCCGAGGGCGTAGACGGCGACCGCACTGCCCGCTTGGACGGCCACGCCGCCAAGCACCTCACCTGGCTCGAAGGCCTCTTCAGTGCCATGATCGTCGGCGAAGTGATCTGTGACGTAGTCGTCGATGGTTAGGGTTGCCAGCGTGGTTGCGAGTCCGGCCCCCAACCAGGTCAGCGAAGATGGCGAACCCAGGCCCTTGATGTCGTGCCCGAGATCCTTGAAGACGCCTGGTTGAGGCGGCTGGCCGGACACGGGCTGTGGCCCGGCCTGGGCCGCGACCGGTGGTGCCGCCGCCAGGCACAGGCACAGCGCGAATGCCATGACCGCGGCGACATGGGGTCCCGAGCGAGGTGAGGGGAGCGGCGCGATAACCAAGGTGTGATGTTGACCGATCCAACCGGCCGCCATCGAAAAAGTCACACCGCTGTGATCGACGTCACGAATGGACTCCAACGGCGTGCACCGGACTGGCGGGTTGGTGCCAGACTTGATTGTGATGCGCGCACCGCCTCGTCACGACGTCGTCCTGCTGGGCATTGGCCACACTAATGCCCATGTGCTCCGCATGTGGAGGCAGGCGCCCCGCCCTGGCGGACGGCTCACGTGCGTCGTCACGCAGCGAATCGCCACCTACTCCGGCATGTTGCCGGGTGTGCTGGCCGGGCAATATCCCCGTGAGCAAATGGAGATCGATCTGGTGCGGCTGTGCGCAGCGGCCGGAGCGCAGCTCGTGATCGGCGAAGTTACCGGCCTCGACCGAGCGCGCCGGGCGTTGCTGTTCAGGGACAACGTCCCTGTGCCGTTCGACGTGTTATCGATTGGCGTCGGCTCGGTGCCCGCGTCCAGTGATGTCACGATCAGCGACGGCACGCGAATGGTGCCAGTGAAGCCGATGCAGACATTTCTGGATCGTTTCGACGAGCACCTTCGTCAGGCCGGCGATCGTCGACCTCGGCTTCCGGTGCGGATCGTCATCGTCGGCGGAGGAGCGGGTGGCGTCGAACTGGCGCTCTGTCTGCCGGCCCGCCTGCGCACGCACCTAGGCGGGGGGACGCGGTTCGAGCAGTCCATCGTCACCACTGACGAGCGGCTGTTGCCCGCGAGCCGCCCGTCGACCGCTCGGCGTGTCGAGCGGCTCCTGCGGCAGCGTCGCGTCGCGGTGCTGACCGGCCGGCGAGTTGTCCAGGTCGACGGCGGGCAACTGACATTCGACGATGGCGCGAGCCTGGAGGCCGATTTGATTCTGTGGTTGACGACTGCGACCGCCCCGCCGCTGCTGGCCGATCTTGGCCTGCCGACCGACCCCCGCGGATTCCTGCTCACGACGGACACGCTGCAGACCACGGCCGGCGACCCGATCTTTGCCGTCGGCGATTCCGGCACCGTCGCGGGATCGCAGACGCCCAAGGCGGGCGTGTTCGCCGTGAGGCAGGGGCCGGTCCTGTGGGACAACATCGGGCGAATGTTGGCCGCTGAACCACTCCAGCGCTACACGCCTCAACTGGACTTCCTGAAGCTGCTGAACACCGGCGACGGCCGCGCGATTGGTGAATGGAAAGGCCTGTCGTTCGAGAGCGTCTGGGCCTGGTGGCTCAAGGATTTCATCGACCGCCGCTTCGTGCGCCGCTATCAGAATTACCCGCCGCCGGCTGCCTCCGGCGCGACGGCCGCACCCTGATGCGTGACAGGCCGCGGTACGCCTTTCCGGGCCAGCCGTGATCCACATCACACTTACGACAGGTCGGCCGTTCCACCTCGGATTCCGGGCACAGACTCTGGGAAGGACGTTGGCACTTTCACCCACGGAGGTTTTGGATGCATCCGAATATCGGACGGTCGATGGTAGGCGGACTGGCTGGGACGATGGTCATGACGGCCATGATGTACATGGTGGCGCCGATGATGGGCCTCAACATGGACATCGCGCAGATGCTCGGCTCGATGCTGGGTGGGAGCTGGGCGGCGGGCATGGCGATGCACTTCGTCAACGGCACCGTCGTCTTTCCGCTCCTCTATGCCTTTGTGCTCTATGGCGTGCTGCCGGGCGGTCCGGGCGTGAAAGGTGCGGCCTGGGGCGTGGCCCTCTGGCTGGTGTCGCAGGCCGTGGTGATGCCGATGATGGGCGGCGGGTTCTTCAGCATGGCCATGGGTGGAATGATGGCCGTCATCGGGTCGCTGATGGGGCACCTGCTTTACGGCGTGGTGCTCGGGGCGATCGCGGGCGGCCCTGAGAAAGCAGCCGCCGCGTAACGGCGGCCGTCTACTTGACTCGTTCCAGGTCGAGCGCCCTGACATTAATCATCCAGGCAAGTGGCACCGATTCTGGAGGGAAGCACAGCTTGTCGTCGCACGCCTGGTAGTCGAGGCGCGCGGTGATGGTCATCGTCTTCAGGCCGCGCAAGGTCGCCGCCGCCTCGCGCGACGGGTCCAGCGTGACGTCCTGAACGAGGCGGAACGCCTTCCGGTAGACGGGCACGTGCTCGTTCAGCGGCCGGAAGAAATAATCCTCGGCCTTCGGGTACTCCAGAGACCTGATGATCAGGCCGGGCTGCGGCTGCACGGTGAAGGCGATCGGCTTGTAGTCGGCTACGCCGCGGGCATAGACGTGAATGCGCCGGCCCGGGCTGATATCCAGGACGATCGAAAATTTCGTGCCTGGCGCAGCCACCTGGTCCGTCAGGTACGACGTGACCTCGAGATGCGGGGCAGAGGTCTTCGTGGCCTGTGCCGTGACCTTGCGGCCGAGGCGCACGAGGACGCTGGCGAGCGTGTCTCGCTCCTGGTAGGTGTCCTCGAAGATCCTGGAGGTCACGACGCCCTGCCGATCGACCACAAACGTGCCCGGGAACGGGTAGCCAAAGACCGGATTCGACTCAGGGACCGTCGTATTGAGGATGCCGTATTTTCTGATCGTCGCCGAGCCCGCATCCGAAAGCAGAGGAAACGTAATGCCCCGGCGGGTCGAGAATTCAGCGAGCACCGTCGCCGGGTCGTAGGTGATTGAGGCGAGCCCCAAACCAGCCTTGTCGAGATCTGCGCGACGGCCCTGCAGCTCCACGAGCTGCGTTTTGCAGTACGGTCACCACTCGGCCGAGCGGTTGAAGACCAGTACCAGCCCCTTCGGTCCCATCAGCGACGACAGGGTCCGGGTGCGGCCCTGCTGATCGGGAAGACTGAAGTCCGGCAGCGTCTCACCGACTTGCGGGCCGAGCGTCCTGACATCGGGCGCCGCCGGCGCCGGCGTGGCGGATTGCTGGCCGGCCATCGAGATGTCCGACACGATCGAGAACAGACAAGCCGAAAACACAACGGCACCGACGCGCTGAAACGAGGGCGACATCATGAAAGGAAGGGTAGCACCACCCGGTCTTGAAGATGTGGACCGGCGGCGGAATGTCGCGGTTTAGTGGCCCTTCTCACATCTTCAGCAGCGCGGCGGCGGCTGCGCCCTCCCCCGCCGCGCACATTCTGACGGGAGCCGGAGGCGCTGGAGACAGATGGCGCCAGAAGATCCGCACGCGACCATCGTCATGCCACCGGCGGCTCCCAGGCGAGGGCCTGGAGCGGCACGTCGAGCGGCGTCGCGGCGATGTGATTCGTGTAGTTGCTGAGGGTTTTCATCGCGACACCAACTAGAACTTCGAAGGCCTGTTCCTGGGCGTATCCCGCCTCGACGAATCGCTGGAGATCGGCGGGTTCAATGACGCCCCGCTGCTCGACCACGGTCTTGGCGAACACCCTCAAGGCATCGAGCTTGGCGTCGGCGAGCGGCTGTCCCGCCCGCAGCGCCGCGATCTGGTCGTCCGCGAGGCCCGCCATCTTGAGGCCAGCAGTATGGGCCGCGACGCAGTAATGACAGCCATTGACCATGCTCACGGACACGAGGAGCACCTGCTGAGCGACCGGGCTCAGCGATGTCTGGCTCACCAGTTCGTTGAGGGTCACGTAGGCCTTCAAGGCGGCGGGCGCCGCCGCCAGCTCACCGAGCAGGTTCGGCAGGAACCCAAACTTCTTCTTCGCCGCCTCGAGCGTGTCCTTGGCCTCGGCTGGTGCGGACTCAATGGTGTGGATCGTAAACGAACTCATTCTGGTCACCTCTCAGGCCCGCCGTGATCGACCGGCCTCTGCCACTATGACCATTCGAGCGACGTCGCGACGGGCAGCCTGCCGGAACAGTGAGATCCCTCATTACCGTGACTGCGTTGCGCCTGCGCGTAACAACCGTCGCTGTCAAAGGACTGACCGTCCAGCCCGGGAATATTTGCGTCCAGGTCTGCGTTTGTTACAGCGAGGGTGAAGATGGTGTTCGGACAAAGCGTCACGCAAGTTCGCGCGACCGCGGCGATCGCCGCGCTGATCGTCGCCAGCGCGGCAGGGGTGGGCCACGCCCAATTGCGCGGCGTCAAGGCCGCGCTGACGCCG
>JBDTMB010000380.1:0-5895 GCA_039934485.1 Vicinamibacterales bacterium
GTCTGGACCAACGATCTCCGCGCGTCCGTGAAGATCTCGGAGGCGCTCGAGTTCGGCATGGTGGGCATCAACGAATGGGCGCCGCACGCGACCGAAGCGCCGTTCGGCGGCTGGAAGCAGAGCGGCCTCGGCCACGAGAGCGGGAGCGAGGGACTGGCGGAGTATCTCGAAACCAAGCTGGTGGCCATGGGCGGCCTGGCGTAGTCCCTCGATCAAATGGTGGGGGGCAAACCTTTAGGTTTGCCCAGCAAGCGAGGCGATTGCGGCGTCGATCGCCTCGTGCAGCCGAGAGACGATGATCTCGAGGTGGGCTTCCTCGACGATGAAGGGTGGCGCAAGGAGGATGTGGTCCCCGGCGTGGCCGTCGATGGTGCCGCCCATCGGATAAGTCATCAATCCCCGGGCCATGCACTCGCGCTTGACCCGTGCGTGCAGTTGGCCGGCCGGGGCAAATGGCGCCTTGGTCCCGCGATCGCGAACGAGTTCGACCGCGAAGAGAAGGCCGCGGCCCCGGACGTCTCCCACATACGGATGATCGGCGAAGCGACTGGACAGCCGCGCGGCCAACGACTGGCCTCGGACGCGCACGTTGGCAAGCAACCCGTCGTGCTCGATCACCTGCTGCACGGCGAGCGCGGCCGCGCACGCCACCGGGTGGCCGAGGTAGGTGTGGCCGTGCTGGAAGTAGCCGCTGCCGCCCGACATGGCCTCGACGATCTTCTGGTGCACCAGCACCGCACCGATTGGCTGATAGCCGCCGCCGAGACCCTTCGCGATCGTCAGCAGGTCGGGCACAATGCCCTCTTGCTCGCACGCGTGCAGCGTGCCCGTGCGGCCCATGCCGCACATCACCTCGTCGAGGATCAGCAGGACGCCGTGGCGATCGCACACGTCGCGAATCGCCTTGAAGTATCCGGGGACCGGCGTCACGGCGCCGATGGTGGCGCCGCCCACCGTCTCGGCGACGAAGGCGATCACACGCTGTTCGCCACACGCCGCGATCGTCTCGTCGAGTTCGGCGGCGAGCCGCGCGCCGTAGGTCTCGGCCGATTCGCCGGCACGCTGATCGCGGTACGCGTAGCAAGGTGCCACATGCTTGACATCGATCAGCAGCGGCGCGAACTGGCGGCGCCGCGCCGCGTTACCGCCGACCGCCAGCGCGCCCAGTGTGTTGCCGTGATAGCTCTGCCGGCGCGCGATGAAGACGCTGCGCTGAGGCTGACCGATCTCGACGAAGTACTGGCGGGCCATCTTGAGCGCCGCCTCGACTGCTTCCGATCCGCCGCTCACGAAGTACGCGTGTGGCATCCCGGCCGGCGCCGTGCGGGCCAACTGATCGGCCAGCGCCTCCGCCGGCGCCGAGGTGAAGAAACTGGTGTGCGCGTAGGCCAGGCGATCGATCTGCGCGTGCATCGCCGCCGACACCACGGGATGGCCGTGGCCCAGGCACGACACGGCGGCCCCGCCGCAGGCATCGAGGTACTGTTTGCCCGACGCATCCGTGAGGTAGACGCCCTGGCCGGCGACCGCGACCGGCGGCGTGACCCGAAGGTGGCGGTGAAGGATGTGCGTCACTGCTTGATGGCGGCCAACACGCGATCGAGCGCATCGTACGGCGCAAACTCCGCGTGCTCGTAGATGTTCCACCCCGTGAAGACCGCGATGAGCTTCAGCTCGGGCACGACGATCAAGCGCTGTCCCCCGTAGCCCAGGGCGGCGTAGGCCTGCTTCGAGCCATCGCCATACGGGAGCACCCACCACTTGTAGCCGTACTTGCGCGAGCGCGGCTGGCCGGGCCGCGTATCCACCAGCGCCGTCGTCGAGGTCTTGACCCAGCCCTCGGGCAGCAGCCGGCGGCCGTCCCACACGCCGTCGTTCAAATAGAGGTAGCCGATCTTCGCGAGGTCGCGCCGGGTGAGGTACAGCCCGCCCTCGGTGTCGTTCAATCCCTTGGGGGTCTTCTTCCAGTAGGTGCCGGTGATGCCGAGCGGCGCGAAGAGGTGCTCGGCCGCGTACTCGTCCGCTTGCTTGCCGGTGACCTTCTTGATCAGCTGCGACAACAGTTCGGTGTCGCCGCTGTTGTAGACGAACGTGGCGCCAGGCGCGGTGGCCACCGGTTGATCGAGCACGAACTGGATCCAGTCGTCGCTCTTCTCCATGCCGGCGCAGGTGTTGGCCGGATCGGTATAGGTCACGGTGCTCTCGTCCCACTTGATGCCGGAGGTCATGGTGAGCAGGTGTTTGATCGTCAGGTCGTTACGTCGGGGATCGGCGTCGACGCGAAAGTCACCGGCCAGGTAGGGCATCACCTTCGCGTCAACGCCCGGCAGCTCGCCGCGGCCGATCGCGATCCCAATCAGCGCCGACGTCACGCTCTTGCTGACCGATTGCATGGTGTGCAACTGGCCGTGCTTGTAGAAGGGATACCACTCCGGGTCGTAGTAGTTATAGGGCCCGCGTACCGGATCGCGGCCCTCGAACAGGCGATCGAAGTCGTGCGTGTACGACTTGTCGACGACGACCTTGCCGTTGCGGATGACCAGCATGCCGGTGATTTGTCCGCGCGCACCCGAGGCGAATTCGGCGTCGAGCTTGTCGAGGACCGCCCCGTCGAGCCCTTCGGCCGCCGGCGACGAGGCCGCCCAGCCCTTCGTCGGCCACGCCGAATCCGGCGCGCCGGGCGCCGCGCCCGTGCATCCCGCCAGCATGATCGCTATCGCCACTACCATCCACTTGCACATGTCAGGACCCCCCGTTGGCCATCGCCAGCCAGACGCAAGTTAACACGAACGCAAACGGCCATCCGCAGAAGCCCGCCCGCGGCTACAATGCGCTTCATCATGACCAAACACGACCGGCAGCTGGGCATGGGCGCTCCAATCACCCGCCGAGACTTCCTGAACGGCGTCGCGGTCGGCGTCGGCGCCGCCTCGGCGGGGTGGATGGCCTCGCCGCTCGAGACCCTCTACGCCCAGGCCTTGGCCGGAGCCTATCCGCCGGCGTTGACCGGCCTGCGCGGCTCGCACGCCGGTTCATTCGAGGCGTTTCATTCGATGCGCGGCGACGCATTCTGGAAGACCGCGCCCGCGCCGCAGGACACCGGTGAAGAGTACGACCTGGTGGTGGTCGGCGGCGGCATCAGCGGCCTCACCGCCGCGCATGTCTTCCGCAAGGGCCGCCCCGACGCCCGCATCCTGATACTCGACAACCATGACGACTTCGGCGGCCACGCCAAGCGCAACGAGTTCTTGCACAACGGACGCACCTACATCGGTTACGGCGGCACGCAATCGATCGACAGCCCGGCGCCGTACAGCAAGGTGGCCAGGGACCTCATCTCCGAACTGGGCATCGAGGTCTCGCGGTATCCGAAGGTGCTCAACCCGGATCTTTACAAGTCGCTCGGCCTGCGCCCGGCGTTCTTCTTCGACAAGGAAACCTTCGGCGCCGACCGGCTGCTGGCCGGTGACCTCGGCGACGAGGCGTTCCTGGCCGCGGCGCCCGTGAGCGACGCGGTGCGGCGCGACCATAAGCGGCTGCTCACCGAGCACTTCGACCCGATGCCGGGCCTCAGTTCGGCCGAGAAGAAGGCGCGCCTCGCGCGCATGAGCTACACGGACTTCCTCACCAAGATGTGGAAGCTCGACCCCGGTGTGCTGCCGCTCTACCAGACGCGTCCGCACGGACTCTTCGGCGTCGGCATCGACGCCATCCCGGCGCAGGACGCCTTCGGCTTCGGGTATCCCGGGTTCGGCGCGATGGGCCTCGATTCGACCCCGGGCCCCGGCCAGAACTTCGATTCGATTCGGAGCCGGGAGGCGGAGGACTATTACTTCCACTTCCCCGACGGCAATGCCTCGGTCGCGCGACTGCTCGTGCGCCGGCTCGTTCCCGCCGCCCTCGCCGGATCGACGATGGACGATGTGGTGACGACGCGGGCCGACTACGCCAGGCTCGACACTCCTGGATCGCCGGTGCGAATTCGCGTGAGCAGCAGCGTGATGCGCGTGCGGCACACGGGACCCGAAGGCGCGGGCCAGCGCGTGGAGGTGGCTTACCTGCCCAACGGCACCAGGGCGCTCAAGACCGTCAAGGCGCGCTCGGTGATCCTGGCGTGCTGGCACTCGACCATTCCGTACATGTGCCCGGAGCTGCCCGCGGCGCAGAAGACGGCGCTCGATTACGCCATCAAGGTGCCGCTCGTCTACACCAACGTCTTCATCAAGCAGTGGACGGCGTTCCAGAAGCTGGGCGTCCAGCGCATCTCGACACCCGGGCTGTGGCACACCTCCGTGGGGCTGGACTTTCCCGTGAGCCTCGGCGGCTACCAGTGCCAGACCGACCCCACGCAGCCGATCGTCCTGCACCTGTCGAAAGCCGCCTGCAAACCCGGCCTCTCCACACGCGACCAGCACCGCGCCGGCCGCGCCGAGCTGCTGTCGACCTCGTTCCAGACGATCGAGCGGAGCATTCGCGATCAGCTGGGCCGCACGCTCGGCGCCGGCGGGTTCGACCCGGCCACCGACATCCTCGGCATCACGGTCAACCGCTGGCCGCACGGCTATGCCTACCAGTACAACTCGCTCAACGACGACTTCTGGCTGAACGGCGGCGAGCAACCCTGCGTCGTCGCGCGCCGGCGGTTCGGGCGCATCGCCATCGCCAACTCGGATGCCGGCGCCTACGCCTACACCGATTGCGCCATCGACCACGGTCACCGGGCGGCGCAGGAACTGCTCGCCTGACGGAGGTGCCTCAGCAGCGGATTCCGCGCACGCTCGGGCTGACGGACCTGGTCCTGCTCGGCACTGTTGCGATTGTCAACGTCAACACCGTGCCGCCGGTGGCGGGCTTTGGTTGGGCCACGCTGGTGCTGTGGGTGATCGCCTGGGTGGCGTTCTTCGTGCCTTCCGCGATCGCCGTGCTCGCGCTGTCGCGCCGGTATCCCGGAGAGGGCGGTGTCTACCTGTGGGCGCGGCGTCACTTCGGCGACCTCCACGGGTTCATCTCCGGCTGGTGCTACTGGACCAACAACCTCTTCTACGTTCCCGTCTTGCTGGTCTATCTCGCGGGCGTCATCGCGTTCGCGGGCGGAACGCGCACCGCGGCACTGGTTGACGACAAGTGGTTCGTCGCGGTGATCGCGTTTGGCTGGCTGGCGATCATCACCGCCGCCAACGTGCGCGGGATGGGTGTCGGCAAGTGGATCAACAACATCGGCGGCGTCGGCAGCGGCGTGACCGTCGTCCTGGTCGTGGCGGCCGCCGCGGTGGCCCGCTGGCAGGGCGTTGCGACGACGACGCCGGTGGTGGCGGGCTCGATGCTCGACATGGCGAGCGGCCTGGGCGTGATGTGTTTTGCTTTCATCGGCATCGAACTGGCCTCGACGATGGCCGACGAGATCCGGCATCCGGCGCGCGATGTGCCGCGCGCCATCATCATCACTGGGGCCATCGCACTTCTGTCGTACCTGCTGGTCACCGACGCGCTGCTCGCGCTGGTGCCATCGGGAGAACTCGGTGCGATCCAGGGAGTCATGCAGGCAGTGAGCCGCGGCGCCCAAGCGGCGGGTGCGGACTGGTTGGTGGCGCCGATTGCGGTGGTGATGGCGATCTCGATCGGCGGCGCCGCGTCGGCGTGGTTCGCGGGTCCGGCGCGGATTCCGTTTGTGGCCGGGCTCGACAGCGCCCTGCCGGCGGCGTTGGGACGCGTGCACCCGCGTTGGGGTTCACCGCACGTCGCGCTCATCACCTGCGCGGTACTGTCCGCGTTGCTCACCGCGCTGTCGTTGACCGGATCGACGGTGGCTGAAGCCTACCAGGTGCTGCTCCGCGCCACCGTGGTGATCAACCTCGTGCCCTTCGTCTACACGTTCCTCGCGCTGCTGACGCTCGA
>JBDTMB010000381.1:0-5832 GCA_039934485.1 Vicinamibacterales bacterium
GTCTGAGCATGTATATATACCTGCTCAAGACAGTGGTTTTCGTCAGACGGCGGCTTGCCATGTACGGGCCCGCCTTTGGCGGGCCCCCTCCTCCTGTTGAATTATGAACAAAGCTCAACGCGACCAAGACGTGGAAGCGCGATTAATCTCGCGCATCTCCCAATATTTTGAGGGACTGGAGCGGCGTGTTTTTAGACCGGCCGACTTGCGCGAAATCGTAAACACAAACGCTGCCGATTGGATGCTTCCAGCAAAGCTATCGTCATCGCGACAGTTCCTGAAATTCCTTCTTGAACGGACACAACTCAAAGAAGTCGTAGTCAGAGCAGACGAGTTCGAACGTCATTTCACACGCTACACGTGGGGCGAAGTACGTGCTTATGAACTAGCGCTCACGCTGGGTAAGACTCCGTATTTATCTCATGCCTCAGCGGCTTTCGTGCACGGCCTTACGGAACAGATCCCTAAGACGATCTACATAAACGACGAGCAAACGCCAAAGAATTTCCCACCGAGCAGCTTGACTCAAGCCGCGATAGATCGCGCATTCGCCGGTAAACAGCGGACGTCGAAAGCGATTTGGTCTGCTGGATCAACGAAAATCCTTATCGTCAGCGGCAAGAACACGGGGCGATTGGAAGTTGGGCAAGCCGTTGCTCCTGACGGCTATCTCGCTGATGTCACCAAGATCGAGCGAACCCTGATCGATATTACTGTCAGGCCCGACTATGCTGGCGGTCCGTACTATGTTCGCGACATATATGCTGCTGCTCGCGACCGAATATCAATGAACGTCCTGGTAGCAACGCTCAAGAAAATAAATCACGCATATCCCTACCATCAGGTCATAGGGTTCTATTTGAAGCGCGTCGGCTATGAGCCGTCAAAACTGGAGCCTCTAAAGCGACTGGGGCTCCACTGGGACTTTTATTTGACCTATGGAATGAAAGAAAAGGACTTTGACCCGGAGTGGCGACTATATTTCCCAAAGGGGTTCTAGTTTTTTGACCTGCGACCGCACGAAATCAAAATAGTAGTCAAACGGCTGCGGCTGCCCAGCCGAGGCAGGCACTGACAGCACTACCGAAGGCCAATCTACGGCATGAAAGTCTCTTGTCGTCTGAATCTTTCCGATCAGCGGCAGCGGCACTGTCTTCGCATCGAACACCTCCCTAATAAGATCGTGGAATTCTTGACTGCCGAAGTCTACGTAGGCCCGCGTAACGATTGTGTGAATATCGTAAAAATCACGAGCTCGGGCGCGCTTGTTTCGGACTTGCGGATAGTCCGGCATCTGTTGGCATATCGCCCTTACTTTTTCGGCCGCGATCATTTGCGGTGGATAAACGTAGATTGTATAAGCGTCCAAGTCGGCCGCAATCTTATTGGCGCCGCAAAATTCGTACTTGCTAATCTCGATCTGAAAGATTCTTTCTTGCCTGGGGCCTACCACCAAGGCGCTCCGCTGCATGCGTTCGAGGGAGTTCTCTAAACGTGCAGCCGCCACCTTGGCAATCACTTTAAACTCGACTCGGTAGCCTCCCCAATGTTCATCCTGTCCTTCTTGAAGAACGTTAGGTTTTTTCTCGAACCGCTCATCAAACACAATGAGCCCTGCGGAGTCAAAGCGATCTCGCAACGCGTGAAAAATGCGGTTCTTGATGTCTTCTAGATCGTCGAAATCCCCCTCAATCGAGAAGTCGATGTCTAAAGAACCGCGGGCACTGAGGCCATGCACAATGTCGAGCGCATTCCCTCCCTTTAACACGAGCCGATTCATCAACACGTCGTCCGAAAACATGGCGATGATCGCCGTCCGCCGAATCGCAGCTGGATCCATTCGCGGAGTTTACATTGCCGAGGCGCGTGATGATGATGATGATCATCATCCGGTCGGCGGATATCGCCTATGAACTGTCGTGGGTAATAGTTCCGACGCGAGAGCGGATTTCCTAACCCGGGACAAACTTTCTTAAAGCGTTACGCCTTTTGTTTCCTTACGCCGGGGGCCGCGCCTAACTTATAATAGGTAGGTTGAAAGTTTCGCGGAGGTTGTAGCGACCTAGCCGCGAACCCTGGCAGCCCTCGGCTGTAAGTCCAGAGACACACCGACACCCGAAAGTCACTACGACACTCGAGGCGTTGGTCAAGAGCGAACGAACGATGTTCACTTTGACTAGCGCCTTTTGCTTTGTACGGGCAGGCGCTCGTCACTTCAAGGGAAGGGACCCGTGATGCCTGCCGCCCCGCGCCGCCCACTGAACCCGTTGCTCCTGCGACGTGTTGAACGCAGCGGGAAACCGAAATCGCGAATCGCGTTCGCCGCCGGTTTCCCACACTACGTCACCTTCTACCTTGTTCTCCGTGAAGAGAAGGTCGTGGCCACTCCGCGCCTGACTACTCGGCTGCAGCTGGTAGCGGACGCCGTCGGATTTCCACGCGACGAAATCTTTTTGGACGAGGCGGGGCGATGAGCAACGTGTCCGTCGTGTTGTCGGCCTACGAGTCCGGAGGCTCGCGGCTGGAACGCCTCGCAAGAACTCTTCTCTACGTCCTGGCTCGTGCCGAGAACTGGGGCGCCGACGTCACGCCGTTGCATGGGCTGCATGACCACAAGGGCACGTTGCAGGTCAGCTATTCGTCCGCCCCAAACGAACACCTCCAGAAGCTGATTGAGCATGCTTGGGCAGAAGAATATGAATACAGCGTCGAGCACAACGTGGAGGTCGCGCGATGACGCCACGCCCGACGTCGCTGTCAGTCCGCGTCGAGGGTATCCCGGAAATGCTGCGCGCCGAACGGCGGTGGGCCAACTGGCGCTTCGAATGGCGCGACCCGCGCTGGACGAAGATGCAGTATCGACCCTCCGGCTACGGCGCGAAATCGAACGACCACACCACGTGGTGCAGCTTCGCCGACGCGCTCGCGGCCTATCAGCGCGGCGGCTTCGATGGCGTCAGCTTCGCGCTCGGTGATGGTTGGGCCGGCATCGACTTCGACGACTGCCCAGTAAACCTGCCTTTACTCCGCCTTGTCGCTGGTTATCGCGAAACCAGTCCGAGTGGCACGGGCATCAAGGTTGTGGGACGGTCGCCGCGCATCGGTGGCGAAATGAAGTTCGGCCAAAGCGCGCCAGCCTGCACGACATGGGTGAGTGGTCGGTTCTTTACCATCACCGGACAGGGCAGCTCCGGCGACCCACGTGACGACATTTCCGTCTTCATCAACGCTCGGTTCCCGGCCCCCGTTGCCCAGTCCGGCACACGTGAAGGCTATCGAGATGCAGCCTTCACCTCCGACGATGACCTGCTGCTCCAGATGATTGGCACCGACGAGGTCGGCGACAAAATCCTCGCGCTGTGGCGTGGTGACACGAGCGCCTACGGCGACGACCACTCCCGCGCGGACCAAGCGCTCTGCTGTCACCTCGCGTTCTGGACGAACTACGACTGCGAGCGTATCGACCGCCTCTTTCGACAGAGCGGACTCATGCGCCCGAAGTGGGACACGGATAGTTATCGCCGCGCCACTCTCTCCAAGGTGCTCCGATGAGCGTGGCCGACGAGCTCAAGAACATGCCGTCCGCGGACGCGAAGGCGGCGGCGGAGGCGATGAATCGGGAGCGCCGCAAACAGAAAGTCCGGGAGCAACGCGCGTTCAAACGCGAGTTGGATGCCGAGGACCGCACTCCAGACCACGTGCAGACGCTCGTGGGCTATGCGTTACCAGCATTACTGGGCCATGCCTTTCCCAAACGCCGTGCGCTCCTGACACGAGGAGGTGCCGCAATTCTGCGCGAAGCACAGCTTGGGCAGATTTACGCCATTCGCGGTGTTGGTAAGACATGGCTCGCGCAAACGTTGGCGCTCGTGGCTGCAACTGGCGTGGAGGCTCTTGGCTTTGGAACGCCGTCGCCGTGTCAGGTTTTGTATGTCGATGGTGAGATGGACGCCTTGGAAATCCAAGAGCGATTCGACAAGCTTCGCATCCATCTGAGTAAACACGCGGACCTGACCGCCCGTGGCCCGCTCTTCGACCAACTCACATCTGCGAACCTCGTGGTGGTTGCGGCGGACTGGCAAGCGGACTATCTCCCTCGTCTCGACACGCCCGAAGGGCAAGCGGCGCTCGAACCATTTATCGCGAACGCTGACTTGATTGTGCTGGATAACCGCTCGTGTCTGTTCGACCCGGAGGGAGAGAAGGACCCGACCGCGTGGCAACCCGCGCAGGACTGGCTGCTGTCGCTGCGGCGGCGGGGCAAGACGGTCCTGATTATCCACCACAGCAATCGCCAGGGCGGCGCTCGCGGCCACTCGAAACCCGAAGACCCAATGAACCTGCTGCTGAAACTCACGTGGCCGGACGACTACAGCGCCGACCAGGGTGCGCGGTTTCTCGTGGAGTTCGATAAAGCGCGGGGCGTGTATGGCGCAGCGGTTGCGCCGTTCATTGCCACGCTGACTGATGTTGATGGCTGGCGCGTGGAAACCGTGGACCGCGACGAGCCCGACACCGCTGGTGTGAAGTTGCGCGACTACCTCCGGCTCGCGGAGGCGGCAGGCGAGCGACCCAAGTCGGGCAACGCTGCGATTGCGGCGGCAAAGGTTGGGCGGAACAAAGGTTTGGAGGCATGGGCGGCGATGTTGAAGTCCGGCGAGTTAGTGAAGCACGCCGACGGCGGCTTTCACATTGTGGACACGGTGGGTGGTGGTTTGTGAACCGGTATCGCCGGTATCGCACCGGTATCGATACCGGCGGGTATTTACCAATACCGGTATTGCGGTATCCCTCCCCTAGGGGGGATACCGATACCGGTGGCGATACCGGGGCGGAGTTTAAGAACCGTGCGAACTATGCAGATTCACCACCGTGACCTTACGCCATTGCCTCTTGCCCACGCGCTGACGGCGCTCGCAGGTGGTGCACATGCGGCGCGGATTATCACGATGGCAGAAGGACAGTGGGACGCAGTGCTCGCAGCCGCGTATGAGCAAGGTTGGATTTTGTTGGAAGTAGATGCAGATGAGCGCCCAGTGCGTGCGTATCGAAAGCAAATTACGGAGCTAATCCCATGAACCGCGAAGGACTCAGTCCGCATGCGCGTGACGTTCTATTCGGTAACCGGCGATGTATCGGAACGAGCCGCGACGGAACGCGATGCGGAAAGGCGCCGATGGTTGGGCAGTTGGTGTGTGACCACCACGGTGGCAAGACGCCATTCGGATTGGAAGCTGGTCGAAAGCGGATTCTGGCGCTGTGTGAGCCTGTCATCAGTGTCTTTGAAGAAATCGTTGCCACTTGGCGCGCCAGCAAGTGTCCGGAGTGTGGAAACCCCACTGGCGACCCAACACCCGTGATTCGCGTTGGACAGCTTGTGCTTGACCGCGGAGGATTCCACCCTTCGATATCGGTGGCCGTGCCACCCACGCGACCATCCGAGCATCTTGCGTGGATTCCGCGCGAGCAGCTTGCGCAAATGAACCAATGGATAGCCGACGCGCGAGCAGCGATGGAACGTGGCGAGCCACTGCCTGACGAGCCGCGAGCCATTGATGCCGTGCTCGTCGACACGGACACGGATGATTCGGACGTGGAGAGGCAAGGTTAATTCCCGTGCGGGATTTAACCCAACGACCGCTAAACGCCTACGGGCGAGCGGTTTACGGGGCGGGGCGCTGCGGGACGCTAGGCGGCGTCCGTTTACCGGGCGGGGTAAGGGTAGGCCCGGCCCGCGCTAACGCTCCTGGGCTTAAGAGCTACGCCCTGCTAGCGGGCCTAGCTTCGACTCACGCGCCGGGTTGGGAGGCTTTATGACTGACGCTGTTGAAT
>JBDTMB010000382.1:0-5831 GCA_039934485.1 Vicinamibacterales bacterium
CGGGAAAAAGGTGTCGCACTCGAAGGTGGCATCGATCTCGGTGACGATCATGCGCTGTCCCATGAACGCAATCCCGATCAGCGACGCACTATCGACGCGGATGGATCGGTAGGCCGGCTTGTCGAGGCCGAACACGTGGATGAGTCCTTCGGCGGAGTCCGCCACGTACAGCTGACCGTCGGGTCCCACGGCGACGCCGTACGGCTGGCTCATCGTCGGCGCCGCGCTGCCGCCCGCAATCACCTTGAGCAAGCGGGAAAAAACGGAGGGCTTGCCGCGAACAATGGAGGGGTCGAGACTGCGCACGAAACGCATCCGGGCCGGCCCGGACGACGCCGGCTGGGAGGGGCCCTGGCGTGACTCGGCAACCGGGGGAAGCACCACTGCGATTAGTGCGGCCATGACGGCCGTTCTCAGGGCGTGGCGCATCGTCTTACACTCCGAAGCCAAACTGCCTGGTGAGGCTGAAGCGAATCTGGTGACCGCGAAACAGCGTCGGCTCGGGCGCGCTGCCATATTGCAGCAGGCTGTTGTTGTGCCGGTATTCGAGGGCGAAGTTTAGCGTCCGGAGCCGATACTCGAGGCGGGCGAGGGAACTGAGTCCCTGCTGGTCGTAGCGGGTCGTAATCGCGGTGATGTCCTCGCTCCGGATCCAGGCGATGGCGCGCAGCGAGCGCATGGTGGCCTGGGCGCCCACGCCCCAGAAGAGCGACCGGTCGCGGCCGGCGGTCACCGCGCTCAGCTGGGTGGTGGTGAAACCACCGGCCTGTCCAGTGACCAGCACCTCGTGCCACAGCCGGCCCGACAGCGACGCGGAGAACGTATCCTGCCGATTGTGGGCGAAGGTCTCGCCCTGGCCGCGCTTGACGATCGTCCGGTCAGCGGAGCCGGTCACGGACATTCGTGCGGACTGCAGATTGGCGGACACCCGTGAGCGCTCGCTGTCGTAGTTGCCGTAGTCGAGGACCGCGTCCGTGTTCATCACGCGCTCGTAGCCGGCACCGAGGCCGAGCCAGCCGAGCGAGGAGGCCACGCTCGCCTCTCGCGCCCACGATCGCGTGCTGCCGCGTTCGCCCTGCGGTGTCGCGTTGGTGCCCTGGCCGGTATTCGCGGTCAACGTGCCGCTCAGCCATCGAGGGCCGCCGCTATAGGTGATCCCCGCCACGCCGTTTGACGTGGCGACATCGGTCACCGCGCCGTCGATGATTTCGCCGCGATGCCCGGACGTGAGCGAGGCGTTGACGGCCAGGCCGCGCACCACCTCGGCATGGACCATCCCCGTCGCCAGTCCGGCATTGGTCGACGCGATTGTTGAGTGTTGCTGATCCCAGGTAGCGTTCAAGCGAACGGAGATGCGGGTATTCGGATCGTAGCTGGCGCCGCCGGTGACGTACTGGGTGTCGGAAGCGCCGTCGGTGGGCGGTGGTTGATAGGGCTTGTCGCCCAGGTCGATGGGCGGCGCGAGAAGTCCCGACTTGGTAAACGAGCCCCGCCGCCCGGCGCGCGTATTCAGCTGGACGTGATCCAGGACCGTCGCCGTAAAATCGTAATCGAGATTGTCGACCTTCTGGATGAACTCCTGCCCGAGCAGGTAACCGTATCCGGCTCGCTGATAGTGCAGCGCCTGCCGGGTGCGCGTCGTCTCGCGGGTCACGTTCGCCGACAGATCGTGATTGCGTTGTTCGGCCGACTCGGTGCCGCCGGTGACAATCGAATTGTCGCGCCGATACGACACCTCGGCGCGCGGCAAGCCCGCGATGTTCAGCTGCCCGCCAAGATTCAGGTTGCGATCCTCGGTCTCAAAGGCGGTGACTGGCGCCCCGGTCTGCAGGGCCATCCCGCCGAGCACGGAGTTTCCGGACATCAGCTCGCCGCTTGAGTCGCTGAAGACCCGCGAGGCCTGGATGAAAAACGGGAACGCGCCGGAGGACAGCGCGAATGCGCCCACTCGAAAGCCGAGATCGTTCTGACGGCCCTTCTGATCGGGGAGGTTGCTGCCGGCGGCGGAGAGGTGGTTGGTCCGAAAGCTGACCTCGGTGTCGTACTTCAGAATGCGGGGATCGATGATCGAGGAATGGAACCCCACCGTGTAGTTCTGCCAGAAGTCGCCGTTCCGGTTGGCCTGGCTGTCCGTGGTGTTGTCGGTTTGCGCCACGGTCCATTCCGCCGATCCCGACACAGTACTCTGCGCGCCGGCTCCTGACGGTAGTCCGGCCATCGCGAGCAGGATGAGCCACGTGTGACTCGGCATCATGGATACGCAATCGTGGCGGCGGCCCGGAGCGCGGCGGTCCATTCGTTGCCCGTCGCCGCACAGCGTTCCGTCGACAGGTCCTGCTGGAGGCGCGCCCCGACGTCGGCAAACGATCGCGGCTGTGGCGGGAGCACCTCTGTCACCTCAAAGATGTGATACCCGTAAATGGTCTCGACGACCGGGCTCGGCTGCCCGATCGGCAGCCCCGTGGCCACCGTCTCGAACCCTTCGCTCAGGCTGCCGCGATGCAAGACGCCCATGTCGCCGCCCTTCTGGCCAGAGGGGTCGGTCGAGTATTTCCTGGCGAGGTCCTCGAAGGCCGCGCCGCCGGTCAACTGCTTGCGCACGTCCTCGGCACGCTCGCGCGCCGCCTTCCATCCGCTTTCACCGCTGCTGGGGTCGACGCCGAGCGTGATGGCGCGGATGTGCAGGCGCTCGGGCTCGATGAAACGGTCGGGGTGTTCCTTGAAGTATCGTTGCGCCTCCTCGCGATCGACGACGCAGCGCGCCATCACCCGTTGTTCATGGGCCTTGGTGATGAGCAGGCGCCGGCGAAGCTCCCGCCGCATGTCGGCCAGGGACGCGCCGGATTGTGCGAGGGCGTCGTTGAAGGCTTTCCGGCTCGGATAGCGCGCCACCGCCTTGGCCAGCGCGGCATCGACCTCCGGGTCCTTGACCGCCAACCCGCGCTTCACGGCATCTTGGTACTGAAGTTCGTCGTCCACGATCTGGACCAGCGCCTTCTTCCGGAGCTCGGCCATTATCTCGGCGTTGACGTTCTGATGGAACGACTCCATCGGCAGCAGCGCACCCACCGCAGCGTCCAGCCGGTCGCTCTTCAGCGTGACGCCGTTGACGATGGCCACCACCGTCGGGGCCGGGCGCTCGGCGCCGCGGGAATGCGAGGGCCATGCTCGCTGCGTATCCGCAGCCCATAACGTCAGCAGCATGGCCCAGGCAATCATCGGTCTACTTGATGTGGCAGCCGCGGCACATCTGGCTGCCCGTATTGGCCTGCCGGAGGAAGCCGCCGCTGGTGCCGTTCAGTGAGTTGTTGTGCGAGTCGTGGCAGCTGGCGCACTCGACCGTGGCGTTGGCCGTCGACGAGCCATACAACGGCAGCTTGCCGCCGGCGCCGTTGATGTAGATGGAAGCGCCAACCTGCGTCACGGGCGTGTAGTGGCTCGGGTCGGTCGTCAGCGCCGTCTGGTAAGTGATCGCCACTGGATGATCGTTGCGAAGGTCCGAGCCAAGGAACGGAAGACCGCCGCTCATCACGTTGGCGGTGCCGCCGGTGCCGTTGGTGTAGGTGGCCTTCTTGTTCGGGCCCGCGGTAAAGGTCACGTTGCCGTTGGTCGGCGCCGTGCCGAACGCCAACCCGTTGACGTTGGTCACCACGTCCATCGCGATCGTGCCATCGTGGCAACTGAGGCAGGCGCCGGAGATGCCTGATGCCAGCCCCGCGGCGGTGGCCACCGACGCGCTGGTGGAACTGGTGTAGATCTGGTACGCAGCGCCGGTCGGGTTGCTGCGATTCCAGAGCGGCTGGCTCGTCGAACCGCTGTGCGGCACGTGGCAAAAGACACAGGTCTGGCCGTTGATGGCGGCGTTGGTGTTGCGCACCGCCGAGCCGTTACTGAGGTCGTGTGGCCCTCCCGCGATGGTCGGTGTGAACTGGGCATAGGCGGGGGCTCCCAGGATCAGCACCATCATCGTTCCAAGTAAACAAATACGTCTCATTGATTCGCTCCTCCTCCGGCACGAGTGCCAGCTTTCTCCTTCACGTACTGAAACACCTGTATCCGCGAATTACCCTGGTCGGCGACATAAATGCGGTCCTGATCGTCGATGTAAAGACCGGCGGGCAACGAGAATTCACCCGCCTGGCTTCCCCCCTGTCCCACAAACAAAAGCAACCGGCCCTCTTCATCGAAGACCTGGAAGTTGTTGAACGACGAGTCCGCCACGTAGATGTGCCCCTCGCTGTCAACCGCCACGCCTTTCGGGCGGTTCAATTGGCCGGGGCTGTCGCCAAGCTCGCCAAACATGCGCACGAACTTGCCGTCGCGGTCGAACACCTGGATGCGGAAGTTCAAGGTATCGGCCACATACAACCGACCCTGCGCATCGACGGACAGGTTGGTCGGGAAGTTGAACTCGCCGGCTTCGCCGCCGCGCTTGCCAATCACGCGGATCAGTGCGCCGTCTTTCGCGGAGTAGCACAACACTTCGTGCTTGCCGGCGTCGGCGACGTACAGGCGATCGGCCGCCCGATCGATTGCCAGGCCGGAGGGCGCCACCAGTTCGCCCTCATGGCCGATGGCAATCGACAGTTCGCCGTTGACGCCGTAGCCGAACACCCGCTTGAGGGTGGCATCGGCCACATACACCACATCGCGCGAATCGACCGCCACGCCGACCGGTTTGGTCAGGCGGCCGGTGCGGCCTTCACCGACAAACGCCACCGTTTTCCGATCGCGCTCGAAGGCGAAGACGCGGCGAGCGGCGGTGTCGGACACGTACAACTTCCCGGACGGGGCCACCGCGATGCCGTACGGTTTCAGCAGCGAATTCGACAGGTTTGACGGATCGGCGGCGCCGAGCAGCAACGCTGCGAATTTCGATGGCTTCTTCGCCGGCTTGAAATCGTCCAGGCCGCGGTAGGTCGCCACGTAGCGAATCCGTGGTTCGTCGGGTGGCAGTGGCCAAGTTAGCTGCACGGTCTCAGCTTCGGGTTTGCCTTTTGCGGCTTTGCGGCCATCCTTCTGGGCAATGGCCGGCGAACCCGATCCGATCAACACGCATGCAACCACCAGGGCCACGACCCCTGCTGGCGCAGACATGGGTCGCGTATTCATGACATCCATTCAGACAAGAGAGTTACGTTCAGCAGCTTAGCAATATGCAAGCCACGCCAATTGATCGCGAATTCCCCAATGAAACCCGTCCGGGGAACGTCGATACTAGTCCGCGACGTCGCGTGTTTTGTTTACAAATTCGAAAGTCTGCACACGTATTCGTGGCGTCGCATCGCAGTCGCTTTAACTCTTAGATTCGTCTTAGCAAAGACTTCGCGGCGTTGTCCTGTCGAATGTTTGACTGTGCGCCGACAAGGTCATTAGACTCGGCACGCACTCGAAAGATTCCGCGCGTCACCAAGGACGCGCCTGATTTAGCGGCGGTACCGCGCTTGCAAAGTGAGTTCCTCTCATGCTCGACACAGGTGACGCGCCGACGTCCGTTCTGGCTTTTCTCACGACTGTGCACCTCGCGCTGGTGGTGTTGCGCGCCCATCGCAGCTCCTCGACGAGCCTGTCGCATTTCGTCAGCGCCATTTCAGTTCTGTTCTCGGCTTCGCCCTGGATGATGCCGTCGCCGGTCGGCCTCGCCGCCGGTTTCGGCGCGCATGTCGCCTGGTTTGCCGCCTGTGAGCGGCTGTTGACGCCACCGCCCTCGGCCGCGGCGCCGGCACGCCCAGCCGCGCCCGCGCCCCCGGCCCCGGGTGTGGTGCAGATGGCGCGGCAGTCGAAGGAAGTCAAGCCGGCGGTGCCGGCGGCCCGCCGGCCCAAGGACTTCG
>JBDTMB010000383.1:0-5830 GCA_039934485.1 Vicinamibacterales bacterium
GACAGATGTCGTTTCAGTGAATGTGCTTCTTCCAGTCGCTCTTCCAGGCGTCGTCTTCTGACGAGCGGCCGCCGGAATAGACGTCGAAGCGGCTGCGGGCGCGGCCCATCTTCCACTTGAGCCAGCGGTACTTCAATTCATCGAGCGGCCGGACGCGCAGGCCCTTGAGATAGAGATAGCCGACGACCAGGCCGCCCAGGTGGGCGGTGTGCGCGATGCCGCCGCCGGGCCCGCCGAGCGACGACAGGAACGCGATCGCGCCGATGATCATCACGAAGTACTTCGCCGGAATCGGAAAGACGAAATACATGTAGATCGGCCGGTTGGGGAAGTACATCCCGTAACCGAGCAGCAGCCCGTAGATCGCGCCGGACGCGCCAACCGTGACCGAGTAGTAGACGCTGTCGGAGAACAACGACAACAGCAGCGTCGTCAGCGCCGCGCCGATGCCGGTGATGAAGTAGTACTTCACGAAGAAACGCGTGCCCCACGTGCGTTCGAGCTCGGTGCCGAACATCCACAGCGACAGCATGTTGATCAGGATGTGGCCCACGCCGCTGGTGTCGTGGAGGAACATGTAGGTCACCGGCTGCCACAGCGCCAACTGGGTGAACACCGCCTGCGGCTGGAGGCCGAGGCGCAAGGTGATCGCCGGGACGAGCAGGTTGACCAGGTAGACGCCGACGTTCACCGAGATCAGCATCTTGATCGCGGGCGTCAGGGCGCCTGGGCCGAAACCGTAGGCAGACGAGGATGGATAGCGCGCCATCTGTCAGGATGGTACTACGACGGGCGGCGCCCCGGCTGTGGAGCCTTCCGGGAGGGCGTAGGCCAGGGCCGCCGCGAGCAGCGGCACGAACGCCAGGACGCCAAGGGTCGGTTCGATCCCGACGCGGTCCGCGCCGGCGCCGATCAAGGGAACGGCGAGGCTGCCCATGCCCCAGGCAAAGCCCATCATCAGCGACGACACCGTGGCCGCGCCGCCGGTGGTGAAGGTTTGCGCGTAGGTGACGCTGATGGGCAGCGTCGATTGCAGCAGTAAACCGCCGATCGCCAGCATCGCCGTGAAGCCGACCGGTGACAAGCGCGGCGCCACCGCCATGAAGGGAACCGCGGCGACCAGGGTCCAGACGATCACCTTGCGAGGGCCGAGCCGATCGGAGAGCGGCCCGCCGATGAAGCCGCCGATCCCGCTCGCGAAGAGATACAACGACACCGCCAGGCTGGCTTCGCCGATCGTCAGGCCCTGCCGCGTCAGCAACGTCGGCGCGAAGGTCATGAAGCCGTACGACGTCGCCGTGCGAAGCACGATGGTGAAGTAGAGCAGCGTCAACGGCACCGCGGCGGGACGCAGCGAGGCCCAGGTCGATCGCTCGTGCGCCGGGAGCAACGCCATCGGCGGCACTTGCCGCAGTGTCCACGACAAGGCGAGCAGCCCGGGAATCATGATGAGTGGCGACCACTTCAGGCCGATGTAGGCGATGAAGGGCGCAAACAGGATCGGCGACAGCGAGAAACCGAGCGACCCGCCGGAGAGGTGCGCCGACATCGCCAGGCCCTTGCGATGGTCCGCGAGCTTGTAGACCAGCGCCGCCGCCGGCGGGTGAAACGCCGCGCCGCCAAGGCCGCCCGCCACCAGGACGAGCCCCAGCGTCCACGCCGAGGTCGACCAGCCGATGAAGCTCAGCACGGTCACCGCGAGCAATGGCCCGCCGATTACCAGCACCCGCGGGCGCCAGTGATCCGCGAGCGTGCCGAACCCCAGCTGCGAGACGGAATTCGCCATCTGGAAGGCCATCGCCAGCGTGCCGGCGGCCGCCAGCTTCAGGCCGAGGGCGGGTATCAGCAGCGGCAGCAGCGGCGCGTAGATGTTCGTATACGCGTCAACCACCAGGTGCGTCGACGCGATCTTGAAAATGGTGGGGTTCAACCCGAACCAGCCCCGCGTGCTCATCCGACCATCCTGCGAAGGCGGCCGACGATGAGGTCGCGCGTTTCGTCGAACTCGGGAATGCGGAGCAGGTGCGCCGCTGCCGCGAGGGTGGCGAGCGACAGGCCGATGGCGCCGCCCAATCGCACCACCTGGCGGCCCAACGCCGGTCCGGGCAACCAGGCTTCGAGCAGGAGATGGCTGCCCCAGGCGACGGCGCCCATCGCGGCGGCGGCGGCCACGACCCGCACCAGGGTGGACACGATCCGGGCGCCGTCGACGCCGTGAAGCTCCCGCCGCAGCAGCCAGATTTGCGCCGCCGCATTGACGATCGCCGTAATCGAGGTGCCGAGCGCGAGGCCGCGGTAGCCCATCACGCGCACGAGAATCAGGTTCAGGACGATATTCACGAGCACCGACGCCGCGCTCACCATCACCGGAATCCGGCTGCGCCGCAAGGCGTAGAACGTCGGCGACACGATGCGCACCACGGAGTAGCCGACCAGGCCGATGGCGTAGAACTGCAGCGCACCGGCCGTGGCCGCCGTGTCCGCGGCCGAAAAGCGTCCGCGTTCGAAGATCACCGCGACGATCGGCCGGGCGAGGACGATCAGCCCCACCATCGCCGGCACGTTGAGCAGCAACATCAGGTTGATGGCGCCCGCGATCGTCGATCGGATGCGCGCGAAGTCCGATTCCGCCACCATCCGCGAGATGGCGGGTGTGGCGGCGGTGGCGATCGACACGCCGAACAATCCGATCGGGAGGTACATCAGGCGAAAGGCGTAGTCGAGCCACGACACCGCGCCGGTGCCCTGGCCGGTGGCGAGCATGGTGTTGACGAACACATTAATCTGCGTCGCCGCCATCCCGATCGTGCCCGGGCCCATCAGCAGCAACACCTGGTGGAGCCCTTCGTCCTTGACGTCGAGCACCGCGCGATACCGGAAGCCTTCGCGCCGAAGCGGCGGCCACTGGATCAGCAGTTGTCCCACGCCGCCGACCAGGGTGCCGATCGCCACGATCACGATCGGCTGGACGCCGATCCGATCGGCCAGCGGGATGAACACCACCGCCACCACGATGCTGGCGACGTTGAACATCGCCGGCGACAGCGCCGGCACGAAGAAATGACCGAGCGAATTGAGCATGCCCATCAACGCCGCGGCCACCGCGACCATCGTCAGAAAGGGCAGCATGAGGCGGGTGAGCTGGACGGTGAGTTCGATCTTGCCGGGCACCGCCGCGAACTCCGAGGCGAACAGCCGCACCAGCGGATCGGCGAACACCATCGCGCCGATCACGAGGAGGGAGGTGACAATCAGCAGCGCGTTGATCACCGAGCTGGCCAGCAGCCAGGCCCGGTCGCGGCCGTGCAAAGTGAGCAGCCGTGTGAAGGTCGGCACGAACGCCGCGCTCATCGCGCCCTCGGCAAACAGATCGCGAACGAGGTTGGGGACCCGGAAGGCGACGCGGAACGCGTCCATCGCGTTGCCGGCGCCGAAATAGTAGGCCAGCACCTGGTCCCGCACCAGGCCGAGGATCCGACTGGTGATCGTCGCCAGCCCGAACAAGCCTGCGGATCGGGCCAGGCGAGGATGAGAGTCGGGCATCAGCTCATCCGAGCGTACCTTAACATCCTGAACAAAAATAGGGCCCCGGCCGTTCGGCCGGGGCCCTAAGGAGGATGGTGAGAGGCTGACTAGGCCTTTCAAAGATATAGACGGCGCACCCGGTGAAAATGTTTGCGAGGATTCACGATGGTTGCACGGTTGTCGTGATGAGCCTGGTGACGGCCCTTGGGTCAGCCGGCCAGCCGGGCCCGGACCAGGTCGTTCAGTTTCTTGCCGTCGACGGTCTTCCCAACCAGCGCGGCCTTGGCGGCCTTCATGACCACGCCCATGTCCTTGGGCCCGCTCGCGCCGGTCTCGGCCACGGCGGCGGCCACGGCCTGCGCCAGCTCGTCTTCAGACGCCGACGCCGGCAGGTACGCCTCGAGCACGGTGATCTCCGCGCTTTCCTTGTCCGCGAGGTCCTTGCGGCCGCCTGCCGTGAACTGTTCGATCGAGTCGCGCCGCTGCTTCACGAGCATCGACACCACCTGCAGTTCCTCCGCCCCTTCGAGCGGGCGCGCTTTCTCGATGCTCTTGTTGGTGAGCGCGGTCTTCAACATCCGCAAGGCGGTGAGCCGCGTCGCGTCCTTGGCCTTCATCGCCGTGACAATGTCGGCGGTGAGTGATTGCTCTAGTGACATCTGCGAATCCTCAATGATCGAGTTCGCCGTCGCCCAGCGTGAAGTGCCAGGCGTCCGATGAATCGTAAAAATGCTTGCCGACCGGCACCGCGTTGACCTTGGCGGTGAGATCGATCCCCGACTTGACCACGAAATACCCGGAGCGCCGAAGCACGCGGCGCACCGCGGCGTGCGTGGCGTAACACCGGATCTTGTCGGAATCCGCGGTGCGGGCTTCCCGATCAATCCAGCGGATGAGCGTCATCATCCCGCGTTCGTCGGCAGGATCCGCCAGGAAGTCGACGATCTGCGTGACCCGCCCCTGCGGCTCGCGCAGGTGACGATACACCGCGTAGCCGTCGACCTCGTCGCCGCGCCGTAGCAGCGCCGCGGTGTAACGCACGTGCGGCGGCTCGACGAACTTCCAGTTCAGGTACTTCGCGTCGCGACGGACCGCCATCGTAAAGCGGCCGGCCAGCCGATCCCACAAGCGGTCCGCGCTGGCGTCGAATCGCCGCACGACTTCCACTTCCTCCTTGAGCGGCCGCGCCCGCGCCACCACGCGCACGAGCGGTAGCGCCACCGCGGACACCAGCCGGTTCAACGCCACCGGCCAGGTGGGACGCCTCAGCGCGCGGCGGCTGATCGGCTTGACGAGGCACGGCAGCGCCAGCGACTTCGGCCAGCGCATTTCATCGAGCCGCTGGCGCGCCGCGCCGGCCAGCCCGGCCGCCAGCGCGACGCCCGTGCCGCGGTCCCAACCGCGCAGCAGCGCGCCACCCAGGCCCTGTCGCTGGCGCTCCGGCGCCACCAGCGGATCCGCGCTCCAGGTGCCCGCGATCTCCGTGCCCGACACCACCACCTTCACCGGCATCAGCGGACAGGCCGCGATGATCGTCGGCCCCTCGCGCACCACCCAGAATGGCGGCTCCATCCCGCTCGCCGGGTTCTTGCGCGTCCAATCCCAACGCAGGCGCAAGCGATCGGAGGCCTCAATACCAAACGTGCGCCGGTAGAGCTGCTCGATGCCGCGCCGGTCGTCGGGGGTGTAACGCTCGATGTCCGCCATTCAAGAAGAGAGCGGCGCGCGGGGGATGCGACGGCTCACGCTGATTGTACGCCGAGTGAGCGGGACGAGGCAGTCAGCGCAGGTACGAAGGGATTGCGGGACGCGCGACAACGGCAGCGCCCCGACACCGCATGGGAGGCCTATTTGCCTGGCGGCCGAACCATGGGGCCAGGCTGCCCTGGCTGACCCGGTTGCGCGGGCTGCTGAATCATTCCTGGCGTCGGTGCGCCCGTGACCCCAAAACCGTTGTTCGGCGTGGCAGCGGGCGGCGGCGGCGGATTGATCGTGATCGTCGAAGGCCCGTTGCCGTTGGGATTCATGTTGGGCGGCGGCATCACGACGCCCTGCGGTCCAAAGCCACCAGGTTGCTGCCCCGGTTGCGGGAACGTGAAGACCGGCTGGTTCTGCGGGGTCTCCGGTTCGTCCTCCGGTTCGTCATCTTCAGGTGGTTGAATCACTGCGCGGGGCGGCACGAAGCGTTGGGTGCCGATGTTTGGACCCGGACCTGAAGGTGTCGGTCTCGCCGCGCCACTCGCCGCCGCCGGCGCCGAACTGGTCGCCATCACCAGGATCCGGTCGTACATCGACGTCCCGGCCG